>JBCDDH010000034.1:0-36161 GCA_039180415.1 Planctomycetota bacterium | reverse complement strand
GGGGTGGGGCCGGGGGTGGGTGCCCGAGATGCGTGAACCACACCCATTACTTCCCGCGCGAACGCTGACCAACGCCCGCGATCTCCGGAAACGCATGCCCCGCCCAGAAGTCTTGGTGTGGCAACGCCTCCGCGGACGACGGACCGGCGGTTTCCGCTGGCGTCGCCAACATCCCGTCCCGCCGTTCATCCTTGATTTCTTTTGCGCGGAGTTAAACCTGGCCTTAGAGATCGATGGCCTCTCACATCAACACCGGCAAGAAGCTGATCGGAGCCGACAAGCCTTTCTGGAGAAAAGCGGTGTTCGCGTGTTGCGCGTGCATAACGACCGGGTGCTCGAGAATCCGGATCGGGTTGCCGGCCAGATCTTGGAAGTCTGCCGGGCGATGAAGGCCCAACGGGCACCCTCCCCCAGCCCCTCCCCGAGGGAGGGGAGTCAGTCATCGTGAATCTCACGCAAACCGCCGCCGAACTCCGCGCGACCGTCATCGGGATGTCGCACGCCAAGAAGTGCCCCCACTTGGGCTCGGCGCTGTCCTGCCTCGACATCCTCACCGCGCTCTACGGCTCGGTCCTCCGCATCGACCCGCAACAACCGGACGACCCCAACCGCGACCGCTTCATCCTCAGTAAGGGCCACGCCGCGCCCGCCCTCTACGCCACACTCCACCGTTTCGGCTTCTTCCCCGACGAGGTGCTCGGCCGCTTCAACGAAGACGGCGCCGAACTCGCCGAGCAGCCCAGCCCCGGCTGCGTGCCCGGCATGGAGGCCGCCACCGGGTCGCTCGGGCACGGCCTGCCCATCGGGCTCGGGCTCGCGCTCGCCGCGAAAATCCAGGCACGCGGCTACCGCGTCTTCGTCTGCCTCTCCGACGGCGAGTGCAACGAGGGCAGCGTCTGGGAAGCCGCGATGGCTGCCCCCGCGTTGCATGGCGCATGGGGCCGAGGCCTCGACAACCTCTGCGCGATCGTCGACTACAACAAGCTCCAGGCGACCGGCCGCAGCAACGACATCCTGAACCTGCCCGATCTCGCCGCCAAATGGCGGGCCTTCGGCTGGAACACCGTCGAAGTCGACGGCCACGATTTGGATCAGCTTGTCAAAGAGCTTTCCGCGACTCGGCCTGGTCGCTTAAGCGACCAGGCCAAACCCCGCGCGATCATCGCCCACACCGTCAAGGGCAAGGGCGTGCCGTTCATGGAAGACGACAACAACTGGCACTACCGCATCCCCAAGGCGGAGGAAGTCGAACAAGCGAAGCGCCTGCTGGGAGTCGCTAAGTGAGAAACGCCTTCCGCGACGCGGTGTACGCCTGGGCGAAGCGCGACGACCGCGTCGTCCTGCTCTCCGCCGACATCGGCAACCGCATGTTCGACGCCTTCAAGGCCGACTTCCCCGACCGCTTCTACAACGTGGGCGTCGCCGAGCAGAACATGATCGGCCTCGCCGCGGGCCTCGCCATGGCCGGCCTGCGGCCCGTCTGCTACACGATCGCCAACTTCACCACGTACCGCGTCATCGAGCAGATCCGAATCGACCTGTGCTACCACCACCAGCCCGTGATCGTCGCCGGCGTCGGCGGCGGGCTGTCTTACGCCACGCTCGGCTCGACGCACCACTCTTGCGAAGACCTCGGTATGCTGCGCGCGTTGCCTGGGATGGACGTGCTCACGCCGGGCGACCCACCCGAAGTCACCGCCTGCGTCGCGCTGGCGCAACAGAAAAGCGATGGCCCGACCTACATCCGCCTCGGCAAAAAGGGCGAGCCGCCGATTCACCAAGACGTCCCCACACTCAGTCCCGCCACCTGGATCACCATGTCCGGCTCGGACCCGTCGGCTGACGTTGAGCTGTTCAGCTGCGGCACCGTCCTGCCCGTTGCGATCGAGGCCGCCAAGCAACTCCGCGAGCAAGGCACCGCCGTCACGCTGCGCTCCTGCGTCTCCGTCAAGCCGCTCGACGCGTCCGCTATGCGGCAGGCCTTTCAATCCGCCCGCCTCGTCGTCACCCTCGAAGAGCACAGCACGCTCACCGGGTTCGGCTCCGCCGTCGCCGAATGGAAAACCGACCGCGAGCGGAGCGAACCGCTCGCCGCCCACCTGCTCCGCCTCGGCACGCCCGACGCGTTCCTCCACCGCACCGGCAGCCAGGCCTACGCCCGACAGATCACCGGCCTCACCCCCGACGCGATCACGCAACGCGTCACCGAGACGCTCGCCGCCACGCCCGCGACCCCGCGGCGGTAGGCTGCCCGCATGGAATCCCAACCCCCGTCGTCCGGCCAAGCACAACCCCAGCGCGCTCAGCTCCAGCTCAATTTCCTGGGCATGCACGAGCAGAGCAAGGTCGTCACCCAGCAGCTGCACATCGGCGTGTGGTCCGTCACGGGCGGCGGCGTCGCCGGTGACGTCGTCGAGTTCGGCACGATGTCCGGCATGACCGCCCAGGTCCTCGCGATGGGCATGGCCCAGATGACCGTGCCCAACCAGCCCGTCCGCAAGCTGCACCTGTTCGACAGCTTCCAAGGCCTGCCCGAAGCGACTCAGGCCCCCGACACCGACTCGCCGCACGTCCAACAAGGCCAGTGGAGGCCCGGCGGCTGCACCGGCATCTCCGCCGAGCAGCTCGGCCAGGCCGTCGGCCGGTTCCTCCCCCAAGAGCGCGTCGCGATTCACGAAGGGTGGTACGCCGATACGGTGTCGGCGCTCCCGGCCGACACCCGCTTCGCGCTGCTGCACGTCGACTGCGACATGTACAGCTCGACGATGGACGCCCTCACGCCCTGCTTCGAGAACCGCTGGGTCAGCCCCGGCGCCCACCTGTTCTTCGACGACTGGAACTGCAACCGCGCCGACCCCCGCTTCGGCCAACGCAAGGCCTGGGCCGACCTCACCGAACGGTTCGATATCGAATTCAGCAGCGGCGGCGACTACGGCGCCTTCGCCCACAAGCTCATCGTCCATGGCTACGCCGGTTGCCCCGACGCCTAACGCACGCGAAAGCCCGCGGCCGCGCAGGTTCCTCATGATCGTCGGCCTCGACTTCGACAACACGATCGCGTGCTACGACGGCCTGTTCCACACGCTCGCGCTCGGACGCGGCTTGATCCCGGACGACACCCCCGCCGACAAAACCCAAGTGCGCGATTTTCTTCGCCGGCAAGGAAAAGAAGACGCCTGGACCGAACTCCAGGGCCTCGCCTACGGCCCCTCGATCGTCGACGCCACGCCGTTTCCCGGTGCGGTCGAGACGATCGCCGAGCTCGCCGAGAACGGCTGCAAGCTGCACATCGTCAGCCACAAAACCAAGACGCCCTACCGCGGCGAGCCGCACGACCTGCACGCCGCCGCCCGCAGCTTCCTCGACCACCACGGCGTCAGCCCACAGCTGATCCCCGCCGACCGGGTCCACCTCTGCCTCACCAAGGCCGACAAACTCCGACGCATCGCCGACCTGCGCTGCACCCACTTCCTAGACGACCTGCCCGAGTTCCTCGCCGAGCCGGCCTTCCCCGGGGCCACCACCAAGATCCTCTTCGACCCCGGCGGCCGCCACGCCGAACAAAGCAACACCCTCCGCATCACCGCCTGGCCGCAGCTGATCGACCAACTTCTCGATCGATGACCCGTCCCGCACTCGACCAACGCGCGGCCCCGACGCTCGACACCCAGCGATGGATCGAGCACACGCTCCGAGCCGACGTCCGCGCGTTCCACACGTTGGCCGGCGGACGCAACAACCGCGCCTTCCGCGTCGATCTGCCCGACGGCCCGCCGGCTTTGCTCAAGGCGTACTTCCGCTCCGACGCCGACCCGCGCGACCGGCTACACCACGAATGGGCGTTCAGCGAATTCGCCTGGAAACAAGGCGTCCGGCGCGTCCCCGAGCCGATCGCCCGAAACCTCACGCTCAACGCCGCGCTCTACGGCTTCGTGCCCGGCCGGATGCTCCGCCCCGAGGAAGCGACCGGCCGCCACGTCCGACAAGCGACGGAATTTTTCCGCGAACTCAACGGCGACCCGACGTCGCCCGACGCCCTCGCGCTGCCGCCGGGCTCCGAAGCCTGCTTCACGAACATCGACCACGTCGCGCTGGTCGATCAACGGGTCCGCCGACTCGACGAGATCGCCGAGCCGAACGCCGCCGCGTTCCTCGAACGCGAACTCAAGCCGTATTGGGCGTCGGTCCACCCGCCCATCGCCAAGGCGAAAGACGCGTTCGAGCCGACGCCCGTTTGCGTCTCGCCGTCCGACTTCGGCTTCCACAACGCGATCCTGCGCGACGACGACGGGACGCTCGTCTTCCACGACTTCGAGTACGCCGGCCAGGACGACCCCGCCAAGCTCCTCGGCGACTTCTTCCATCAGCCCCGCGTGCCTGCGCCCGGCGAGGCGTACCCGGCGTTCGAAGACGCCGTCATCGAAACGCTCGGCCTCGACGACGCGCAACGCGAACGCTTCCGTACGCTCTTGCCTGTTTATCGCGTGAAGTGGTGCGGTATCGTTCTTAGCCCCCTGCTCCCGGAAGCCGCCGAACGCCGCAAGTTCGCCGGCATCGAGACCGACCCCCGCGAAATCGTCGAGCGCGCGACACGTCTGCTCCACCGATCATCTGCCACCACCCATTAGCCGCAACCATGGCCTACGTCGATTTCCTCTCCGTCACGCATAACGCCACGCAGCGCGACTACCTCGCGCGGGTCAACGACCCCGAGTTCCCGAAAGCCAAAGCCGCCGAACTCGCCAAGCAATGGGGCCGCGACTATTGGGACGGCGACCGCCGCGTCAATTACGGCGGCTACACCTACCGCCCCGGCTGGTGGCAACGCGTTTCGGACGCGATGCAGAAGCACTACCAACTCCAACCCGGCGACAAGGTCCTCGACGTCGGCTGCGGCAAAGGCTTCTTGTTGTACGACTGGACGCAGACCCTGCCGGGCATCGAAGTCGCCGGCCTGGACGTCTCGGCGTACGCGCTCGAACACGCCAAGGACGAGGTCAAACCGTTCCTGACGCTGGGGACCGCCGCCGAGCTCCCCTACCCCGACGATTACTTCGACCTCGTCTACTCGATCAACACGCTGCACAACCTGCACAACTACGAGCTATACCCCGCGCTGCGGGAGATCCAACGCGTCGCCAAGCGCCACGCCTACGTCTGCGTCGAGAGCTACCGCAACGAAGCCGAGAAGGCCAACCTGCTCTACTGGCAAGTCACCTGCGAGGCCTTCCACTCGCCCGAAGCCTGGCAATGGTGGTTCGACCACGCGGGCTATACCGGGGATCACTCGTTCATCTATTTTGTCTGAACGATGCCCCCGCGAACCACTCAAGCCGCCGTCCTCGTCGAGCAAAAACAGCCGCTCGTCGTCGACGAGATCGAACTGCCCGCCACGCTCGAAGCCGGTCAGGTCCTCGTCGAGATCGTGCACTCCGGCGTCTGCGGCTCGCAGCTCGGCGAGATCGCCGGCGTCAAGGGGCCGGACCCGTGGCTGCCGCACCTGCTCGGCCACGAGGGCGGCGCGGTCGTGCTGGAAACCGGGCCGGGCGTCCGCCACGTCAAGCCCAACGACCGCGTCGTCATGCACTGGCGTCCCGGCCGCGGCATCGACGCCGCGCCCGGCCGCTACCGCTGGTCGAAATCGAGCCTCCCGGACAACCAACTGAACTCGGGAGCGGTCACGACCTTTCAACGCCACGCCGTCGTCAGCGAGAACCGGCTGACGCCTATCTCCAAAGACTTCCCGCTCGACCTCGCCGCCCTGTTCGGCTGCCCGGTGACCACCGGCCTGGGTGTGGTCGAAAACGACGCCCAACTCAAACCCGGCCAGTCGCTGGTCGTCTGGGGCGCGGGCGGCGTCGGGCTCAACATCATCCAAGGCGCGGCGATGGTCAGCGCCACGCCGATTCTCGCGATCGACCTGCACGACCACCGGCTGAAGCTGGCCGAGCGGCTCGGCGCGACACACACGCTCAACGCCAAAGGCATGCCTCCAGAAGAAGTCGCCGACGACGCGAAACGTCGACTCGGAGCGGACGGGGCCGACGTCGTCGTCGACAACACCGGGCACCCGCCGATCATCCGCGCCGCCTACGACCTCACGCTACCCACCGGCAAAACGATCTTGGTCGGTGTGCCCAGGCACGACGCTGACACGACGCTGCACACCCTGCCGCTTCACTTCGCCAAGACCTTGACGGGTTCCCACGGCGGGTCGTGCCAACCCGCGGCCGACATCCCGCGCTACCTCAAGCTCGTCGAAGCCGGCAAGCTCGATCTGCAACCGCTGATCACCCACCGTTACCAACTCGAAGACATCAACCGAGCGTTGGACGATCTACGCGACGGCACCGTCGCCGGCCGGTGCATGATCGATTTGTGAGCCTTTTGAATCGCGGCCCATAATCCACCGATGCCTGCTATCCCAAAAACCCTCGTCCTCGGCTCGAACAGCTTCTCCGGCCAGGACTTCGTCGACCTGCTGCTCACCGATACCGACCACCGCGTGATCGGCGTCTCGCGCTCACCCGAGAAGTCGCCGGTGTTCCTGTCGTATCTGCAAAGAGACCAAGCGAAAACACGTTTCACTTTCCACCGGCTCGACCTCAACGGGGACTTCGAGGCGCTTTGCGAACTGCTCGAAAACGAGAAACCCGACTACGTCGTCAACTTCGCCGCCCAATCCGAGGTCGCGCCGAGTTGGCGGTACCCCGAGCAGTGGGCGACGACCAACGTCGTCGCGATCGCCAAGCTCGGCGACTTCCTGCGGCGGTGCGACTGGCTAAAGAAGTACATCCACATCTCGAGCCCCGAGGCCTACGGCACGTGCGAAGGCGTCGTGAAGGAAGGCCACCGCGACAACCCGTCCACGCCCTACGCGGCGAGCAAGTCGGCGGGCGACCAGTTCCTCCGCACCTACGTCAAGCAATACGGCTTGCCCTGCGTGACGATCCGTGCGACCAACGTCTACGGCCCGCACCAGCAGCTGTTCAAGATCATCCCCCGCAGCGCGATCTACCTCAAGCTCGGCCAGACCATCGAGCTGCACGGCGGCGGACACGCCGTGAAGTCCTACATCCACATCCGGGACGTCAGCCGAGGCGAGCTGTTCGCGATGCTCGACGGGACGCCCGGGCAGATGTATCACCTGTCACCGACCGGAGGCGTAGCGGTGCGCGACGTCGTGAAAACCATCTGCCAGGCCGCCGGCCGGCCTTTCGGCACGGCCACCCGAAGCGTCGACGAGCGCCCCGGCCAGGACAAGGCTTACGTCATCGACTCGAGCAAGGCCCGCCGGGAATTCAACTGGCATCCCAAGATTTCCCTCGAACACGGCTTGGGTGAAGTCTTCGCGTGGGTCGATCGCGATTGGGAGCAGATCCGGCAGCTGCCGCTGGCGTACGAGCACAAGGCTTGACGCCACGCGATCGGCCCCAACGGGTCGTCTGAGCGGGATCCTTGGCACGTCGGCGGTTTTACATCGCGTCGCTGCGCCAAGTTCGGCCAAGGCCTGCGGCGGCTCGCTGTCGCCCGACGGCGTCGCCATGAGCAAAATTCTCATCGGGGCGGTGTTTTGAGCCAAGCCATGCGGGGCGAGGGGGTTAGCGCGTCAAAAAACATACCAAGCGAAAAACAACGCGCGGATTTTGGGCAAAGTAATCCTAGGGGCGTGCAAGTCCATACACGTAAATCCAGGTTTGGCAGGAGATACTTCGATCCGTACCCATACGGGAACTTGTTGCTCCGCCCATTGCGTGGCTTGTTTTCATCGTCACCTGACCAATACCCAAAACCTGTTGTTCGCGTTGCCACTGCCGAGCTCGTGGAAAGCCCGGCGTCCCCCCTTCAAGGCTCGGCACCTATGCCGTACATCGGCTTTTCCGCCCCGCTAGCCCGCCAGCCCGCCAGCCGGTTAAGCCGGGCACAGCGGATCGCACGCGGCGTCCGGGAAGGGGTTTATGCACGACGGACCAAGCCCGGCCATACCCAAGAACCAATCCCGCAGCCAGCCCCCCTCGCACAACCCCATGAACCGAAATCGGCGGCAACCGAAGCCCCCCCCGGGATCGGGCTTCGTTCGCTGCATCGTGTCGCCCTGCGGGTGACGGATTTGGCGCGGTCCGCCGATTTTTATCGCCGGCTGACGCAGACCGAGCCCACCCTCTGCGTACGCGGGGCCATCTTCCGCTTGCCCGGGTTCACGCTTCACTTGGTAGGCCCGGCGTGGCCGCCCCCGAGCACCGACCCGCCGAACCAACAAGCCGTAGGCAGCGGGCGGCCGAGCGGCGGTGGGCGCGTAGGCGCGGGTTCGGTCTGGCTGTCGTTCGAAGTGCCCGGCTTGCCGGACGCATATCGACGGCTGCGCGATCTGGGCGTGCACTTCGAAGGGCCCTGGTTCGAGCTGAACGAGCCGGACCAGGAAACAAACCTCAGCCTCGGCACGCGGATCGCGCATCTGTTCGGTCCCGACGGCGAGTCGCTGGAGTTGATCGAACCGGCCGGGCCGTTTCTCCGTGATGCTCCGCCCGACCGCGGAGCCGTTGAAAACTCTCACACGGCCCCTTGAAGCCGCGGCCTCATTGGCCTCGCACCGACAACCCGACTCCGACCCCACCCGCACGAAAGACCCGAATGCACGCCACGCCCACCAATCTTCTCTCCACGCTTCGCGGCCAATCGCTCGGGTTCACCGCGAGGCTTCGACCCGGGGGCGAGCTTTCGGGGGATCGATCCGCTTGATCTTTCTCCTCCGCCCCGCGACGGCGAAACCGCCGGCGCGGGGTTTGACTCGGCGCGCCCCCGCTCCTTGACCCGTTCCGCGTCGGTCCGCGTGACCGCCGCGGAGCTTTTTTTGTGGGCCCGTCCGCAGGGAAGAACCCCGAGACGCCCAAGCCTCCGACGCGCGGCGATTCGGCTTGGTTTATGCTGCGAGCTTGGACGACGTAACGACCAAAACAAACCCAACCGCCGACGGCGATAACGCCAGCCGAGCCCGCAAGACCGGCAGCGAAGCCGAGGTCTGGGACGGCGTCCGCGAGCTGATCGGTGACGAACGGATCGAGCTCGGGCACCACTGGTCGTTCAACCTCCGAAACGACCCCAAGCGGTTCCCGTTTGTATTGAGCCGGTACAAGTTTGCGGCGAAGATGGCGGCCCCGAGTACCGGGCCTCGGCGGAGTGTCTTGGAGCTGGGCTGCAGCGAAGGCCTCGGCACGATGGTTCTGGCCGAGTCTGCGTCGCGCTACCACGGCGTCGACCTGGACGCCGACGCGGTGGCGACGGCGGCGCGGAACTGGGCCACGCCGACGCGGACGTTTGAAACGTGCGATTTTTTAAACGACGAACGCGGCGAGGCGAAGGTGTTCGGGACGTTCGACGGCGTGGTATCGCTGGACGTGATCGAACACATCGCCCCGGACGCGGAGCCGAAGTATTGGCGGGCTGTGACGGGAAACCTGGCCGACGACGGCGTCGCGGTGATCGGCACGCCGAACCAGACGAGCGAAGCCTACGCGTCACCGATGAGCAAGGCGGGGCACATCAACCTGTTCACCTTTGAACGGATGCACGCGACGCTGCACGGACACTTCGAGAACGTGCTGTTGTTCGGCCTCAATGACGAGATGGTGCACACGGGTTTCGCGCCGATGTGCCACTACGTGATGGGCGTGGGCATCGGGCCCAAACGCCCTGGGAACTGAGCGAGCCCCGAAGGCAGGCAAGGAGTCAGGGACGCGCATGGCGGCGACGGAAGAAACAGACTCGCGGTGGCGGCCGGTGGTCGACCTGATGGCGGGTGCCCCGCCGGTCGAGCTGGGCGTGATGCACAGCTACCACGCGCGGAAGACGCCGCGTCGGCTGCTGTACACGACCAGCTATTACAAGTTCGCCGCGAAGCTGATCGCCGCCAACACGCCGCCCGCGCGGAAGGGCGCGGCCCGGGTGCTGGACGTGGGCTGTGGCGAAGGGATCGGCACGTACCTGGTGGCCAAGGAGTGCGGCTCTGCGCGGGGCGTGGATTTCGACGTAGACCTGATCGAGACGGCGCGACGGAACTGGGTCGAGCGCGGGGCCGACGCCGGCGAACCGATCTGCGCGTTCGAGGCGAAAGATTTCCTGGCCGAGCCGCGAGCCGACTTCGACGCGGTGATCAACTTCGACGTCATCGAGCACATCCAGCCCGACAACGCCGCGGGCTTCATCGGCGGCATGGCGGCGAACCTGCGCCCCGGCGGGATCGCGGTGGTGGGGACGCCCAATGTGACGTCGGCCGTGTACGCCTCGGCCGTCACCAACGCGGGGCACGTGAACCTGTACGACGCGGACCGGCTGCACAACGAGATGGCGGCGCGGTTCCGGCGGGTGCTGATGTTCGGGGCGAACGACGAAGTGGTGCACACCGGGTTCGCGCCGATGTGCCATTACCTGATCGCGGTGGGCGTGGGCCCGAAAAAGGACTGAGCCGAGCCATCATGCCGACGCTTTCGGTGTTCATGACGAACTACAACCACGCGGCCGAACTGCCGCGGGCGTTGGACGCGCTGCTGAGCCAGTCGCGCCCAGCGGAACAGATCGTGGTGGTCGACGACGGCTCGACGGACGGGAGTTGGGCGGTGCTCAAGCGGTACGCCGGCCGGCACCCGAGCCTGGAACTGCGACGGCACGACACGAACCGGGGCGTCTCCGCGGGGATCGCGACCGCCCTCGAGGCGTGCACCGGCGACTGGGTCTACGGCGCGGGCAGCGACGACGAAGTGTTGCCCGGCTTTTTCGAGGCGGCGATGCGCCAGGCGGCGGCGTACCCGACGGCCGGCGTCGTGCTGGGCGATGTCGTGGCGGTGTACGATGACCACCGCGGCGAAGAAGTCCAGCGGATCGCCCGGTGGTCGGCGGCGGCCCCGCAATTCGTGACGCCCGAACGCTTCGCGCAAGAGCACCTGGCGGTGGACTGCTGCGGCTTCTCGTTGGGGGCGGGCACGATTTATCGGCGGGACGCGCTGCACGAGGTCGGTGGCTTCCGCGAGGCGCTCGGCTCGTGGTGCGATACGTTCGCGGGGCGGGCGCTGGCGCTGCGGCACGGCGCGGTGTACCTCGGCCGGACGGCGACGCGCTGGACGGCGACCCACCGCAGCTATTCGCACCGCAGCGGCGACGACGCGGCGCATATGCAAGCGATCGGCCAGACGGCGGCGGCTTTGATGCGGGATGAGTTCGCAGACCTGTACGACGAGGCCGACGTGCGCCGGTTCGAGACCCGCTGGACGCTCGAGATGGCCGGGGGATACGAGCGGGTAAGCGACACGCTGGTGCCGCGGCGGCTGCGGGACGTGCGCCGGGCGTACGCCGAGTTGTCGCGAGACGGGCGCTGGTTCGATCGGGTGCTGGGCGGGCTGCTGCGGGCGATGTTCGCGTGCTGCGACCGGCGGCGGGAGGCCGCGGCGTCTTGCGAAAACTGGTCCAATCGGAAGCCGACGCAGGTCGCCAAGCCGCCGGAAGACCCAGGCCTGCTGACGGGTTCGGCCGAGCCGTCGCGGGTCGTGCCGTGAGCGACGCGAGGACGTCGGTGATCGTCGGCGGCGACGCGTCGCTGGGCGTGGCGTTGCGGGCGGCCGCGGCAACGCGCGCGTCGGAGGTGTGGGTCACGTCGCGCCGCCGGGCCGCACGGGTGGAGCCGAACGCGGGCTCGGCGTTCCTCGATCTGCGGGACCGCGCGGCGTGCGAACGCTTCGCGTTCCCCGAACCGTTGGGTCGGGTGTACCTGCTCGCGGCGGTGACGTCGCTGCGGGCTTGTCGGGAATCTCCTGCGGCGGCGCGGGCGGTCAACGTCGACGCGGTCGGCGTCTTGGCGGAGCGGGCGGCGGCGGCGGGCGGCTTGCCGGTGTTGGTTTCGACGAACCTCGTGTTCGACGGCGGGACGCCGCGCGTGGCGTGCTCCGCGCCGCTTCGTCCGCGGACCGTGTACGGCGAGCACAAGGCCCAAGCCGAGCGTTTGGTGCTGGACGCCGGCGGCGTGGTGGTGCGGCCGACGAAGGTGTTGCCGCGGGAACCGGCGATGCTGGCGGACTGGCGCGACGCGCTGCGTGACGGCAAACGGGTCGAGGCGTTCACAGACTTGTGGTTCGCGCCCGTGCCGATGCCGAGTGTGATCGACGCGTTGCTCGACGCGGGGCCGGGCGTGCACCACGTCTCGGGCCGGCACGACCTTTCGTACTACGAAGCGGCGCTGCATCTCGCCCAGCGCGTGGAGGCCGATCCGGGGTTGGTCGTACCGGCCAAGGCGGCCGACGCAGGGATCCCGCCGGAGGAGCGGCCGCGGCACACGACGCTGGCGTGCGGACGTCCGTTCGCGCCGTGGGACGTGTTGGACCGGGCGTTGGGATTCGCGTGAGCGTTCAGGCGGGTTTGCGGCCGCGGCCGCGGTCTTCGGGGCTGAGCGTGACGCGGTCGATCGCCCGCCGAGCAAGACGGCGGGCGCGGGTGCGGATCGCGAAGACCTTCCACCAGCCGACTTCTTTCACGCGGCGGCGCAAGGAGGCCTGCCGACGTTCGAGGCTCAGGGCGAACCGGACCCAGCGCGGCCGGGAGTAGTCGTACATCACGATCGACGGGCCGTGCAGCACGGTCGCGCGGGCCTTGGCGTAGAAGGGCATCTCGACGCCGCGGGCGATCTGACGGAGCACCTGGGTGACGGCGTGCTTGGCTTCGGCTTCGACTTCGTGCCAATGCGGGCCGAGCGCGCCGGTGTGTACGCGGATGGGCCTTTCGAAGAAGCCGCGGTGGTAGCCGTTGGTCCACAGGCCGGCGAATTCGGCGACGTCGCGCACCCCGTAGGGTCGATCGCTGAACGAATCGTCGAGGTGGCCGTCGCGCGCGATGTCGATGACGCACATCTCGTCGGTGTCGGTCACCAGGTGGATCGCGGCGTAGGGCACGGCCTGCTGGAGGTACTCGTGGTCGAGCGTCTGCCCGGGGGGCACGGGTTGGCCGGGCCGATTCGGCCAGACGCACAGCGGGTGGACGTGCAGGCAGTGCGCGACGAAGCCCGTGCCGTCGACCGGCCAGTAATAGTGCGGGTGCAGCCGCGGGCCGACGTGGTCCCAGGCCTCGCCCCAAGCGTGCGCGACGGTGATGGGGTGCGGGTGCTCCATCACCCAACGGACCAGCTGCCTCGGCGACGCGGCGAGCGTGAGCCCGCCGTCGCCCAGGTGCTCGGCGAGCAGCGCGTCGATGGCGGTCTCTTCGAGCACACGGAAACCCGGCAACGCGACCGCGCGGATGCCGGCGTCGAGGCGTTTAAGCAGCGCGGTAAACAAGCCGTCGGAGAAGACGCCCTCGGGCGTGAGGAATACATGGGCGACGGCGGGGTCGGTCTGGGCGGTAACGGCGGCGTTGTAGTACCGCGTCATCTTGAGGTAGCCCAGCGAGTCGTCGGGCTGATCGGCGCGGTTCAGGTGCGCGGCGGGCGTGCGGATTTGCACAGGCACCAGCGACCGCAGCCGGTCGATCGCGGGGTGCTCGAACAACGGCAGGTCGGCCCGGTCGGTGACGATGTCGAAGCTGTGCGTGCGGTCCGCGACGGCGGGAAGATTGCCCGACGCGAGAAACGACGGCAGGCCCCAGCGCAGGAAGCGCTCGATGTACGCCTCGCCCCAGACCGGCACGATGAAGTGCAGGCGGGCCTGCGTCGCCGGCTTCTCGACGGCGGCAGGCCGGTGACGCGCGGGCCCGGAGACGAGCGGCGCGGCCACGTCGATCTCGGCCGCGCGTTCCCGCACCGCCCCGGCGACCCGGGCGGCGAGTTGCTCCGCGGGGGCCCACTGCTCCTCGGACAGATCGTCGCCGCGCAGGCGGATCGGTCGGTTGAAGTAGTCCCAGTGGTCGGCGTCGGCGGCCCGGGCGGACCACTCGGCGACACGCTCTTCGCGGTCTTCTTTGGGGATCTCCGGGCGGATGTACACGGCGTCGGCGTCGCTGAGCTCGACCGCGGCCAGCTCGTCGCTGTCGGTGATCAGGTGGATCTCGTCCGGCTCGGCGGGCACGGCGTTGGACAGGTCGCCGTCCACGGTGCGGTGGAATTTGCCCCGAACCTCGCGCGGCCAGACCAGCAGCGGGTGCGCGTGGAACGCCCGGCAAACCGCGCCGCGCCAACGCGTGTCGTCGTCCGCGTCGGCGATCGGGAAGTACAGGTGGCTGGGGTGCGAGTTGAGGCGCGGCGCGTCCCAGCGGACCGAGCGCGTCCACGGGTGGGCGTGGCGCAGCGCGGCGGCCATCGCGTCGCGCGGCGTGATCACCCAGGGCTGGTCCGGCGGCTGCGGGCAGCGCCCCCGGATGTCGCGCAGCCAGCCCGACGCCTCGGCCCGCACGCCGGCCAGCAGCACGCGCCGCTTGCCCTGCAGCGTCAGCGCCCGGAGCCGCGCGAACGCGCCGTCGGCGAACACCGCGTCCGGCGAAAGGAACACCGCGGCGGCCTGTTCGCTCAACGCCGACTCGAGCGCCAGGTGGTGCGCCCGGCCGAGGATGCGGTACTTGCCCAGGCCGCCCTGCAGCCAAGGCTCGATCGAATCGACACGGACCTCGACCAGGTCGGCCAGGCGTGCGTAGATCGGATGGTGCACGATGGTCTGCGCGTCTTGCGGCGTGGTGAACAGCCGGTAGACGTCGCCGATGCGATCGCCTAGCGCGGCGAGGTTGCCGTCGCTGAGGTTGGTCGGGAGCACGACGTCGAGGAAGCGCTGGACGAAACGCTCGCCCCAGACGGCGGTGACGTAGTGGAAGCGGGGCCCGGCGAGCGGCGAAATCGAACTGGCGGGCATGTCGGCGGACTCCGGGCTTTCGGTCGGGCCGAGCTTACCGGCCCGGCGGGGGGTCCGCCGAGGCGTCAAGGCCGAGCCGAGGACCGTAAAGTACTTGCCCGCGTGACGCCGCCCCGGGCCTCGCGCGGCCGACCATGCGTACGGGTTCTTCCATCACCGCCCCGCCGACGCCCGCGGCGGCGACGCCGTCCTCCGAGCCGGAGGTGCGGGTGGTGCGCGCGTCGAGCCAGCAGGGGAAGCTCGGGCTTTCCGGCTACGCCGCGCACCTGCGTTGGCTGGTCGCACACACGCCGCTGGTGCTCTCGTTGGCGCGGACGCAGCTGAAGCTGACCGTGAGCCGGTCCCGGCTGTACTACCTCTGGTGGATGCTCGACCCGGTGCTGGACACGGCCTGCTACGCGGTGCTGTTCGCGCTGATCCGGGCGAGCACCAACGCCGGCGCGGACACGGTGCCCACGGTGGCGTTTCTGCTGGCGGGCATCGTGCCCTGGCGGATGAACATGGCTTGCTGGGGCGCGGCGGGCAACACCTGGCTGTCGCACCGCGCGATCCTCGAGCAGGTCCGCTTCCCGCACCTGGTGCTGCTGCTCGCCCGCTTCTTAAGCGAGGCCTGGCTGTACGCGGTGGCGCTGGGCGTGCTGATGACGGCGTGCGTGCTGTTCGGCGTGACGCCGAGTTGGACGTGGCTGCTGCTGCCGGGCTGGGTCCTGGTGCACGGGCTGGTGGTCTTGGCCTTCATGCCGCTGTTTGCGATCGGCGCGGCGTTCTCGTTGGACTTCCTGAAGCTGCTGCCGTACCTGCTGCGCCTGATGTTTTTCTTCTCGCCGATCCTGTATTCGTTGATCCCGATGGTGCCGGCGTGGGCCCGGCCGTGGATGTACGCGAACCCGATGGCGATGCTGATGGAGACTTACCGCGGGCTGCTGTTTAGCGGATACGAGCGGGCGCCGGCCGTGCTGAACGAGGCCGGAGAGGTGGTCGTCGAGGCGGCGGTCTGGGGGCTGCCGTCGGCGGGGGCCGTGGCGATCTACGTGGGCGCGATGGCGGCGGTGTTGCTGACCACGAGCTACTGGTTCATCAAGCTCCAACCGACGATGTCTCGGAACGTGTCTCGGATGTATTGATGTCGCAGGCCCCTCCGCCTAACGCCGCGTCTAGCTCTAAGCCGCCCCCGCCGGTGGTGCGGGCCGAGGGCGTGGGGGTGTGCTTCCGGGTCGCCAACCCGCAGGCGGCGGGCCGGGGGATCGCCGGGCGTTGGCTCAAGCCGCGGCAGCCGTTCTGGGCGCTTCGGGACGTGTCGTTTGAGGTGCCGCACGGATCGATGTTCTTCATCATCGGACGTAACGGCGCGGGCAAGACGACGCTGCTGCGCGTGCTCGCCGAGACGCTGGAGCCCGACGCCGGCACGCTGAGCTTCACCGGCAAGGTGACCGCGTTCCTGTCGATGGGCCTGGGCTTCAACCCGGAGCTAACGGGCAAGGACAACCTCGAGATGGCGTTGACGCTGATGGGCGTGGACCGGGCGACCTTCCCCGAACGCCGCGCGGAGATCGACGACTTCACGAAGCTCGGGCCGTTTTTGGACATGCCCATCAAGACGTACTCGGCCGGGATGCGGGCACGGCTGGGCTTCGCGATCGCCACGAGCGTGGAGCCCGAGGTGCTGATCATGGACGAGGTGATCAACGCCGGCGACGAACAATTCCGCGAAGCGGCGCGCAAGCGGCTTCAGACGATGTTGGGCAAGGCCCGAGCGATCATCGTGGCAACGCATGGGCTCCGGCAGGTCACCGACCAGGGCCACGCCGCGATGTGGATCGAAGCCGGCCGGGTCCAGGCGTGCGGAAAAACCGAAGAGGTCGTCACCACGTACCGGCGGTTCGTCAAGGCGGTGCGTAACGACCCGTTCTACGACGCCCGCGCCCGGGCCGCGCGGTTCGCCGGGGAAAGCCCGCCGATCCCCGCGAACCTGAGCGCGACGCCCCTCGACCCCGTGGTCCCGGTGGATTGACCGCGGCGCGGCGTCGCTTTCCCCGGTTTTTTCCGGGTTTCTTACGGAAACCAAGACCCCGGAGTGCGGAATGCGCGATGATCGGGTAGCTTTGGTTTATCGATAAACATTTGGCGTCCGCCGGAGAGCCGCCGCTTCCGATCACCCCTTCGCCCCGCACGGCCATGTCTGAAACCGCCCCCGCTGTCGCCGACCCCACCACCACGACCATCAAGCCCGAGGACAAGGTCCCGTTCGGCCAAAAAATCGCCTACGCCACCGGCACGGGCGTGGACCTCTGGGCGGCGTGGCTGTTCCTGACGCTGGTGTTCCCCATCTACAACATGGAGTTGAAGATGAACCCGGGGTGGATCGGCTTGATCCTGCTGATTTACCGCCTCTGGGACGCGGTCACCGACCCGATCATGGGCAGCATCTCGGACAACACCCGCACGCGTTGGGGTCGGCGTCGGCCGTACCTCCTGATCGGCGGGCTGCTCACGGGCCTTACGTTTCCGCTGCTGTGGTGGATCCCCGACGTCTGGATCGACGCGGGTTGGTTTGCGAGCTTTGTCGAAGACCCGGCGGACCAGGCAAACGCCGCGCGGTTCGTCTGGCTGGTGATCGCGGGCGTGTTCTTCTACACCTGCTTCACGGTCTACAACATGCCGTACCAGAGCCTCATCCTCGAGATGACGCCGGACTACAACGAACGGACGCGCGTCACCGCTTTCCGCTCGTTCGCCGCGGCGCTGGTCGGGTTGACGCTGGGCTGGGCGTGGTGGACGACGCAACTGCCCGTCTTCGCCGACCCGGTGACGAACGAACCCGACGCCCCGCGAGCCATGCGGATCATCAGCGTCATCCTCGGCGTGATCATGTGCGTCTGCGCGCTGATGCCGGCGATCTTCGTGCGCGAGCGCTATTACGAAGCCGATCTCGCGAAGAAACAGAAGAAAGTGCCGATCCTCCGCGGCATCAAGGAGACGCTCTCCAACGGCCCGTTCGTCATCCTCACCGCGCTGGCCACGATGTACATGTTCGGCATCCTCGTCGTCGACGGCATGGCCAACTACCTCTCGACCTACTACGTCCTCGACGGCGACAAGCAGGAAGCGGCGAAGTGGCTGGGCATCGGCACCACGATCACCACCGTCACCGGCCTGCTGGGCATCCCGATCTTCAGCTTCATCTCCGAGAAGATCGGCAAGAACAAGGCGCTCGGGCTCGCCATCGCGATGATCACCTTCGGCAGCGCGTCGTCGTGGTTCATCTACGTGCCCGGCGAGCCGGCCTGGATGATGATCTACTACCTCTCTCGCGGCATGGCACTCAACGCGGTCTGGCTGCTGATCCCGTCGATGCAAGCCGATGTCGTAGACCACGACGAACTGGCAACCGGCGAGCGGCGCGAGGGCGCGTTCGCCGCGATTTTTTCGTGGATGCTGAAGATGGGTCTGACCGCCGCGTTCGCGCTGCAGGGCCCGATCCTCAACTGGACCGGCTTCGACATCGAGTTGGAAAACAACCAGCCCGACGAGGTCATCCAGACCATGCGGGTCGCGTTCCTGGTCGTGCCCACCGTCGCGCTGCTGATGGTCGGCGTGCTGCTGTACCTGTTCCCGCTGACGCCGCGCAAGTCCGCCGCGATCCGGCAAGAACTCGAAGAACGTCGGGGTAAGGTCTGAGCGAAATTTTCGGTATGCTGCGGATTCTCTTCACCGCTCGCCTTCCGCGCGGCGACGAATCCGCATGAAGTCCCCCCCGCCGAATAACCCCAAACTCGACGCCTGGAACCCGCTCGACACGCTCTCGATCGGCGGTTGGCTGGTGCTCATCATCGCCGTGTGCTCGACCGTGGCCGTGGCGCTGCTGCCCATCCGCGAGCCCGAAGGCCTCACGCTCTGGACCTTCGCCAAGCCCCACGGCGAGCTCTACCAACGCCTGATGCGCGAGGCGCAAGAGGGCGAAAACCCCGAAGACCAAACCCAGCTCAACGTGTTCGTGATCGACGGCGCCGCCCTCACCCGGCGTACGCTTTCGGGCTTCTGGTCCGGCACGCCGTTGGCCGACCTGATCGAAATCGAACGCGGCGCGATGAACCAATACGTCTCCGGCCCGATCGAAGACGTCGGCTTCACCGACCTGACCGATCGGCTCGAAGCGGAGGGCCTGCTGGACGCGATCAACACGCCTTCGTTCGGCCCGTGGACCTCGCGTGGCCGGATCTTCGGCCTTCCCCACGACGTCCACCCCGTCCTGCTCGCCTACCGCGCCGACCTCGTCGAAGCCGCCGGCATCGACGTATCCGAAATCGAGACCTGGAACGATTTCGTCCGCGTTATGTCGCCCCTGATCACCGACACCGACGGCGACGGCCGCATCGACCGCTACCTGATCAACCTCTGGCACACCAGCATCGACGAGATCGAGGTGCTCATGCTCCAAGCGGGCGGCGGCACCTTCGACGAATACGAGCAATCGCTCATCGCCTCCGACGCCAACGCCAAGGTCGCCGCCCACGTCGTCGCCTGGACGCTGGGCGACTCCCGCATCGGCATCGACGCGCCCGACTTCTCGGCCTCGGGAAACCAGCTCAAGCTCGAAGGCAAGGTCGTCGCCCAGCTCATGCCCGACTGGCTCGCCGGGGTGTGGAAGCTCGACCTCCCGCAGCTCGGCGGCCGCGTCAAGCTCATGCCCATCCCCGCGTGGGAGCCCGGCGGCCGCCGCACCAGCGTCCGCGGCGGCACCATGATCGCCATCCCCAAAGCCACCGAAGACTTCGAAACCGCCTGGGAAGTCGCCAAGTTCCTCTACCTCAGCGAAGAACTCGCGGAGGAGCTTTACAAAGTCAACAGCATCGTCTCCCCCATCAAGTCGCTCTGGGACGCCCCCTTCTACGACGAACCCGATCCGTATTTTTCCGACCAGCCCGCCGGGCGGAAGTTCATTCAGCAGGCCCCCGACGTGCCCTTCCGCTCGTCCAACCCCTACCACACCCAGGCCCGCACGCGGATCGCCGAGGCGATCTCCAAGCTCTACGACGAAGCCGAATCCGGTCAGATCGTCCCCGTCGATCAACTCACGCCCGAAGCCCTGATCCCCCGCGCCCAAGCGCTGCTCCAAGAAGCCGAAGACCTCGTGCTGAAACAGATGAGCCGCAACATGTTCCTCAACCCGCCCGGGCAGGCCGACGCCGACGCGGAGCCCAACGAATGAGCGCGTCTCGCAGCCGATACTCCTGGTGGGCGCCGTACTTCTTCATCGGCCCGTTCGTGATCCTGTTCGCCGTGTTTACGGTTTACCCGCTGCTGTACTCGGTCGTCATGGCCATGCAGCAAAACAGCGGGCCGGAGGTCAGCACGTTCGTCGGCTTCAAGAATTTCGGCTGGCTCCTTAGCGACCAAGAATTCTGGAAGGCGATGAAGAACACCTTCATATTCGCCGCCGGCTCGATTTTCATCCAGCTGCCCTGCTCGCTGGGCCTCGCGATCCTGCTCAACCGCCCGGAGATCAAAGCCCGGGCGTTCTTCCGCATGATCTTCTTCGCGCCGGTGCTGGTCGGCTTGGCGTTCGTCGCCGTGCTGTTCGCGCTGGTATTCGAGAAGAACACCGGGCTGATCAACGTGATGCTGCGGGATTTCACCGCCTGGCTGCCGTTCGTGCCGACGTGGGACGTCGAGTTCCCCTGGCTGGCCGAATTCATCATGCCCTCGCTGATCATCGCGGCATTCTGGATGTACGTGGGCTACAACATGGTCTACTTCCTCGCTGCGTTGCAAAACGTCAGCCAGGACCTCATCGAAGCCGCGACCGTCGACGGGGCCGGGCCCTGGGCCCGCTTCGTCCACGTCACCCTGCCGGCGATCCGACCGGTCGCGACCTTCGTGTTCCTCATCTCGTTTATCGGCTCGATGCAGCTGTTCGAGCTGCCCTACCTGCTGCTGGGCATCGGCGGCGGCAAGGACGGCGCGGGCCTGACCGTCGTCATGTACCTCTTCGACCGCGGCTTCGAACGCGGCGACCTGGGCTACGCCAGCGCGGTGGGGTGGGTCCTCGCGATCGTGTTGTTCTTCTTCGCGATGGTCCAGAAATTCCTCAGCCGGGTGGAGGAACGCTAAACCACCATGAACGGCCCGACCTTCAACCGCCGACACCCGATCCTCGCCAACCTGGCGATCTACGTCCCGCTGATCGTTTTCGCGGCGATCACACTCATCCCGTTCGCCTACCTCGCCAGCTCGGCGTTCAAGCCCAAGAGCGTGTTCTTTACTTCGCCCTTCCTGCCCGAGGCCGGCCTGTTCGACATCGACGAAGCGACCGGCGACCTCTCCGTCGTCGACATCACCCTGCTGCCCCAAGGCCCGGGTGCCTCCGAAATCTACGAGCTGACCGTCGCCGTCCAAGGCCCCAACGGCGCGGCCCAGGCTCGGCAGCTACGCATCTCGTACGACCCGAGCGCGCCGGCCGCCCCCCCCGAGGTCGATGGCGAGCCGACCGACTTCGACTTTGTGATCCCCGTGGACTCCGAAGTCAACCAATCCCTCGGCCGCGTCGAGCTGCCCGACGGCGTCACCCGCACCGACGAAAACGGCGACCCCGTGCCCCTGCGTTTCGCCATCACCGGCGGCAACCCCGAGGGCCTGTTCGGTCGGGCGTGGGGACTGCTCACCCTCGACAACTTCGACCGCCTGTTCCGCGGCAACCCCAACCCCCAAGACCCCGACGGCCCCCGCCAACCCACGGGCATCGGCCGGGCCATTCTTAATTCGTTCTTCTTCGCCTCCGTCTCCGCCGTGCTCGCCACGCTCGGCGCGGCGATGGGCGGCTACGCGTTGGCCAAGTTCCGTTTCAAAGGCCGGGACCTGCTCGACAACATCGTCCTGGGCGCGCTCGTCATCCCCGGCGCGTTGCTCATCGCGCCCGGCTTCCAGCTGATCTACTGGCTGGGGCTGCTGGACAGCTACGTCGGCTTGATCCTCCCGGGGATCGCCCCGGCCTTCGGCATCTACCTGTTTCGACAGGCGATGCTCCAGTCCATGCCCGACGAATTGATGGAAGCCGCCCGCATCGACGGCTGCGGCGAGATCCGCATCTTCTTCCAGATGGCCCTGCCCATGGTCCGCCCCATGGCCGGCGCGTTCATGCTGATCACCTACCTCGGCGCGTGGAACAACTTCATCGGCCCGCAGATCATCCTCTCGACCCCGGAGAAGATGCCTTTGGCCGTGTGGATCAGCCAACTCCGCGGCGTCTACGGCATCGACTACGGCCTGATCATGGCCGGCACCCTCGTCGCCATCGCCCCGGTGCTGGGGCTGTTCCTCCTGCTCCAGAAGGAATTCATCGCGGGCCTCACCGCCGGCGCGGTCAAGGGCTAACTCAAGGCCGGAACCGCCAGTAAGTGCCGCGTGGCTCTCGGATCGTTTCTAAGCCAAACCGATCCGAAGCCCGTACTCCGTGTCGAAACATGCTGAACAAATCCGACAGGATCGAGCGTCGCTCGGCGTAGTAGCTGTGGCCCCAAAAGCTGGTAGCGACCCCTGTGGCGTCGATCGTCTCGATGCCAGGAACGATCACCATATCATCGCCGGCGTACCCCGCACGTGGGGCCCCGTGGTACCGGCGTGAAAGCTCGAGGGTCCGATCTCCCGAGGACGCGTAAAGCGTCACCGGCGCACCCGACGAAATTAAGGCCGGCGCGATTTCGTTTCTGAATACGTCGGCATCGATGTCCGGAGCGGCAAGCACCAATTCTCGGATCCGTCCCCGTAACTCCGGACGCTCACGAATCAGTTCGCTTACAACACGAGTGGTGGCCCGCGTACCCATGCTGTGAGCGATCACATAAAGCCTTTCGGTTTGCGTGTGATCCAGCACTGATTCGACCACTTCGCGGAGATTCGACTTGGAAGCTTTCGCTTGATCGCCATCGCGGGCGTAGGCCGTCGGTTCACCACGAGAAGGCCAGCTAAAAAACATGGGCGTCCCGAGAAAGCCGAGGTCATAGGCCATCTGCCCGGTCCGCCGCGCGGCGTCTTTAAACTCAACGTTGTACCCGTGCACAAAAAGCAAAGCAGCGTCGTCGTCGATGGCGTCTCGATGAAACACTTCGAAGAACTCCAACGCCGATTGAGTATCGATACGCATTAACACAACGTGCTTGTCTGGATTCTCGCGGTATAGCTCCATCCAACCCGGGGACTCCAACTCACCCATGCGGTGATCGGCGGGGATGCTGACTTCGCAGATGCCGTATCGCAGATCGCTGCGATTGGCTCCGAATGCTTGATTTGACCGTGCATTGGGATCGTAATCCCGGTCGGTCGCGAACCGAACCCGAACCACGCGGTGCCGCACATCCTCTTCTACACCACCATCCGTAGACGCCACGACGCCCGGGTCCGGCGGCATCGGTCGCGTAGGGGACGCATCCTGTGGCGAACTGCGGGAAACGGGACAGCCCCCCAAGACGATCACCGCAAAGCAAACGCTAAACAGGAACACCAACCGGAGGGTCATGTTTTTCATTGAGATACCCAGAAATCGGAAAAGTCAAGCGCCTAACCCTAATTCAAATGATCGATTGGCTCACCTTAGGATTTACCAATACCGCTCGAAGTGCAGGGTGCCTTGCGAGTTCTTTCGGGTGTGCGTGGAGAAGGCGGGGCCGTCGGTGGCGGTGAGTTCGGCTTCGACCTGATCGATCATCGCGGGGTTGCCGCAGAGCAGGACAGACGTGTCGGCGGGGTCGAGCGCGAAGCCCGCGAGGCCCGGGAACACGTCGGGCCGGAGCAGGTCCGTGACGCGGCCGCGCCCCCGGAAGCCATTGCCCTGAAAGAAATCGGAGTCTTCGGGCTCGCGGGTGACGGTGGGCAGGTAGGTGAAATCGGGGTCGTCGAGGGCGAGCCGTTGGAGCTCGTCGTGGTAGGCGAGATCAGCGGCGGTGCGGCAGCCGTCGAGGATGACGAATTTGCTCCACGGCCGAGGCCGGTCGTCCTTGTGCGTCAGGTACATGGAGCGGAACGGAGCGAGGCCGGTGCCGGTGCCGACGCAGACGACGCGGTGGTCGACGGGGATCGGGTCGAGGGTGAAGTGGCCGCCGAAGCGGTCGGCCATGAAGAGGGTGTCGCCGGGCTTTAAGTCGAAGAGGCTGGGGGTGAGGGCGCCTTCGTCGACTTCGACGATGTAGAACGAGACGTGCTGGCGCTCGACGTGGTCGCCGGGGGCGGGCGACGCGACGGAGTACATGCGTCGGACGAGCTTGGGCGGTTTGCCGTCGGAGGTTTCGGGGCCGGGGAGGCCGAGCGTGGCGTATTGGCCGGGCTTGAATTCGGGAGGTCGGCCGTCGCGGTAAGCGATGCGGAAAGTCGCGAGGCCTTCGTGGTGGTCGACGCGGTCGACGACGACGGCGTTCTGCGGGTCGCGGGGCGGCATTGGCGGTCCTTCGAAAAGCCGAAGCCTTCGCCGTGGGCTCGGGCTTGGCGTGAGCGCGGTGAGACGGGAAGAGAAAGAGAGATCAGCGGCGACCGATGATTTCGATGTGGTCGAGGTCGCGGACCTCGATGTTGGGGTTGCCGCGGAATTCGGTGACCGGGCCGGTGACGCGGAGGATTTTGCCGGCGAAGTGGCGGGCGGCGTCGCGGATGGTGGTGCCCTTCCAGGCTTCGTCGAAGAGGGCGACGTAGAAGGCGTCGGGGTCGTCGCGGAAGCGGGCAAATTGGAGGCGGACCACTGGGCCGTTGGTCTGGAAGGTGTCGACGATGCGGCCTTCGACGGTGATGGGATCGCCGCCCAGGTATTTCGCCGCGTCCTGCCAGGCGACCACGCCGGAGTCGGGGACGTCGGGTGTGAGTTCGGTCGTGCGCTCGAAGGGCAACGCGCTGGCAAACACCTCGCGCGGCTGCGGCAGCGGGCTGCGGCCGGCGTGCTCGGTGAGTTTCTCGTAGCGGTAGGCCAAGTCGTTGGGGTTGGGATTGGCGGCGGCGGGGAGGGCGAAGGCCCACGCCGTAGTAGCCGCCGAGATGATGAAGGTCGTAGAGGGGAATCGCATGAGTCAGAGTTTAGTACGGGGCGGCCCGGGGTCGCCGGCCATGGGCTGGGTCGGGTTAGCATGGCGTCCATGGCGGTTTCGCTGGACGACATCCTGGGGCAGCGCGTGGCGATCGGGCAGCTTCGGGCGATGCTCGCGTCGGAGCGGCTGCACCACGGGCTGATCTTTCACGGGCCGGCGGGCGTGGGTAAGTTCACGACGGCGGTGTCATTGGCGCGGCGGGTGCTGTGCCACCGGCCGGAGACGACGCTGACCGGCGAGACGCTGGCGTGCGGGCACTGCGCGTCTTGCAGGCTATTCAAGGAGCCGCCCACCGACGACGAGGGCGGGCTCCCCGGGGACGACCCTTCTAGCGGTGGGCACCCGGATTTGCACGTGGTGACCAAAGAGCTGTCGCGGTACAGCGACGACGCGAACGTGCGGGCGCGGAAGCTGACGAACATCCCGGTGGACGTGCTCAAGGAACACTTGATCGGGCCCGCGTTTCGGTCGGCGCAGCTGGGGCACGGCAAGGTGTTCGTCGTGGATGAGGCGGAGCTGATCCGCGGCGAGGGGCAGAACGCGCTGCTCAAGACGCTGGAGGAGCCGCCGGCCGGGACGACGATCGTGCTGGTGACTTCCAGCGAAGAGCGGTTGTTGCCGACGATCCGGAGCCGGTGCCAGCGGATCGCGTTCGTGCCGCTGCCGCCGGAGGAGGTCGCGCGGTTCGTCAAGCGGGAGGCGCCCGCGTTGGACGCCAACGGCGCGGCGTGGGTCGCTCGGTTCGCAGACGGGTCGTTGGGTCGGGCGGCGTTAGCGCTGGAACACGGGCTGACGGATTGGGCGGACGCGCTGGTACCGATGGTGCACGGGTTGGCGAAAGGCCGGGCGATGCCCGGCTTCGGCGACGAGTCGGCGCAAAAGATCGAGGCGTTCGCGGAAGGCTGGGTGAAGGCCCACGCCAACGCGAGCAAGGAGGCGGCGAACAAGCTGGCGGCGGACCTGTTGGCCCAGTTGGTCACGGCCGAGGCGCGGCACGCGCTGCGGCAAGCGGCGGGCGGCGTACCGGCGGGCGACGCGCTGGCGGGGGACGCGGCATTAGGGCCGTGGCTGTCGGTGATCGACGCGGCGGCGAGTTTCCGGCGGCGGCTGGGCAGCAACGTGAACCTGAAGCTGGCGTGCGCGGGGTTGTCGGCCGATCTTCACGCGGCGTTCGCACAGCCGGCACCGAGCCCGGCGTAGACTCGCGGCTCATGATTTCCCCGTCGTCCACGACCGAACCCCGAACGCCCACCGGCATGAACTATCACCTGCTGGGCATCGACCTGGACGGGACGCTGCTCCAGCGAGACCAGACGATCCTGGACGCCGACCGCGACGCGATCCACGACGCGCTGGACGCGGGCGTGGTGGTCGTGCCGTGTACGGGGCGGGCCTGGCACGAGAGCCGGCACGCGCTGCGTCAGCTGGACGGGCTGAGCAAGGGTCTGGACGAGGGCGTGTTCGTGACCGGGGCGCTGGTGACGGAGTTGGCCAGCGGCCGGGTGCGGGATCACGCGAGCTTCGAACCGGGCTTGCTGCGAGAGATCGTCGAGGCGTTGGAAGGATTGCCCGAGGCGGTGCTCGTCTTCCGCGTGCCGGATCGGGTCGACCACGATTACCTGGTCACGGGCCAGGGGGCGATGACGCCGAACACGCGATGGTGGTTCGAACACAGCGGCGCACGGGTGGTGGAGCGTCGGGCGATGCGTGACGAAGACCGCGACCACTGCGTGCGGGTGGCGGTGGTTTCGACGCTGCCGGACATGAGCCACTTCGTGGCGGAGATGGCCGAGCGGTTCGGCAACCGGATCGAGACGCACAGCTTCGAGGGCGTCGAGCGGGTCGGTGAGCAGGAGCCGGTACAGATCCTCGAGGTGTTTCCGGCGGGCTGCAGCAAGTGGCGGGGCCTCCGCGCGGTGGCGGACCGACGCGGCATCGACGACGCGCACATCGCGATGATCGGCGACCAGGTCAACGACCTGCCCGCGATCGAAGCGGCGGGCCTGGGCGTGGCGATGGGCAACGCGATCGACGCGGTGAAAATCGCTTCGGACCGGGTGACCTTGCCGCACACCGAAGCCGGCGTGGCATACGCGATCCGACGGATGCTCGACGGGCGGTGGTGACGCGTACGCGGGCCCGCCCTCAGCGGGCGCGGGCTCCGATGAGTTCGGCGTACAGCGCGAGGTAGTCCTCGGCCATACGCCGGCGGTCGAAGTGTCGGCGGGCGTGTTCGGCCGCGTTGCGGCCCCACGCTTGAGCCGCGGCGCGGTCTTCGAGCGCCGCTCGCAAAGCCATCACCCGTTCCGCGTCGTCGTCGGGCGCATAGACCCGGCCGTGTTCGCGGTCCCGCACCAACTCGGGGATCCCGCCCACCCGCGGAGCAACGACCGGCGTCCCGCAGGCCAGGGCTTCGAGCACGGTCAGCGGGCAATTGTCTTCTTTCACGGCGTGGAACAGGAAGTCGGCCACGCGGTACATCTCGGCGAGCCGGCTTCGGTCCGCGACGCGTCCGGGTTGAACCAACCGGCAAGCGCCGAGCTCCATGCCGTTGCCGGGGATTTCGATCGGCACGCCGACGTTCAGGACACACGCGGGCTCAGGCCCATCCGACAACAGCTTGACGACATCGAACACCCGTTCCGGCTCGGTGTGCCGCGGCCAACCCCGCCCGCTCAGCCCCACGCTCAGCACGACCACGCCGCACCCCCGGACGAGATCCAAATCGCCCGCGTTGCGATCGTCGTCGACACGAAACCGTCCCAAATCGATACCGTTGGGGATTACCACCGCCTCGCCACAACGCAGGCTCCACGGCGAGCGGTCCCACACGCCTTTCATCCAACGCGACGGCGCCACGACGGTCAGCGGTGTGTCGGCGAAAGCCGTTTCACGCAGCGCGTGGTTCGCCGCCAACGCGTCCGCATCCCAGCCGTCTACGTGCATCGGCCAGTGCGGCCCGCCCAGCGGCAGCCACGCGTCGTGCAGCGTGAGCACGGTGGGCACGCGTCGGGCCAGCGGGCCGAGTTGCCGCAGGTCGAACCAGCCGCCGTGCAGGTTGTGCAGGTGCAGGATGTCCGTCGCCTCGGCGGACCAGGGCAGCGCGTCCAGCAGCCGGGCCGTCCAGGGGTGGTGCGGATCGTCGAACCCGCGGCGTCGGCGCGACGCGGATAGCGGCCGGGCAAGCCGACGGTCGATACGCCTGAGCGTCCGCTCGACGATCCCCCGTCCCGATTCCAAGTCGATCGGGATCACGCCCGCACGCCGCGACGCCGCGTCCGGCCGGGGCGTCAACAACACCGCGTCGTGTCCGGCTTGCAGGAAACCGTCGTGCAGGTCCGTCGCGACGCGCTCGGCTCCACCCGCCGTCTCCGCAAAACTCACCTGCGCGATCTTCATCGCTCGGATCGCTCCAAGCCCAACGCCGCCGCGAAGAACGCCTCCGCGCTCTGCGACCAGTCGGGCGTCTCCGCCAAGTCGCCCGCGCCCGGCTCGGGCAACGTCTCCAGGCAACTCAGCAGCCGCGCCAACGCCTCGGGATCGCGCGCCGGGAAATACGTCGCCAGGCCGCCGCCCGCCTCGCGGTGGGCGGGGATGTCCGTGGCGATCACGCGCGAACCCTGCCGCAACGCCTCGACGATCGGCAAGCCGAAGCCTTCGGCGATCGACGGGCAGACCACCGCCGTCGCCAAGCGGTACGCGTAGGCCAGCTCGTGGTCGTCCAGGTCGTGGAACACCAGCAGCCGGCGGCCCCGCCGCGGGTGTTCGTCCAGCCGACGCAGCAGGTCGTCTACGTTCCAACCGATCCGGCCGGCGATGAGTAGCCGCGCTTCGCCGCCGCGCGACCAGTAGGCCTCGAACGCGTCGAGCAGGGTCGCGTGATCCTTCCGCGGCTCGAGCGTCCCCACGCAAAGAACCGTCGGGTCGCCCACGAAGCACGGCGGCAAGTTCGGGCGGATCCGCGACACGTCCAGGGCGTCCGAAGCGTGGCCGCCGGGTTTGACGTCCGAACCGGGGCGAAAAGAGGCGACGCGCAGCCCGGGCAGTTCGAGTTCCAACGCGTGGTCTCGCACCGCTCGGCCGGTCGCTTCCGACACCGTCACCGCCGTGTCCGCCAATGGTAACACCCGGTCCAACCACCGGCGGAACCGCCCCGGCACGCCCGCCTCGCACGTCTCGGGCACCTGCAGCGGCAAGAGGTCGTGCAGCAATACCGCGACCGAGGCCGGGGTCGATTCGGCGTGATCCAACAGCGTCCGCGAATTCCACGGCGCGTCGGCCAGGATCAGCCGATCGTTCGGCCCGACTTTCACCGACGCCCGCCCGAGCCGCGCCAATCCGATCATCCGTTCCATCCAATCCGGCATCCACTCGGCCGTCTCCGACGCGATCGGCTCGGCCGCCGCGGCGCGATCGCCGCCCGCCCGTCGCAGCCGACGGCGCCGCTGGACGGCTTGAAGCAGCGCGACCCACGGGTGCGGGTGTTCGGACAGCGGGCCGCGGTGACGGACGTAGCGTGCGCCGGTCCACACCACGGGCACCAACTCGATCGCGCCGAGCTTACGCAGCGCGGCCCCGCCGTTGCGAGCCATCTCGCGGACCACGCGCTGCACGCCGGTGTTGCCGCCGTGCAGCGCGGTGCGGGTCACGTCGAAGAGAACCCGTTCGGGCCGCGGAGCCGCGGCGGCTTGCTCTGCGTTTTTCGTACGCCCCATTTCGGCACCTTACCCGCGGGCTAGCATCTCGGCCGTGCTCACGATCGACGCGCGCTATCTCGCCCAACCGCCCAGCGGCATCCCGCGGTACACCGCCAACCTGTTGGACGCGATCCGTGTCGCCGACCCGGCCCGCAAAGTCCGCGTGCTCACGCACCCGGTCGGCCCCTTGCCCGAAACTTTGGCCAACCACGGGCCGTTCGACGTCGTGGTCGATGCGCATCGCCCGCGAACGCCGGGCGAACCGCTTCGCTGGCGGAAACGGCTGCGACGGCTGCGCCCTAGCGTGCTCCACTGCCCCGACGCGTTCGCGCCGCTTTGGCTCGGCCCCAGGGTCGCGGTCACGCTGCACGACGCGATCCCGCTCAAACCCGAGCTGACCCACCACGCCGCCCGCTCCAAGAAAGAACGCTTCCGCGCCGTGTGGAGGGCTTGGCTCCGCACGCAGGCCCGCCGCGCGGACGCGGTGTTCACGGTCAGCCGGCATTCGGCCGACGACCTCACCCGACTGCTCGGACTCCCGCCAAGCAAACTCCACGTCCTCTACAACCCCGTCCCGCCTCCGGACCCACCAGAAAACCCCACCGTACCCAACCATCAAGACCCGAACCCGGCCGACCCTCCGTATCTGCTCTGCGTCGGCCGATTCGATCCGTATAAAAACGCCGCGGGCCTAGTCGACGCGTTCGCACGGCTGCCCGAGCCGCTCCGCCTGGTCTTCGTGGGCCCGCTCGACCCGCGCTTCCCCGAAGCACAGCGACGTGTCGCCGCGCTGGGTATGCGGGAGCGCGTCGCGTTCCGCGGAGCCGTGGACGACGCGACGCTGCACACGCTCTACGCCCACGCCGCCGCGCTCGTTATGCCCAGCCGGTACGAGGGCTTCGGCCTGCCCGCGATCGAGGCGATGCACCGCGGCGTCCCGGTCGTGGCGTCCGACGGCGGCGCGTTGCCCGAGATCGTCGACGATGCCGCGCTCGTGGTGGACGCGACCGACCCCGCCCGCCTCGCCGCCGCGATCGCGCGGGTGATCGACGAACCTACGCGGCGCGACGCGCTCGTCGCCGCCGGCCGCCGACGCGTCCGGGCCTTCGCCCCCGAGACGATCGGCGTCGCCTACCTCGAGGTGATCGACCGGCTCGCGGCGTTGACGTGACGCCGCCTGGCCTTGAGGATGACTCCGTGCCCGCGCCGCCTGCTTATCCCGAAGCCGAACCCCAAGCCGACACCGAGCCGTCACCCGCCCCGCCGCGCACCCTGCTCCGCCACGACCACGCCCCGGCCGCCGACCTGCTCGGGCCCCGTTCCGCCCAGACCGAATTGCTGCCCCACTTCGAAGGTGCCGGCTACACCCCTACACCCGAAACGGCGGGCGCTCCTCTGCCCGCCGAGTCGTACCTCGCCTTCCACGAACGCACGCCGTCGCCCGTCTTCGCCCGCGCCGCCGCCTCGCTGCGCCGCCAACTCCCACCCAGCCCGGACGGCCGGCCCCGCGACGTGCTCCACCCCGTCGCCCGCGCTACCTGGATGGACCTGCCCGACACCGGACGTTTTGCCGTCACCGGCTTCTCCGGCCACGGCAACATGCTCATGCACGCCCTGCTCGCCGCCCTCGACGAGCACGCCCTGGGCCCCGACAAGTTCCGGCCCCGACCCGAACGGGTCGAACGCCTCCGCTTCGACGCCGACCACCACGGCCACGTCCTCCGCCACGCCGTCGAGCAACTCGCCCGCCGCGTCGCCGACGCCCGCGGCACCACGCTCATCTCGTACAGCATCAGCGGCTCCAACCGTGTCGACGCCGCCGCCGCCCGCCTCGGCTTCGAGGACAGGCACACCCTGCTGATCGAAGGCCTGCCCTACTCCGGCTTCGTCGGCCGCGACTACGGCGCCCACATCCCTTGGGACCAAGACACCGTCGGGTTCTTCCGACAGCACGGCTTCCGCCGGGTGTACTGCGTGGTCCGCGAACCACTCGCCGGCATCGCGTCCAACGCCGCCAAGACCCTCCGGCCCTGCGAGCCCATCCTCCATCACCCCGCCTGGCTCGAGCAGTGCGCCCGCACCACCGCCGGCTTTCTCGAACAGGTCCACGCCCACCGCGAACGCTTCCGCCTGGTCCGCTTCGAAGACCTGCTCCAGCGCCCGATCGAATCGCTCCGCCGCTTCGCCAAAGACGCAGGTCGACGCCTGTCTACTCAAGACGCTCAAGCCATCTGGGACCGCGTCGGCTTCAAGCCGCTCACGCCCGCCGGCCGCGAACACCTCGTCGATCCCCTCGCCGACAAGCACCGCCTCTTCCGCCGCTCGCTCTACCCGCAACTCCAAGCCACCGGCGTGTTCGACTGGTTCAAGCCCTTCGGCTACACCCCGCCCGGCCCCGACCAGCTCCCCGACCAACCCACGGTTCCGCTCACCGAGCAGCTCATCCGCACCACGCCCAGCCTGCTCTACGGCCGACCCGACCCCACCCAGCTGTTCCTGCTCCGCGTGCCCCACCGCCGACTCGACTTCCGCGCCACCGACGAAGCGCTCGCCCGCCTCGGCGCCGAACTCGCCGAAGACCCCGACTTCCTCGCCGCCGCTCGCACGCTCGGCGACGGGCTGCTCCGCCATCGCACCGCCCACGCGGTCTGACCCGCCGCCGCCTCGCCATGCCGTTGTCCTCCAAAATCCGTGGCGCCGCCGCCCGATTCCGAAGGCTCGCTCCGCGCGTGAATCGAACCGAGGCTTGGCGCTCGCCCGACGGCCAACGCTGGCAAAGCATCGGCACCGCCGGCGAACACACCGCCGCCCGCCCCGTGCTCGACGCCGCGGGGTTCCACCCCGATCCGCCCGCCCCGAACCACGGCGCACCACCCGACGCGATCCTGCTGCTCAACGGCACCGCCGACCCGCCGGCCTACGCCGCCGACCGCTTCCTCAAAGCCCTCGCTTGGCTCCATGCCCGAACGCCGGCGCACGTCCCCGTCCGCCACCCCGCCGTCCTCGCCGCCAACCTCGCCCCGCGCTTCGCCGACCTCTACGCCGTCACCGGCTACCCCGGCACCGGAAACGTCGTGCTCACCCGCGTCCTCGGCAAGATCGAAGAACACCGCGCCGCCCAACCGGCGCCCGACGATCACCCCGCTTGGCAGCAGGCCCAACGCTACGCCCAGCACCACGCCAAGCTCATGCACGCGGCCGCCCAAGGTCTCCTCGCCGTCGCCGCCGCCGCCACCCATCACGCCGTCGAGGAGTTCGTGCTCGCGCCCGGCCATCTCGGGCAATGCTCCGTCCGTGCCACCCTCCGAAGCCTCACCGCTTCCCGGCGCGACGAAGCGCCTCCGACGGTTTTTCTCCTCAACCACCTGCCGCACGCCGGCTTCCTCAATCGCCCCTACGGCGCCCATTCCCGCTGGACCGATGAGGCCGCCTCTTTTTTCCCGGCTTTCGGCTATCGCCGGGTCTACCTCGCCGTCCGCGACCCGCTCGCCGTGCTCTGTTCCAACGCCGCCAAAACCGTCCGCCCCCTCGAACACGCCCTGCACGACCCCGACTGGTTCCGCCCCATCGCCGGCCAGATCGCCGACTACCACGCCGACGCCCAGAACCACCGCCACGCCCACCGCGTCGTCCGCTACGAAGACCTCACGCAACAACCGCGTTCCACCATCCAGCGGCTCGGCCGCGACGCCGGCGTAGAACTTACCGATGCGCAAGCCGACGCTATCTGGCAACAGGTCGGTTTCAAATCCCTCACGCCCGCCGGCGACGAACACCTGTTCAACCCCACCGCCGACAAACGCCCCCACTTCCGGCCCGTTCACGCCCGGTGGATGGCCGAAGCAAAGCTCGACGCCGCCTTTGCCGACCACGGCTACGCCGTGCCACAAGCTCACGACTTCCCCGACCAACCCCTCGAACCACCGCAAAGCCAGATCGACAAGCGGCCCTCGGCCCTTTACGGCCGGATCGACCCGCGCACCATGCACGCCGCCCGCGACGCCGACCTGCAACTCTGGCTCCGCAGCAGCGAACCCGCGCTTCCCGATGCGTTCCTCGACGCGTTCAAGTCGACCTGGCGCGTCCGTCTCCTCGAAACCCTCGGCCCGCGTTTCGGCCAGCTCCAACTGCCCGACGCACAGCGTGTCGGCTAAAGTCGCTCCGCGTGCAAGTCTTCGCGCCGTTGCTGCCGATCTTCCTGCTCGTCGCCACGGGGGCCGCGCTATTCAAGTCCGGCTTCCTCAGCCCGGAATCGCGCCGCGGGCTCGAGCGGTTTGTGTACTGGGTCGCGCTGCCGTGCCTGTTGGTCGTCAAGCTGGCCGAGGCCCCGGCGATCGGCGGCGACGCGCTGCGCATGGGCGGTGCCGTCGGCGCCGGCACCTTGGGCGCCGCGCTGCTCGCCTGGGCCGTCGCCGCCTTCCGAGGTATGCCCGGGCCCACCGCCGGCACCTTCGTGCAGGCCGGCTGCCGCGGCAACCTCGCCTTTACCGCCCTGCCCGTCGTGGCCCTCGCCTCCAACCACGACCCCGAAACCAACGCCAAGGCCGCCCTGATCCTCGGCCCGCTGGTCGTGCTCTTCAACGTCATCTCCGTAATCGCACTCGTCGCCCCGCACCAACGTGTCGATTTCCGCCTGCCCGCCCGCCTCGCCAAGTCCATCGTCACCAACCCACTCATCGTCGCCTGCGCGCTAGGCTGGGCTTGGCCGAACCTCGTCGGCCCGCTGCCGGGCGTCGCCCACGAAACCCTCACGCTGCTGGGCCGAACCGCCGCCCCGCTCGCCCTGCTCTGCCTTGGCGGGGCCTTGGTCGCCTATCGGCTCGGCTCCCAAACCCGACGCGCCGCCGCCTCGGCCGTGGTCAAGCTCGTCGCCGCCCCCGCACTGGCCGGGGCCACCGCCCACCTGCTCGGCCTCCGCGGCGACGACCTCCGCACGGTGCTCGTCTTCGCCGCCGCGCCCACCGCCGTCGCCTCCTATGTGCTCACGACGCAGCTCAAGGGCGACGCACCGCTCGCCGCCGCGACGATCGCGCTCAGCACCGCCCTGTCCGCCCTCTCTCTCGCCGCCGCGCTTTGGATCACCGCATAGCCGGGGAGCCCACTTCTATCGCGTGTCACCCATGGCCCCGGCTCGACTCAGTGCAGGAACAGCCGCACCCCCGTCATCGCCATCGCCATGCCGTGCTGGTCCGCCGCGTCGATCACGCCCCCGTCCCGCGCCGACCCGCCCGCCTGTGCGACCACGCTCACGCCCGAGGCGGCCGCCCGATCCAGGTTGTCACGGAACGGGATAAACGCGTCGCTGCTTAACACCACGCCATCGCGCTCGCCCAGCCATGCGACCCGCTCTTCCTGAGAGATCGGCTCCAGCCCCGACGCGATCATCTTTTCCAACTCCGCCCGCTCGCCGTCGTTCAACTCCTGCCAACGCACGAACAAATCCTGCGCGTTCACTCGCTCCGCCTTGGCCAGCCCGTCCACGAACGCCAGCGCCAGCGTCTTGGGGTGCGTCTTGAGCAGCCAGCGGTCCGCCTTGTCGCACGCGATCCGCGTGCACGCGATCCGGCTCTGCTGGCCCGCCCCGATCCCCACCGCCTGACCGTCGAACCCCACCGCGATCGAATTGCTCTGCGTGTGCTTCAGCGTCACCGTCGCCACGATCAGCGTCTCCATCGCCCCCGGAAGAATCTCCCGGTTCTTCGTGACTATGTTGGAAAACGTGTCGGGCGTAATCCGAAGATCGTTGTGCGACTGCTCCAGCGTCAGCCCAAACTCCACCCGCGACTCGACCGCCGGCGGGGCGTACGCCGGGTCCATGGCCAGCATCACGTACTTGCCGCCCTTCTTCGCCCGTAGCAGTTCTGCCGCGTCGTCGTCGTACGCCGGCGCGAGGATGCCGTCGCTCACCTCCGGCTTCAGGACCGCCGCCAACGACGCGTCCACCGGCTCGCTGACCACCACGAAGTCGCCGAAGCTCGCCACCCGGTCGCTGCTCCGCGCCTTCGCGTACGCCGTGGCCGCGTCCGACCAACCCGCGTCCGGGTCGCCGTAGAAAAACGCCTTCTTGAAATCCCCCGAAAGCTCGCCCGCCACCGCCGCGCCCGCCGGACTCACGTGCTTAAACGACGCCGCCGCCGCTTTGCCCGTCGCCGCCTTGAGGTCTCGGACCAGCTGCCAGCCCCGCAGGCCATCGAGCAGGTTGATGTAGCTCGGCGAGCCGTTCACGACCCGCAACGGACTCGACGCCGGCTGTCGGAGCACGGCGTGCGTCTGGTTCGGGTTGCATCCGTATTTCAGGCGGGTGGCCTGTGCTTCATCGGTCTCGGGCATCGCGGCAATGTAGCGGCGACGCCCGAGACCGACGAAGCTCGGGAGAAGTTCACGCCCGCAGCAGCCCGTCGTTGAACGATCCGAATGGCGAACCCCCGGCCGGCCGCGACGGCGCTTCGTCTTGCCGCGAGCCCGGGGCCGGCTCCAGGCTGGGCGTGTCGGTCGCCTGCTGCATGGGAAGCGGTCCAGCTTGCCCGGCCTCGTCCGTCCCGTACGCCTCGTCCAGCGCTTCGGTGCCCGCCAGCCGTTCTAAAGCC
>JBCDDH010000033.1:0-36171 GCA_039180415.1 Planctomycetota bacterium | reverse complement strand
CTCGTCGAGCATGTCGGACAGCTCGGCGAGCTGCGCCGCCCCGCCGCCCATCCGCAGCGCCCGCTGCTGGCTGTGGTTCCGCACGAAACGCACCAGGCGCCGGCGGAGCATCGACCGTGTTTCCCAGAGGACGTCGTCGGGGATCGACTTCGCCCGCGCCCACGGATCGGCGGTCGGCGACGCGTCGAGCCAATCGACCTTGAGGTGTTTCTCGTAGAGCGGGTAGGTCTCGGGGGCGAGCCAGGTCTGCGGGTGGACCCCGTTGGTAACGTGGCCGATGGGCACGTCCTTGGGTTTGGCCACGCCGTAGAAGCCCTGCCACATCTGTCGAGAGACCTCGCCGTGCAGCTTGGCGACGCCGTTGTGGTGATCCGAGAGCCGCAGCGCCAGCGCGGTCATGCACAGCGGGGCCTGCTTGTCCGCGAGGTTCTCGCTGCCGAGCTTGAGCACCTGCGCCGACGTGATCGCCGACTTCTTGAGCAGCGGGTTGAGGTACTTGCGGGCGAGCGTGACGTCGAAGCGGTCGTGGCCGGCGGGTACGGGCGTGTGCGTGGTGAACACGGTGTGCGGCTTGACCAGGTCGATGGCCGCGTCGAGTCCGAGTTTGTCGCCGTCGACGTGTTGACGCACGATTTCCAGCGGCGCGAACGCGGCGTGGCCTTCGTTGAGGTGCAGCACCGTGTACGGCTCGCCCACCGCGTCGAGCGCTTTCACCCCGCCGACGCCCAACAGGAGTTCCTGGCGGATGCGCGTCTCGTTGTCGCCGCCGTAGAGGAAATGCGTGATGGCACGGTCCTCGGCATGTTTGTTCCGCGAATGATCCGTGTCGAGCAGGTACACCGGCACCCGCCCGACCTGCGCGAGCCAGACCTTCGCGACCACGTCGCGACGCCCGATCGTGACCTTGACGGACTTGCCCGTGTCGGTAATCGCCAGCTTGCCAAAGTCGTACGGCGGATAGGTCGGCGTGGTCGCGCCGTCCGGCGTGATCTCCTGCTTGTAGTAGCCGTGGCGGTACAGCAGACCAACCGCACACAGCGGGATGCCCAGATCGGACGCGCTCTTGAGGTGATCGCCCGCCAGCACGCCCAGCCCGCCGGAGTACATCGGGAAGCTCTCGTGGATCGCGAACTCGGCGCAGAAGTATGCGACCCGCATCCGCTTTTGCTTGGCCGTGTGGTTCTTCGCGTACCACGGACGGTGTTTGAGGTATTCAGCGAGGCCCGCCTCGGCGTCTTTCAGACGGCCCAAAAACTCGGCGTCGCCCGCGAGCCGTTCGAGCCGATGCTCGGGCACGTGGTGCAGCAGCCCGACCGGGTTGCGCTGCAGCGCGTCGTGGAGTTCCGGATCGATCGACGCGAACAGGCGCTGCGTCGGCGGGTCCCACGTCCAGCGGAGGTTGAGCGCGAGGGCGTGGAGGCGGTCGCGGAGCGAGTGAACCGTTTCACCGACGGGACGGGACGAACGCTTCGACGCGGAGGGGCGGGTCTTCGTGGCCATGTCAGAACTCGAGTGAAGAAGGAACGGCGAATCGCGCGAGCCCGGCCGGCGACGAAAAATCAGAGCCGGCCGGTCAACGAAGTCAGGGAGCGGAGTTTATCGGCAAGCCCCGCGGAGGTCTCGCCCCGACGCAGCCGCCAGCGCCAGTTCGCCCCGCCGGTGGTGCCCGGGACGTTCATCCGTGCCGACCCCGGGAGCCCCAGCAGGTCCTGCATCGGGAACACGGACAAGTTCGCCGGGCCCGTCGCGACGACCCGCACCAGGTCTTTAGCGATCGTCCGGGCCGTGCCGCCGGTGTAGGCCAACGCCCGTTTGCGTTCCGGCTTGCTCGCCGATCGCCACCACCCGACGACCGTGTCGTTGTCGTGCGTGCCGGTGTACGCGACGCTGCGTGGCGGGCAATTGTGCGGCAGGTGGTAGCCGTCGTCCTCGCCGAACGCGAACTGGATCACCCGCATCCCGGGGAACGCGAACGCGTCGCGCAGCCGCTCCGCCGGCGGAACGAGTAGGCCCAGGTCCTCGGCGATGATCTGCCCGTTGCAGCCGAGCTTGTCGAGCGCGGGCAATACCGTCTCGAAGAAGTGCGACCGGGGCCCCCGTTTCCACCGCCCGGGCGCGGCGGTCTCCGCGTCGCCGGGCACTTCCCAGTAGCGGTTGAAACCCAAGAAGTGGTCGATCCGCACGCCGTCGAACTGGGTGAATTGACGCGCAAACCGCCGGGTCCACCAGTCGTAGCCGTTTCGGCGGTGCACGTTCCAGCGGTACAACGGGTGGCCCCACAGCTGCCCGGTGGCGCTGAAGTCGTCGGGGGCCGCCCCGCTCACGACCCGGCAGGTCCCGTCGGCCTTGAGCGTGAACAGTCCGGGGTGTTCCCAGACGTCGGCCGAGTCGTGCGAGACGAAAATCGGCAGGTCGCCAATCAATCCAACGCCGCGATCGTTCGCGTACCTCCGCAGCTTGCTCCACTGGCGGTGCGCCGCGTACTGCGTGAACTTGAACAACCGCACGTCATCCGCGAGGTGCTCGGACGCGTCGCGCAACGCTGTTTTGTGTTGACGCCGGATCGGGGCGTCCCACTCCCACCACGGCCGACGCCCGCAAGACTCGCGGATCGCAAAGAACAAGGCCGCCCCGCTCAGCCACTGAGCTTCCTGTTCGCAGAACCGATCGAACGCGGCGTGCCCAGATCGTCGAGCAAAAAACGCGTCGCTGGCTTGTCGCAACCGAGCCGCACGGAACTTCTCGTTCGCGTGGAAGTTCACGCGGGTTCCGCCGCGCTGGCCGACCGGCTTGACCGCCGCGCGATCGAGCAAGCCGTCTTCGTGCAGGGCTTGCAGGTCGATCAGCATCGGGTTGAACGCGAACGCCGAGAACCCGCTGTACGGGCTGCCCGCGAAATCGATCGGGCCGGTCGGCAGCATCTGCCACCACCGCTGCCCCGCTCGCTCGAGCCAATCGACAAATTCGAACGCGAAGCGGCCGATGTCGCCGGCCGGCAGCGGTCCCGGCAGGCTCGTCGGGTGCAGCAACACCCCGCTGGATCGGCGGTCAAACGTGAAACGTTCGCGGAGGCGTCGGCGGGCCACCCCCGGAAGATATCGAACGGCCGCGTGGTGCGCTCCTTGGCGATAAGAGCCGACGCCTAAGATCGGTTTATGGTCATGCGTGAAGACGCCAGCGGGCGTCGCTATTGGGAATACAAACAAACGTCGATCGCCCGTCGCAAAAACGGCACCGAAGTCAACGCCCGCGGCGACGAACTCGAACGCCAACGGCACCGAGGCTTCGTCCAGCTGTTCGTCGCGTTCTGGAAGTTCCTCGGCCGACACCGCGGCATGACGACCGCGGCCCTCGCGGCGCTCACGGCTTCGGTGGTCCTGGGCTTGCTGCCCCTCTACGCACCGAAGATCGTCATCGACTCGGTCCTGGGCGTAGAGCCGCTCACCCCGGGATTCGACCGTTTCCTGCCTTCCACCGAACAGCCGACCGTGCTGCTGCTCACGCTCGTGAGCGCCGCGCTTGTGCTGACCGTCCTGTCCGTGAGCTTCGGCCTGTGGGGGCGCTGGCAAGCGACCCGCATCAACAAGCGGGTCCAGGTCGAAGCCCGCCGCACGCTCTTCGAACACGCCTCCCGCTTGCCGCTGCACCGGGTGTACGAGCTGAAATCCGGCGGCGTCTCGAGCCTACTCCGCGACGACGCGGGGGCCATCGGCGACCTGGTCTTCGGCATGGTCTACAACCCCTGGCGGGCGATCGTGCAATTGCTCGGCTCGCTCATCATCCTCGCGCTGGTGGACTGGAAGCTGCTCGTCGCGGGCCTCGCCGTCCTGCCGGTCGTGTGGTTCACCCACCGGACCTGGGTCGCCCGCATCCGACCGCTGTGGCGCGACATCCGCAAGACCCGAAGGGAGATCGACGGCAACGCCACCGAAACCTTCGGCGGCATGCGCATCGTCCGCGGCTTCGCCCGCCAACGCGCCGAGTCGACCGCGTTCATGAAACGCAACGACTTCATGGTCCGCCAAGAGCTGCTGGGTTGGTGGTGGATGCGCGGCGTCGACACGATGTGGGCGATCCTGATCCCGGTCGCGTCGTCCGTGCTGCTGGTCTACGGGGCGTACCGGATCTTGGGCGACCGCGAGGCCGTCGCCGCCGGGCTGATGACGCCCGACGCGGCGCTGACGATCGGCGACCTCACCGTCTTCCTCGCCTACCTCGCGGCGCTGCTCGGCCCGATCGCCACCCTCGCCGCCACCGCCACCGCACTGCAGAACGGCTTGGCCGCGCTCGACCGCGTTCTGGACATCCTCGCCGAACCCCGGGAGTTCCAGGACTGCGACGCGAAGCCCACGCCCCCCCAACGCGGGCTGCCTTGCCCCGAAGACGTCGCCGGACGGATCGAACTCCGCGGCGTGAGCTTCCAATACCCAAAGACCGACACGCCCGTGCTCGACCACGTCGACCTCGTCGCCGAGCCCGGCACCACCGTTGCCCTGGTCGGCCCGTCCGGCGCGGGCAAGACCACGCTCTGCAACCTCGTCGCCCGCTTCTACGACCCCACGGCCGGCGTGGTCCTGCTCGACGGCACCGACCTCCGCGAATACGACGTGGACTCCTTCCGGAGCCTCTTGGGCATCGTCGAGCAAGACGTGTTCCTGTTCGACGGCACCGTCGGCGCGAACATCGCCTACGGCCGACGCGACGCCACCGCGGACGAAATCCAAGAGGCCGCCCGCGCCGCCGCCGCGCACGGCTTCATCACCGACCTGCCCAAAAGCTACGACACAAAGATCGGCGAACGCGGCGTCAAGCTCTCCGGCGGTCAGCGGCAACGTTTGGCCATCGCCCGGGCCATCCTCGCCGACCCCAAGGTGCTCATCCTCGACGAAGCGACCTCGAACCTCGACAGCGAAAGCGAACGCCTGATCCAAGGCTCGCTCGCCAAGCTCATGCGCGGCCGGACCAGCTTCGTGATCGCCCACCGGCTCAGCACGATCATGCACGCCGACCAGATCGTCGTGATGGAGGCGGGCGGCGTCGTCGAAACCGGCACGCACGACGCGTTGATCCGACGCGGCGGCCGTTACGCGCAGATGGTGCGGACCCAGTTCGAGCAGTTCGGGGCCGAGCCGGACGCGGGCGACGCCGATAACGGTGGTGACGGCGGCGAGGCGGCGCTCACCCCGGTTTCGGCCGAGTCAAGCTTGACCTCCGATTGATCCGATCTAGGATTTAATGAAGGCGTGAACGACGCCGCGGTGTGCGAGGTCGAGGCCCATGTGTCCTCGAACCTTGTGGAACCTCAAGGGAGCCGAGATCGGGCGCAACGGCCACGCCGCCCACGAGCGGACGGCCCGGACGACCCGGGGACGCACCCACTTCAAATTGAGGTTCGAGTCCCCAGCCTCCGACCCCGCACACCGCGGCCTCGCCACCATCTGCCGGCCCAAACCTCCAACCAACACCCGCGGCCGCCGAGCCGCCGCGTGAATCGTTCGGCATCTGCTTTACGATGCGGCGGATGTCCGATGCGCCCGCCCAACCCGACCCGCACAGCCTCGACGGCCTGACCGACGCCCTCGCCTCGGCCTACCTCGAAGACCCGACCACCCAGCACATCGGCGCAACCTTTCTGCCCAACCGCGGCAGGGTCATTCAGTTCATCGAAGCGCTCCGCCGGTTGACCTTCCCGGGCTTCTTCGACGACGAGCCCATCGACGCCGACAACCTCAAAGCCCACACCCGCGCGACGCTGCTGGAAGTCGACGCGCTGCTCTACGAGCAGACGCGCCAAGCCCTCCGCTACGAACTCAACCGCAAGCGGCAAGGTCACGGCGACAAATGCGACGACTGCGACGTGAAGGCCCGGGAGATCACCGACGCCTTTCTTGCCGACGTGCCCGACGTCCGCCGCCTGTTGTCCACCGACGTGGCGGCCGCCTACGACGGCGACCCCGCGACGACGCACCCCGACGAGGCGATCTTCTGCTACCCGGGCCTCGACGCGATCTTCACATACCGCTATGCCCACGTGCTCTGCAGGCTCGGCGTGCCGATGATCCCGCGGATGATGACCGAGGCCGCCCACAACGACACCGGCATCGACATCCATCCCGGCGCAACCATCGGCCCGAGCCTCTTCATCGACCACGGCACCGGCATCGTCGTCGGTGAAACCTGCGTAATCGGAGCCGGCGTCAAGCTTTACCAGGGCGTGACCCTCGGCGCCTTGTCGCTCAAGGGCGGGCACGACCAGTGGGCGGGCAAGAAACGCCACCCCACAATCGAAGACGGCGTCACGATCTACGGCGGGGCGATTATCCTCGGCGGCGACACCGTCATCGGCAAGGGCGCGACCATCGGCGGCTCGGTCTTCATCACGTCTTCCGTCGAGGCCGGCCATACCGTCGTCATGAAATCACCGCAGCTCAAGAGCATCCCGCCCCGCGACCGCCGCAACTCGAACGCCGCCGCCACCGCCTTCGACCCGGGCATCTAATCTCGAAACAGCTCCTGCGAGGCCTACGGCAGAGGCCCGATTCACCCCACGCCCTCCCGCTCGGCGACCTCTCGTAAATCTCCCGGCCACGCCGCGACCGCGTTCGCGTCGTCCACGGCGATCGACGCCGCGTGAAGCATCTGCCGCGGCGCCCGCTCGGCCACTTCCGGCGGCGCATACGCCGCGTCGCCCAGCAGCGGGTGCCCCATTGCCGCGAACATCACCCGCACCTGATGCAGGAACCCCGTATGCAGGTCCACCTCGACCCGCGTGCAATCCTTCCCGATCGCCGCAACCCGCCACGCCAGCGAGCACGCACGGCTGCCGGACAAGCCAGACGCGCGCCCTGCCGAAACGACTTCGACCCGCGCCGGCCGGCGCCGCGTGACCGCCAGATGCTCGGTCGCGGCCCCGTCCCGTTCCAGCCGACCGGCCGCGAGCGCGACATACGTCTTCTGCACGCGGTGTTCCGTAAACGCGTCGCGCAGCGTCCGCCATCGGGTGTCGCTCAACGCAAACAACACGACCCCCGACGTGTCCACGTCCAGCCGATGCACCACGCCGCTGCGGAGTTCGCCCTCCTCGCCAACACCGACGACGCTCGGAAAGTCCGCCGCCACGGCGCCCAGCAGCGTCCCGTCCTCGTCGGGTTCCAGCGGGTGCACCGGCACGCCCACCGGCTTGTCGACCGCCACCCAGTCTTTCCCTTCGGCCAACACCCGCAGCGACACGCCCGCCGCCTCCGCCCAGGTCGACGCCGGCCGACTCAACGTCACGACCTGCCCCATCTGCAAAGCCTGCCCACCCGAGCGGGCCACTCGGCCGCCTACCCGCACCGCGCCGCGTTCCAACCACCGCCGCACCCGCGAACGCGACGCGTCGGCCTTGACCGCTAAGAACCGATCCAGACGCCCCCGGCAAGCCTCGTCGCCCGGGCTCACCGCCCAAACCTCCGCTCCGGCCTTGGCTTCGGATTTCCCGCGAGGCTCCATGCTTTGCAGCGTAAACTGACGCGGCCAACCGCACCGCATCGCCACGCCGACGGAGTAAAACCGGCCCGCCACGCTCGATGCCGCCGCCTCCCCCGGCCGATAGAACGACCATGGGTTCCGTTGCTTCTGCCCCTGCGCCCGTGTCCGCGTCGCCGGCCACCGCCCGAGCCGACGCGGGTCCCGCCGCGCCGCGCCTAGGCGTCCGCGTGCCGCGCATGCGCCGCGGCTGGACCGCCCAGCGCATCGCGATCGGGCTGGCGCTGATCGCCCTGTCCGGCTGGGCCTGCTTCCGGGCCTGGGCCGACATCTTCGTCATCGCCGCCGGCGACGAAGAAGCCAGCCAGGTCTGGCTCGCCCTGCCCGTCGCGGCCTGGCTGGTTTGGGGCCGGTGGACCGCCGTGCAGCGCACCCGTCCGACCTACAGCTTCTACGGACCGGCGCTCATCGTGTTGGGGCTGCTCTGCCATGAGATCGGCTTCCGCAATTACCTCCAGGTCGCCTGGCATGGCGGCGCGGTCCTCGTGCTGGTCGGCGCGATCTTCACCGTCGTCGGCCCCAAGCTCGTCTGGCGCTTGTGGCCCGCCCTGCTCGTCTTCGCCTTCCTGGTGCCCGTCCCCGGCGCGATCCGCCAGGAGCTCGCCATGCCGCTGCAGACGCTCACCGCTGCGTCGGCCGAATTCGTATTCGAACTGCTGGGCGTCCGCGTCAACCGCGTCGGCAGCACGCTGGTCTACAACGACCAGGCGATGCTTGTCGCCGAAGCGTGCAACGGGATGCGGATGATGTTTGCGCTGGTGCTCGTCGCTTACGCCTTCGCGTTCGGCACGCCGCTTCGGCCGTCGGTCCGCGTCGCGTTGATCGTGCTCTCGCCGATCGCCGCCGTGTTCTGCAACGTGATCCGGGTCGTGCCCACCGTCCTGCTCACCGGGCATTACCCCGACACGGCCGGCCCGGTGTTCCACGACCTGGCGGGCTGGGCGATGCTCGCCGTTTCGTTCTTGCTGCTCATGGGCTTCATCCGGATGCTCCGCTGGGCCGAGGTGCCGGTGATGCAACCGCAGGCCTCGCTGGCCGGCGCGTGAACCGCACGGCTCCGACGCGTCACGCCCACCGAGAGAGACTTCATGCCCCACGATCTTCAAGACAGCCCGCCGCCGCCCAAGCCCCGGCCGTTCTCCCGGCTGACCTGGCTCGCGCCGGTGCTCAGCGCGTCGCTGCTGGGCGGCATGGTCTTGCACGGGATGGGCCTGCCCGTGCCCGCCGACGCCGGCCCATATCACGCCGCGCTGCTCGAACTCCGAGCCGACACCCCGCTGCACTTCGGCGAATGGGAAGGCCGCGACGAAGAAGTCGCTCAGGCCGCGATCGAACTGCTCAACCCCAACCTGATCATCAGCCGCCGATTCCGCAACGACCGGACCGGCGAGAGCGTCGCCCTGCTCATCGTCCAGTGCAAAGACGCCCGCGACCTCAACGGGCACTGGCCGCCCAACTGCTACCCCGCCGCCGGCTTCCTCGAGTCCCGCCGGGAACCGAAACAGTGGACGCTGGGCGACCGCGTCCTCGACGGCAAGGAGTACTACTTCGGCCGGGACACGTTCGCGGAGAGCATGGTCGTGTCCAACTTCCTGATCATCCCCGACGGGCAGGTCTCCGCCGACATGGGCGACGTCGTCGAAGCCGCGGGCAATTACGGGCTGCGCTACTTCGGGGCCGCGCAGGTCCAAATCCTTACCGACGCGGACATGTCCACGCCACGCCGCCACGAAGTCGTGGAAGCGTTCCTCGAGGCTTATCGGCCGTTGATCGAGGCGATCCGGTACAGCCGCGACGCCGGGCCCGCCCCTGCCGATGGCTGACCGGCCTCCGGGCAAGGGCGGTCCCGGCAACGCCGATAGCTACGGTGAGGTAGTTTCGGGCGCTTGGCCTCGTCCCCGCCCGGCCCGTCCCTCCGATGGGCCCGCTTTCCGTAGCCCCGACCCCACGAGGACCCGACCGATCATGTCCGCCCCCGACCGCAGGCAACGCCGCCGCCGCCGACTGACCATCCTCGTCCTGGCCTTCTTCCTGCTGGTGGGCGGGGTCACCGGCCTGTGGTTCGTGCAGCAATCACGCCAGGCCGCGTACCTCACCGATCTCCGCGAACGCGGCATGGCCGCTTACCGAGCCGGCGAAGACGCCCAGGCCGCCACGCTGCTCGAAAACTACCTACGCGAAACCCAACCCGGCGACGCCGAGGCCCTCTTCGCCGCCGCCGACGCCGTGATGCGCGTCCCCCAGTCCGGCAGCCGGCACATCGCCAAAGCCCGCCAATGGCTGCTGCGTCTGCGCGCCGTCGACCCCGGCCACGAAGCGGGCAAGGCCATGATCCTCGACCTGGCCGATCGGTTCTACCGACCCAGCGACGCGATCTCCCTCGCCAACGACATCCTCGCCGGCGACCCGGACCACGCCGAAGCACTCCGCGTCCGCGGCCTCAAGTCGGCCCGGATCGACAATTTCACCGACGCCGAGGCGGACTTCGCCCGGTACGTCGAACTGCGTCCCGAGGATTACGAAGTCCAGCTCATGCTGCTGCAGGTGCGCGACGAGCTCCACGTCGAACCCGACGCGCTCATCGCCCAGGCCCAGTTGCTCGTCGAAGCACACGAAAACGACCCGCGCTTCGAGATGGTGCTCGGCCTGACCTACGCCATGACGAACCAGCCGGAGGAGGCGCGGACGTGGGTCCGCTCGGCCGCATCGCGAGACGTGCCCGACGACCAGTTCATCCGTTCGCTCACCAACGCGTTCGACCGGCTGGGCCTGTACGGCGAAGCCTCGGAATACCTCGTGAAGGTCTCCGCACAACGCCCCATCGACGGCGGCCTGGGCCTCGAGGTGACCCGCCGTCTGTTCGAAGCCGGGCAGTTCGGCGTGGTGCTGACCCGGCTGGAAAGCCAAGGCGACACCGCCGCCCCCGAATCGTTGGCCATCCTCGCCATGACGCGGTTCGAACGCGGCGAACGCGAGCAGGCCCAGGCCACCGTCGCCCGGCTCCGCGGCCACCCCGGCGAGAGCGGGCCGCTGTGGGCCGGTGTCCTCGAATCGTTCTACGCCCGCCCCCGGGTCATCGCCGACGCGATCCAGGCCGGCGAAGACGCGTTGGCGAAAGGCCTCGTGCACCCGTACCTGCTGATGATGCTCGGCAACCTGCACGCCGCGGTGAACGACCACACGGCCTCGATCACCTACCAGGAGCAGGCGTCCAGCGTCCGCCCCAGTTGGGCCGCCCCGCTGCTGTTCGCCGCCAAGGACTACCTCGCGCTGGACCAATGGCACGTCGCCGAGCAGATGGCCCGGAAGGCCAGCGTCCGCCGCCCGGACCTCATCGAAGCCCACGTCGTCCGCGCCCTGGCGATGGGCAACAACCCCCAGGCCGTCCGCACCGGACAGGTCGAAGAAGTCCTCGACTACATCGAACGCATCCTCGAACGCACGCCGCGGAACGAACCGCTGCGCGTCCTGAAGGTCCGCCTGTTGGCCGCCGACGGCCAGGCCGAACGAGCCACCGGCCTCGCCGAGCAGACCATCAACCTCGACCCGCCCGCCTCGGCCGAAACCCTGATGCAGCTCGCGGGGATCGCCGAAGAGTTCCGCCTTGGCTTCCAAGACGCCGCATTGGCCCGCGTCCAGGCCGCGTACGGCCAGACGCCCGCGCTCATCTACGCCCGGGCGGTCGAACTCGCCGACGCCGGCAATCCCGACGCCGGCCGGCAACTGCTCGCCGACGCGGCCCGAAACGACCCCGAAGCGTTGGGTTGGCGATTCGCCCAAGCCCAGTTCCTCGCCCATTTGGGCGACCCGGGCGCGGCCCTCGCTTACGCCGACCTCGCCGCGACCTACCCCGACCAACTGGACCTGCAAGTACAGATCATGCGGAGCGCCGCCGTCCGCGCCGACCGCGAGCTGTCCGACCGCTTGATCGAACGCGTCCGCGCCCTGGCCGGCGAACAGAGCAGCCGTTGGCGAGTCGAACGGGCCCGCTGGCACCTCACCGGCCCGGACCCCGCCGCCGAAGCCGTGGCCGCCGAGGACCTGCTCGATCAGGCCATCGACGGCAACCCCGGCGACGCCGACGCGTACCTGCTGCGCGCCCGCGCCAAAGAGTTGCAAGGCCGGCTCGCCCAGGCCGTTCAGGACGCCCAAGCCGCCCAGCGCATCCGGCCCGACGCGCCCGGCGTCCTGCTCGAACTGGTCCGCTTCGAGCAGGCCGTCGGCAACTTCGCCGCCGCTCGCACCAGCCTCCAGCGGATCGCCGACAACGGTGCCGCCGACGCCACCCAACTCCGCCAAGCCGCCGCCATGCTCGCCGGCCAGGGCGAATACGCCGAAGCCACCCGGCTGCTCGAATCGCTGCAAAAACGCGCCGGCTTCTCCACCGAAGACCGGCTCCTGCTCGCCCGCCTCTACGCGCAAAGCGGCAAGCTCCACGAAGCCAAATGGCAGATCGACCGGCTCCTGGATCAACGCCCGTCGCTCGAAACCATCAGCTTCGCCGCCGATTTCTACGGCCAACTCGGGGAGCTCGAAAACGCCCGCGCCGTGCTCGGCCGGCTCGACCAACTCGCGTTATCCGACGCCAACAAGAGCGCCGTCCGGGCCGACTTCGCGAGCCGGTACGAATCACCCGAACTCGCCGCCGCCCGCTTCGTCGCAGCCGCCGAAGCCGACCCCACCGAACCCACCGGCTGGCTACGACTGGCCGCGTTTCACCTCAGCCGGTCCGACGCCCGGTCCGCCTTGGCCGCCGCGCGGCGTGGCCTCGAGGAAAGCGGGCCCAACCCGGGCCTCGAAGCCCTGCTCCGCCGGGCCGATCAAACCAATTTGCTGCTCGACACCGACCCGGCGCTCGCGCCGCTGATCGCGGCGTTGCTGGGCGGTGACGGCTTCCGCGACGCCGCCGACGCCGCGCTGCGCTTCCTCGCCGACGCCCAACGAGAAGGCACGCCGCCGGCCGAAACGGCCACCGGCCTGCGCCGCCTCGCCGACGACCACCCCGGCTTCTTGGCCCTGCAATTGGTCACCGCCGAACGCCTCGTCCGCGTGGGCCTGCCCGGCGACGCCCGTGACATCGCCGGCCGCGCCGCCCGCTCGTTCCCCGGCTCGGTCGACGCCGCCCGCTTGCACGCCGCCGCGCTCGGCGCCGAGCAACGCTGGGACCAGACGCTCACCGCCGCCCGGGAGTGGCGGAAGCGCGGGGCCCGCAACCCGCTCCCCGCCGACATCGCCGTCGCCCGGGCCCTGCTGCGTCTCGGCCGCGCCCAGGACGCCACCGAAACCCTCGCGCCCTACCGCGCCATGATCGAGGCCAATCCCGCCGGCTGGGGCGCCTACGCCGAAGTGCTCGGCGAAACGCTGATCCGGCAGGCCCGCGTCGCCGAAGCCCAGAACCTGCTCCAGCCCCGCCTCCGCGACCACGACGGGTGGCGCTGGGCGTGGCTACGCCTCGCGTCGCAACACCTCGAAGCCCCGGCGGTCCGCCGACGTTGGCTCGAAACCGTCACGCCGCTCGTGCCCGAAGCACAGACCAGCCAACGCTTCGCGCTCGCCGAAGCCTGGTGGGCGTTGCACCTCGGCGCGCCCGACGTGCCCGGCGACCGCATCGCCGGGCAGATCCTCGCCCGGCTGGTCACGCAACCCAACGCGACCCCGGAGAGCTGGTTCCTCCACGCCGTCATCAGCGAGACGGCCGGGCGCATCAACGAGGCGGCGGAGGCCTATCACCGCGTTCTCGAACTCAGCCCCGGTGCGCAGATCGCCCGCAACAACCTCGCCATGCTGTTGATCGACCGCGACCCGCAGACCGACGGCGCCGAAGCCTTGGAACTCGCCCGCACGATCGTCGCCGCCAACCGCAATAACGCCAACTACCGCGACACCCTCGCTTACGTCCAGGCCAAGCTCGGCAACCTCGACGAAGCGATCGCCAAGATCAAGATTGCCATCGACCTGGAGCCCCAGAACCCACGGTGGCGGGAGCGGCTTTCCGAGTTGCTTAAGCAATCCGGCCAACCCGGCGACGCATTCCCTAGCGCCGGGGTTGCGGTGCCTTAGCCCGCCTCGAACGCCGCGCCCAACCAAGCTCCCGCCTGATTCGCGAACCAACCGGCGTCGCCGATCAAGTCGGTCGCCGTGTCCGCCAGTTCGTCGCCCATGACCACGGCCGCCAGCGTGCCTGCGGCCAGCACCGAGAGCGCCAAGACACACAGCCCGATCGCCAGCGGCGGCCCCGCGGTCTGCAGGAAGCGGCGGATCGGACCCGACGGTCGGCGGGCAGGGCTTTCTTGGGTCGGCGATGGGCGTCGTGGCATGGTTGGGCCTCCTCGGGAACGGGTCCCCCACGCGGCGCACCGGCGCGGCCGCGTCCCGATAAATGACGGATATCGGACGCCGCCGGGCCACACAGATCGACGCAAACACCCCCGCTTTCCCAGATCGCCCTTGCCCAGCCCTCACAATCGCCCGTAGCGTCGATTCGACGATTCCTCTAGACTACGCGGCTCGATTCCGCGGCCATCCGCCCGGGAAGGCCCGGACGCACGGAGGCCCCGACCGCCGAGAACCTCAATCCCGAAGCGCCTCGCTTCTCCGGCCGATTTGCTTTTCCCGGCCGGCTTTTCCGACCCCGTTGCAACCCAGTTTCCGCCCCCGTCAGGACGACCATGACCGACGCCGCCTCTCCCGCCGAACGACTCGCCGCCGCGCGAAGCCAACTCGCCGCCATCGGCCAAGACCACCTGGTCGCCCACGCCGGCACGCTCGACGAAACCGGCCAACATCGGCTGCTGACCCAGATCGAAGGCATCGACTGGCCCGAGGTCGCCCGCCTGATCGAGTCTCACGTCAAAGCCAAGCCCTCCTTCGAGCTCTCCGGCGACATCACCGGCGCCCCGGCGTACCCCTACGAGCCCGACACCGACGAACTCCGCGAGAAATACGAAGAGGCTCGGCAGTGCGGCGAACGCATGATCCGCGAGGGCAAGGTCGCCGCCTTCTGCGTGGCCGGCGGTCAGGGCTCGCGCCTGGGCTGGGACGGGCCCAAAGGCACCTTCCCCGCCTCTCCGATCCGCGACGCCACGCTGTTCGAACTCTTCGCCGAGCAGCTGCTCAAGCTTCGGGCCAAGTACGGCGCGGTGGTCCCGTTCTACGTGATGACCTCACCGGTCAACCACGAGCCGACCGCCGAGTTCTTCCGGCGTCACAACTGCTTCGGACTCAACCCCGACGACGTCATGCTCTTCCCCCAGGCCATGATGCCCGCGATCGACATGGCCACCGGCAAGTGCCTGCTCGCGGGCCCCGACGAGCTCGCGCTCTCGCCCAACGGGCACGGCGGCTCGCTCAAAGCCTTGCACACCAGCGGCGCCCTGGCCGACATGGACAAACGCGGTATCCGGCACTTGTCGTACGTCCAAGTCGATAACCCGCTGGTCAAGGTCGTCGACCCGCTGTTCGTCGGCCTGCACAAGCTCGACGGGGCGCAGATGTCCTCGAAGATGCTGCCGAAGCGCGACGCGTTGGAGAAGGTCGGCAACTTCGCGCTCGTCGACGGCAAGATGAGCGTCATCGAGTACTCGAACATGCCCGACGAACTCGCGTTGAAAACCAACGCCGACGGCTCGCTGGTCTTCAACGCCGGGTCGATCGCGATCCACGTGATCGCGGTGGACTTCGTCAAAGCGATCAACACCAGCGCGGACGGCTTCGCGCTGCCGTGGAACCGGGCCGAGAAGAAGGTCGCGTTCTGGGACGGCCAAGCCGCCGTGAAGCCCGACGCCGCCAACGCGATCAAGCTGGAGACGTTCGTCTTCGACGCCCTGCCGATGTGCGAAAGCTCGATCGTGCTCGAGACGCGGCGTGAGGAAGAGTTCGGCCCGATCAAGAACGCCGACACCCAAGATGGACAAGCGATGGCGCAGGACTCGCCGGCGTCGTCGAAGCAGCTGCAGCTCGAGCGTGCGAAGCGCTGGCTGGAGCGGGCCGGCGTGCGGTGCGCGAAGGACGCGGCGGTGGAGCTCAAGCCGACGACGGCCATCGAGCCCAGCGACCTGGACGCGCTGGACCTGCCCGAATCGATCGACGCCGGGGCCCGGCTGGTGATGTGAAGCGGGCCGGCCCACGCCGAGGGACGCGGGCCCGGGTGCGTTCAACGGTGCGGGTGGGATTCGAACCCACGGAACGGCAGGACCGTTCGGCGGTTTTCAAAACCGCTGCCTTCAACCACTCGGCCACCGCACCGGCCTGCCCGGCGGGATCGCGGGGGAAGCGGTCGAAGGGTGAGTGTATCGAGCGCGGCCGCCAAGCGTTCCGCCAACGGTTCAGCGGCGACGAAGCATCGCCAAGCCCAGCCCGCCTAACAGGGCCGCGACGGCGGGCTCGGGGGCGTTGATCTGGAAGTTGGTTTTGGTGATGAACGTTTCGGCGGGGCCGACGCCGGTCGCCTGCAGGACGTTGTCGATCACGACATCAACGGCTGACACCCCGAACGACGTCAGGTCGATCGTAAGGGCGTTGCTCCAGCTTCCGGCTTCCGCGGGCGCGGTGTCGAACGGCTCAACGAAAACGACTTCCTGCTCGGTGAGAACCGCGTCGCTCAGCGGGTCGAGCACGATGACCCGAAGTGTCGCGGAGACCAATTCATCGTTTTCGGCACCGAGGAACGAGAACGTGCCGGACTCGGACACGATCAGTGTCGTCAGCGGGCCGGCGTTGCTGGTCATCGTGAAGCTCAACGCGCCGTCGGTCGTGTCGGTCGGCGGGGCGTCGGCGATGAATGCATCGGTGGGGTCGAAGTCGAGCAGGTCGCCGGACACGAGGGACGGGACGCCGTACAGCGGCTCGGGGTCTTCGCTGGGATTACCCGACGACTCGACGACGTCGGTATAGGTCACGGTCGTGCCCACGAATGGCCCGGCGTATGTCACCGCCGCGGAGGCGGAGGGAGCCACCGCCAATAGCGTGGCAACGGACGCACCCAACACCCCGGTCGTTGACAAATTCAGCATGGGTTGCTCTCCCTCCGAATTCCCGAAACACCGGCGACAGACCGTGGCAGTCATGTCGGTTAAAGAACATCGTTACCGAGATTAAATTATCACGCTGCCAACCAAACCACAACGCCAATTCGAATCGGACATTCGCCCTTTCAACATGGAACGCGAAATCGCAACCTGTACGATTCACAGGACAGAAGTGCCGACCTCATGACTACATCGAATCCAAACTCTTCCCAATTGTCCGATCCCCCCCACCTTGACAATCCTTCGCGGGCTGGCACGGAAGCTCGCGGAGGGGGTGCCGCACCACGGTGGCTGCCCGTGCGGGCGTTGGCGGAGCGAGAGGTCGTGCGGTTCTTTCGTCAGCGCAACCGCGTGGTCGCGGCGGTCGTGACGCCGTTGGTGTTCTGGTTGATGCTGGGTTTGGGCTTGGACCGGGCGTTGGTGGTCGGAGGCGGCGGGGTCGGCGAGGCCGGGGAGCAGGAAGGCGTGGGCTACCTGGCGTATTTCTTTCCCGGCGTGGTCGTGCTGATGGTGTTGTTCACGGCGATCTTCACGACGATCAGCGTGATCGAAGACCGACGGGAAGGCTTCTTGCAAGGCGTCTTGGTCAGTCCGGCGTCGCGCGGCTCGATCGTGGCGGGCAAGGCGTTGGGCGGGACGGTCATCACGCTCTTGCAGGCGCTGGTGATGGTCGCCTTGGGCGTCGTGTTGTTCGGGTTTCCGGGGTTCGGCGCGTTGTTTGGATCGCTGCTGGTGCTGGGCTTGATCGCGGTGGGGCTGACGGGGATCGGCCTGGCGTTCGCGTGGCCGATGGATTCAACGGCGGGTTACCACGCGGTGATGAACCTGCTGCTGATGCCGATGTGGCTGCTGAGCGGCGCGGTGTTCCAGGCGGAGACGGCGACCGGTCCGGTGAAATGGCTGATGCTATGCAATCCACTGACTTATGGGCAGACGCTGTTCACGTGGTGGTGGACCGGCGGTGCCACGGCGGTCCCGCCCGGCGGGCCGGGGGTGAGCCTGGCGGTGACGGCGGCCGCGGCGGGGTTGGCGTTGGTCGCGGCGACACGGGTGGCAAGCCGGCCGGAGGGTTCCAAGGCGCCGCGTAAGGCTCGGGCCGATCGCCACGCGGCGGTCGCGAACGCGGCGTAAACTCGGGCACCATGAGTTCCATCGACGGCGAAAACGAAAAGCAGAGCCGAGACGGCACGGCGGAATCAACGCGCGACCACGGCGACGCGGACGCCGCCGCTCCCCAGACGGCGGCCGCGAATGACACGGCGTCCTCCGGCGGATTGCGTTGGCCTTGGCTGATCGGCGGGATGCTCTGCGTGATCGCCGCGGCGGTGATGGTGGCGGTGCCGTTCGTGTTGGCCGCGGCACCCGCGCCGCTGGACAAGTACGGCCCGGTGCCTGCGTTCACGCTCACCGACCGGTTCGGCGAGCCGTTTGCGAGCGACCGGCTCAACGGCAAGGTGTGGGTGGCGAACTTCATGTTCACGACCTGCCCGTCGATCTGCCCGGTGATGAGCCGGCACCTGGGCGGCCTGCAAGCCAAGCTGCGAGCAGCGGACCTGCGTAACGACGCGGCGATCGTGAGCTTCAGCGTGCAGCCCGAGGTGGACACGCCGGAAGTCCTTCGAGAGTACGGCGCGGCCATTCAAGCGGAGCCGGGGTTCTGGACGCTGCTCACCGGCGAGCGTTCGGATATCTGGGGCCTCAGCAAAGACGGGTTCAAGCTGCACGTGGGCGCGGTGGATAATCCGGTCGAGCCGATCGCCCATACGGGCAAGCTGGTGCTGGTGGACCAGGCCGGCGTCATCCGCGGCTACTACGACGGGCTGACCCCCGCGGTGATCGACGAACTAACCCGAGACGTGCAACGCCTGGTGGACGCCGGGCCGTGATCGAACCGCCCGGAAGCCTGCCCAGCCCCGAGCGCCTGGCCGAACACCTCGAAGCGCACGCGCCGCGGCCCGTGAAGCCGTGGGCGCGACACGTGCCGCTGGGCGTGATCGTGGCGGCGGTGTTCGTGTCGTTGGCCGTGCCGGCGTGGTGGGCGGCGGCGTTGCCGTGGGCGGCATTGGTCGGCGTGGTCGTCTACGGCTCGAACCGCCGCCAACGACAATCCGCCGCCTCGACCGCCACGCTCTACGCCCAAGAACTCGGCATGCTCCGACATCACCGCCAAGCCCTCCGCACCGCGTGGGAGGTCCTGCCCGAGTTGATTTACCGCACGGACGAACACGCCCGGACGGTCGGGCTGATCGGGCATCTGCTCGACACGCTGGGCGCAGACGAAGCGGCCAACGTGGCCTACGACTTCTTGTTGCGGCGCCTGTCCGACGGCCACCCCGCGGCGTTGACGCTTCGCTTACAGAAAGCCGCAAACCATTTTAAAGCCGACCGACTCAGCGACGGCGACGCGGAGCTGCGGCGGGTCCGCTCGGCGATCAAGGCCGACGAGCCCGGGCCGATCGGCGCGGGGTATCGAGCGGCTCGGCTGTTGCAATCCGTCAGCACGCACCATTCCGCCGAGGCGATCGAAGAGTTGCCCGAACCGATACCGGCGCTCCGCCCGTTGGGCATCGATGCCGGCCTAGCGTACGGCCTGCTCGCGTTGGCGCACCGCCGCGCCGGAAACGAAGACCACGCAAAACAGAGGTGGCGCGACGCGACGTGCCTGGTGCCGGCCGCCGAGCTGACCCGACGGTTTGCGCCGCTGGGCGAACTGACCGAGGCGGCCGCATGACCATGCCGCCGGAACCCACCAAGGCGACCGCACCGGACGCGGCGTCCACGCTCCCGGCATTCGACCCCGCGCAGCTGGCCAACGAGCTGCGACGCGACCGCGTGATCCGCTCCGCTTTGGGCGTCGCCGTCGGGCTGGCGGTGTTCGCGTTGCTGTTCGTCATGCCGGCGCTGTACGGGGCGGACCCGAGCTGGACGCTGTTGCTGGCGGCGCTCCTGGTGCTGGGCGTGTGGGTAAGCCGGGCGGTGGCCAACGCAAAGGCGGCGGGGGCGGCGCGGGGCTTGATGCTGGCCGCGGAAGTCTCGCCGGGCAACGCGGAAGCGCGGCTGGGGCACTGGCTCGACCGGCGGGGCCTGATCGACTGGGTCCGACTGATGCTCTACCACGCGTGGGCGACGCTGCGGCACCGGCAAGGCCGGCACGCGGAGGCGGCGGCGTTGTGCGGCAGCGTGCTGGGTCGGCCGCTGGGGCCGGGCGAGGGGGCGCGGCCGCAGATGCTGTTGCTGCTGGCCGAGTCGTCGCTCGAAGCCGGCGAGCCGTGGGGCGCGTACTTCGCGCTGACGCAGCTTCACACGACGCCGCTCACGCTCAACCAGTTGCTGCAACGGCTGGGCTTGCAGGTTCGGTACGAGGTCGCGCTCGGCTACGACGACGCGGCGTTTTCGCGATGGCGACGCAAGGCCGAGCTCGCCGAACTCATGCCCGGCCCGCTCTGCGGCGTCACCCACGCGATGCTCGGCCTCGCCGCCCACCGCCGAGGCGAACACGCCGCCGCGGCGTGGCTCACCCGACGCGCGGAACTGCTCTGCGAACCGGACCAACTCACCCGGCTGCGCGAACAGCGGCTCGCCGTTCCCACCACCGACGTGTCGGCTTGAGCTTCGTCGCATCCGTGCGATCGCTCCGACCTTATCATCCCGCTCATGTCGCATGTCTCCGTTGTTCCGAATACGCTCGCGTCGCTGCTGCCTCACGACTGGTTCGCCGATCAATCGATGCTCGTGCTGATCGTGATCGCCGTGGTCGGCATGGCGTTCGTGATCAAAGGGGCCGACTGGCTGGTCGAAGGGGCCGCGGGGATCGCCAAGAAACTCGGCATGCCCGAGGTCGTCGTCGGCGCAACGATCGTGTCGCTGGGGACGACCTCGCCGGAGATGGCCGTGTCCGTGCTCGCGGCGTTCGGGGGCCAAGCGGGCTTAGCGCTGGGCAACGGCGTGGGCTCGATCATCGCCGACACCGGCCTGATATTCGGCGTCGGACTTCTCATGTGCGCGCTACCCGCCGATCGTTTCGTGCTGTCGCGGCAAGGCTGGGTCCAGTTCGGCTCGGCCTTACTGCTATCGGCCATCTGCTACGGGCTGTGGGCCTTCCAGGGCGACGCCGCCACGATCACCCGCCCGGTCGGGGTGCTGCTCACGCTGCTGCTCGTGGCGTATCTCGTGATTTCCGTGAAGTGGGCCAAGCAGCACCCGTCCGGCGAGCCGCACGTCGTCGTCGAAGGCGACGAAGCCAAGAGCGACAAAGCCGAGCACGCCGAGAAGCACGGCCTTCCGTTTCTTGTAGGCATCGGCCTGCTGGGTCTCGCGATCGTGGTCTTCGCCGGCGACGCCCTCGTCCAGTCCGTCAGCGTCGGAGCCGAACGCGCCGGCATCCCCAAAGCCGTCGTTGCTTCGACCATCGTCGCGCTCGGCACGTCGCTGCCCGAACTGGTCACCGGCCTCACCGCCATCCGCAAAGGTCACCCCGAACTGCTCGTCGGCAACGTCATCGGGGCCGACATCCTCAACGTGCTATTCGTGATCGGCTTTTCCGCACTCGCCGCCCCACTACCGATCATCGACCTAAACCCCGATACCACCTACCCGGCGATCTTCCTGCTGCTGCCCGTGCCGACGATGATGCTGATGCTGCTCTACATGCGGCTGTGCATCTTCCGCGCGACGGAGAAGGGTCGTTTCGAAAAATGGATGGGCTGGCCGCTGGTGATCTCGTACGTGGCGTATCTCGCCCTGTCCTACGCGTGGTCGTGATGCGGCGGCTTTCTCCCAAGGGCGTCGGGGCGGGCCTGCTACTCCTGCTGATCGCCGGGCTGATCATGGGCGAATGGGTCGCGCGGTTCGGCCTGGAGCTGGGCGACCCCGTGCTGATGCAGAGCCACCCCAGCATCGAGTACCTACCGCAGCCAAATCAAGACGTCCGCGTGGCCGGCACGCGCCACCGCATCAACGCCTTCGGCATGCGCAGCGACGACCCGCCGCCCGCCGACCAACGCGCATTGCGGGTACTCGTACTCGGCGACTCGGTGATCAACGGCGGCCGACGCACGGACCACGCGGAGTTAGCCACGACGCTGGCGCAGGCCGCCTTGAGCGAGCAACTCGGCGGGCCGGTGTGGGTCGGGAACGCCTCGGCCGGCAGCTGGGGCCCGGGCAACTGGTTGGCGTACGTCGACACGTTCGGGACGTTCGACGCCGATATCGCGGTGCTGGTGGTGTCGCCGCACGACCTCGGCGATACCCCGCAGTTCCTGGCCTCCACCGCCGAGTCATTGACTACGCGTAAGCCGTGGACCGCGTTGGGTGAGGCGCTCGGGATCGGATGGGAACGGCTCCGCGATCGGCTGGGCGGCGCGTCCACACCCAACGTGGCCGACCTGAACCAACCCGGGCTGCCCGTGCCTTCCCCGGACGATCCGCGTCGCTTGACCGCCGAAGCCGACCTGCGTTCGTTGCTGGAACAGCTATGGGAGGCGGGCATCTCTGTCGCGATGCTCTATTTCCCCGAAGCCGACGCGGACGGACGCCACGACGAGGTTCGTTCACGCTTCCAGACGATCACAGAAACGCACGGCGGCGTTTTCGTCGATATGCGCGAGCGGTTCCTCAGCGACAATCCGTCGAACAACCCGGCGTATCGGGACCGCATGCACCCGTCCTTAGCAGGCCAACGACTCCTTGCGGATGCGATGGTCGAGTCCATCGTCTACCTACGGCCGACCGATCACTCGAACGGCACGCCCGCGGCGACCGAGCCGTAAGCGTGTACCGCCACGCGGGGGAAGGTCAGCCGAAACCCCGAACCCTCCGGGCCTTGGTGCACGCGGCTGATGAACAGTCCGTTCAGCCCGACGTGTGTCTCCCACGTCGCGGGGCGTCCCTGGTCGCCGCCGCCCTTGCGGAAGTTCCACTCGGCGATCAGGCCCGACGCCGGATCGAGAAAAAGCTCGTACACGTCGCCGGGCGTGTACCCGCCCTGCTCGGGGTAAGTCACGGTGAGTTTGCGTGCCGGGCGGCCGGAGATCGGCATGACCGCATCGCCATCGTCGCTCACCGTGTTCGTACTCCACACGAGTTGGAACGGGAACAGCAGCCAGTACGAATCGTTGATAAACGCCGCGTGGTCGGCGCGATTCGTGTTGTCAATCGCGTCCAGCGCGAACGTTCGGGCTTCCGCGGTGTCGAAGTCGGCGGTCACCGTGCCGTCTTTCGGCCGCCACGACCACGAACGCTCGATCACCCGGTCGTCGGGCAACTCCGCGCGAAACACGAAGTCGATCTGCTCCACCGTGTCCCACGCGGACAATCCGTACCGTTCGGCAAGCACACGGGCGGTCGGGTCAGTTCGAGACTCTTGGGCTTCGTTCGGCAGCGGCGAAAGCCCCAGGCAAGCCAGCAAGCCAAGCAACCCGACGGTCCGCAGCGACCGACGCCGACCCGATTGTGCGAAAACAGTTTGCATGCCCGAGGATATGCCGCGCCGCTCACTGCCCGCCACGCCGTACCGCGAGACGCCACACCGGCTGCTCGGGATGCTCACTGCTTAAGAACACCGCGTCGCCGTTGACCGCGAAGCAGAGCCCCTCGCCCTGACGGCGCGGCGGCAGCGAAACCCGCCGCGGCCCCGCCGCGATCGCGTAAACCCAGTCCGGGTCGGCCGACCGATCTCGCTCGAACAGCAAGCCCTCGCCGTAGGTCCCGACCAGCATCGTCCGGCCGTCGGGCGTCAGGTCCATCGCCGTGGGCATCACCGTGTCCAACGTCGCGAGCCGCTCGAGCACCAAGGGCTGCTCCGCCGAACCCACCGCCTCAATACCCACGGTGCCCCAATCCGCCGGCTCGGGCAGACGCACCGCGTACAACCCCGAGCGCCCGAACATCTGCCCCCGCCCGTTGATCTCCTTGCTCACGAGCCACACCGTCCGCGAGGCCGGGTCCACCGCCACCGCTTCGCAGTCGCGGGGCCCGTCTTCGTAGGTCACGTACAGCGTGAGCGCGGGCGTGAGAACCGGGGCCGGGCCCGGGGCACGCGACGCGAGGTCGGAGCCCGGCGGCGTACTAACGTCGATCGGCTCGGGAAGGACGTGCAAGGCGACCGAGTCGCGGTTCCGCGTGTTGTCGCCGACATCGGCCACGAGCAGGTACGGCCGATCGTTCAGCACGAACGAGGCCATGTCCTCCCAATCCGCGTGGCTGACGCCGCGGACCGTCCATCGCTCGGGACGCCCGTGCCACGGGTCGAACCGCATGAGCCACGGGCCGACGCCCGAGTCGCCGTGGGTCCAGAGCCAGCCGGGCTTGGTGCGGGAAGCGGCGAGGCCCGAACTCTCGCGCATCGATCCGTCGAGCAACGCGAGTTTCTCGGGTGCGCCAAAAACCAAGTACTCCGTCACGCCCCCCCCGGCGACTTCGGTGGCCGGGCCGGCAGCAGGAGGCTCGGTCGATCCGGCCCAAACCCGTGGTGACGCCAAGGACCACCAAGCGAAACCCGCGGCACCGAGCGCGCACACCCCCGCCCCGATCACGCCGAACCACCACGGGCCAAACGGCTTCATACGGATCAGCGTACGACATCCCGGGCCCGACGGTTCGCAACGTCTCGGAGCAGGGGACGCGGGCGGGTCAGTCGGACGTGCTCACCGCGCCGTGCCAGAAGCGGATGATCGTGATCAGCGCCCAGACCGTGGACGTCACGTACAAAACCGAGATGCCGTACTTCAGGAATCGGGTTTCGTAGTCTTGCACGCCCTGCGTGTCGATCGCGAGGACCAGCTGAACCGCAGGGACCAGCAGGATGACGTAGAACGCCAGCCCGATGATCACGAACATCGCGAACAGCTGCCGCTCGGCGGAGCGGAAGTTCTGCTTGCCGACCCAGCGTTCCCAGTCGGCGTCGAGGCCTTCGACGTGGTCACGGATGTACCGGCCGGCCCGCATCAGGACGTTCTGCTCCGCGAGGTACAACACCAACAGCAGCAATACCGCCATCGGAGCCATCATCACCAGCAGCTGCGCATCGGTCATCAACGAACACAGCGCCAGCAGCGGAGCGCCGACCACGCCCAGCATGAGGATGATGAAGATCCGAGCCTTGGTCGCGCGGATCTCATCGCGCAGGGTCAGAAAATAATCACGACGCAGGTCGAGCGGTTCAGAAGTTGGCACGCGCGGCTCCATTCGAAAAAAGGACGGCCCAGAACAGGCGGATTAAAAAAGATGCTTGTGTTTTAATCGAAGAGCGGTTCATCCGCTACCGTTTTGGGTACGGGTAATCCCAGATACGCCGCGGCCGAGGCGGTGAGTTGACGACCCTTGCGCGTGCGGGCCAGGAAGCCGGTCTGAAGCAGGTAAGGCTCGACCACCGCTTCGAGCGTGCCCGAATCTTCGCCCAGCGTCGCGGCCACCGCTTCCAAACCCACCGGGCCGCCCGCGTACGTCTCCCCGATCACCCGCAGGTACTTGCGGTCTAGGTCGTCCAACCCCAGGTCGTCCACGCCTTCGAGCTTCAGCGCGGCGTCCACGACTTTCGCGTCGAACCTGCCCGCGTGCTTGACTTGCGCGTAGTCGCGCACCCGCCGCAGCAGCCGGTTGGCGATGCGCGGCGTGCCGCGGGACCGCGACGCGATCGCGCCCAGCGCTTCGCCCGTGCCGGCCCCGATTTGGAGTTCCAAAAGACCCGCAGAGCGGCGCAAGATCGCTTCCAGGTCGGCCTGGCCGTAGTACTCCAGGTTATGGCTGAGCCCGAAACGCGACCGCATCGGCCCGGAGAGCAGGCCCGCCCGCGTCGTCGCCCCGATCAACGTGAACGGTTGAATCTTGATCGCGATCGTCTTGGCGTGCATGCCCGACTCGATCGTGAAGTCGATCTTGAAATCTTCCATCGCGGGGTAGACGAACTCTTCGACGGAAATCGGCAGCCGGTGGATCTCGTCGATGAACAGCACGTCCCCGCGTTGGAGCTTGGTGAGCGTACCGACCAGGTCCGCGCCCTTGGTGAGCGCCGGGCCGGAGGTGATCGCGCAGTGCGTGCCCATCTCGCCGGCGATCAGGTGCGCGAGCGTGGTCTTGCCCAGGCCGGGCGGGCCGTGCAGCAGGACGTGTTCCATCGGCTCGCCGCGTTGCTTCACCGCTTCGAGCGTGATCCGAAGCTTCTCGACGAGCGCGGGCTGGCCGACGTATTCGTCCAACGTCTGCGGGCGCAGCGAGAGGTTCAGGCGCTCCTCCTCCACCCCGCCCGAAGCACCCGAGATAAGACGTTCCTTCGCCACCCCCGGAAGATACCCGCCCACGCTGCCCGGTGTGCCGTGACGCCATCCGAGCACACGTCACGGATGACCGTGAAGTGTGGCACCCGGCCGACCAAGAGCGGATAACCACCGACTATTAGTTGACCAGCAGCGCCCACGAGTAGAATGAGGTGCTGGTGGGACGCCCCTCCCGAGGGCGGCCGACAACTGAACCAAATGACGTTAGGCGGATTGGCGATGGCATCCTGTCCTTTATGCGACCTCGACGATTCGGAGATCGAGATCGTGTTCGAGCGAAAATTGACTTTGTTTCTTCGCCATCCGCGCTATCAGGGTGCTCTCAAGCACTCAGGAATAATTATCCCTAAGGCCCATCGGCCAACCGCCTTTGATCTTACCCCTGACGAGTGGCAAGCCACCCGAGAGCTGCTCGTTGAGGTCCGGCAGTGGATCGATGCGAGATATGAGCCCGCCGGCTACAACCTTGGTTGGAATTGTTGGCCTGTGGGCGGTCAAGAAGTTATGCACGCGCATCTACACGTCATTCCGCGGTTCGCTCAAGAGCCTCTAGCGGGTGAAGGCATTCGCTCGCATCTCAAATCAGCTAGGAATCGATGGTGATAATCAGCGCGAGGCGTCCTGTATTTTGAGCTATGAACAGGCGGCTGGATGCCACACTTCACGGTCCTCCGTGACATGTGCACGCCCCCCGGCCCCGGAACAAGGGCGTCACGGCACCCCTCCGCCTACCCCCGCTCCCTTGGGTCCGCGAAACGGCTGCGGCGAGGGAAGCGAACTTCCGAACTCGGGCTTGGCTCCATTCCCAAACAGAATCGCAACGTTTGAGCGCCGCTTCGGTTTTCGCGCGCGAAAGCGTTTTTCACGCGCGCGAACGCTCCGTTTCGGGGTGTCAATGCCGCGTTCAGGCATGCAGCGATCGCCGGCACCACGACCAAAGCCCCTCTTGGGCTTCCGCCGGCGATGTGTGCGAATAACTTTGTCGCGTCGTTCACAGCATCTTCGACCGCCTGCCATCCTTCACGCCTATCCGTGGGTGTGCTCCTCCGGCGGGGGCGTGACGACACAAATCAGCAAATGCCTGAGAGGTGGCACCCGACCTCACTCCAGCCCGATCACGCGGTGGCATTCGTCGATCGACGTCTTGCCTTCGAGGATGAGGGAGCGGGCGTGGTCGCGGAGGCTGGTGAAGCCGGACTCCATCGCGGCGGCCTTGAGGTCGGCGATGTTGGGCGTGGCCAGGATGACGTCCCGGATGCGGTCGTTAGCGGTCAACAATTCGAACGCGGCGGTGCGGCCGACGTAGCCGGTGTTGAAGCAGCGGTCGCAGCCTTGCGGGCCGTAGATCGGATTTTCGGGCTCGTCTTCGGTGTTGAGGCGGCGCAGGTCGCGGGGCGTGATCTCGATCGGGCGTTTGCAATGGTCGCAGAGCGTGCGGACCAGGCGCTGGGCGAGCACGAGGTTGAGCGTGCTGGCCACGAGGTACGGCTCGACACCAAGGTCCAACAGGCGGAACACGGTGCCGATCGTGTCGGTGGCGTGGATGGTGGAGAGCACGAGGTGGCCGGTGGTCGCGGCCTGGAGGCCGGTGATCGCGGTGTCGCGGTCGCGGATCTCGCCGACGACGATCACGTCGGGGTCCTGCCGGAGGCACGAACGCAGCAGTTGGGCAAAACCGTGGCCCTTGTCGTGGTCGACGGGGATCTGGGTGACGCTCTCGAGCTCGTACTCGATGGGGTCTTCGATGGTGATGACGTTGCGGAGCTGGGCGTCGATGCCGCGGAGGATGGCGTAGAGCGTGGTGGTCTTGCCCGAGCCCGTCGGCCCGCAGATGGTGACCAGGCCGGTGGACTGCTCGCTGGTTGCGCGGAGGCGTTCGGCGACCTCGCCGTGGAGGCCCAGGTCCGCCAGGGTCTGCGGGGAGAGCGCCTTGTCGAGTACGCGGATGACCATCTTCTGGCCGTGCATCACGGGCGTGAAGCTCACGCGGTAGTCGATGCGCCGGCCGGGCACGCCCAGGGAGAAGTGGCCCTCCTGGATGATCGCCCGCTGCGCGATGTCGATGTCGCAGAGCACCTTGACCAGCGACGCGGTCTTCTTCGCCAGCTCGAGCGGGATCGAGCAGACCTCGATCATCGCGCCGTCGATGCGCATCCGCAGCAACGCGTCTTCTTGCCGGGGCTCGAGGTGCACGTCGGTGGCCCGGGTGCGTAGTGCGCCGATCAACACGAGTTGCAAGACGAGCAGTGACTCGCCCTGGCCGCTGGCTTCTTGCCCCGCGCGGTGCACGATCTGGCTGCGGGCGTTGATCAGCGACAACTTGTCGATGCCGAACCCCGGGTCGGTGCCGATACTCGCCAGCGACTGCAGCGAGTCCGCGCCGTAGGCGTTGCCCGATTTCGCGTAGGCCTCCTGAGCGGCGGAGGGCTCGTTGCCTTCGTCGGATTCGTCGTCGGCGAGCACCGCGACGTCGTAGACCGAGTCGTCGCCCGCCGAGGCCGACTCCGCCTCGTCTTCGCCGCCGCCCGCGGGGACCGCCGCCTCTTCCAGGAAGCGCACGAACGAGTTGCCTACGCGGAACACCCCGCCGGTCCGCAGCTTCACCGCCTCGACCCGCCGGCTGCCCACGACCGTGCCGTTGCGCGAATTCAGATCGTGCAGCACGTAACGCCCCTGATGCAGCACGATCTCGCAGTGGTGGCGAGAGATCTGGTCGTCGTCGGTGATGCGGAGGAAGCAGTCCTCGGCCCGGCCGATGATCACGCGTTCCTGCTCGTAAGGCAGCGAGCGGATCACCTGGGCGTCTCGGGTCAGCAATTCCAGAACGGGCATAGCACGGGCAATCTACCGCAGAAACGGCGGCTCCGTACACTGCAAACGTGCAAGCGATCTACCTCGACGCCAACGCGACGACCCGGCCCAGCCCGGAGGCCAGCGACGCCGTGGACGAAGCCCATCGGCGGTTCTGGGCCAACCCGTCGAGCGTGCATCGGTTCGGCCAGGAGGTGCGTCAGCGGCTGGAGTTGGCCCGCCGGCAGGTCGCCGAACTGCTGCGGGCCAAGCCGAGCGGAATCGTCTTCACCTCCGGGGGCACCGAGTCGAACAACCTCGCGTTGCGGGGCGTGCTGGATCGGGCCGCGCCCGGCGAGCCCGCGACGCTGATCACCAGCCGGGTCGAACACAGCGCGGTGCGCGAGCCCGCCGAAGCCGCCGAGCCGCGCGGCGTGCGCGTGGTATGGGTCCCGGTCGACGCCGACGGCGTGGTGGACGCCGCCGCCGTCGCGGAAGCCGCCCGCCTGGCGCCGGGCACCACGCTGGCGAGCGTGCAATGGGCCAATAACGAAACCGGCACGGTCCAACCCGTCGCACAGATCGCCGAGGCCTTGCGATCCGTGAATGAGGACCGGCGCGAATGCCGGCTTCCCGCGGCGGTGTTCCATACCGACGCGACGCAGGCGGCGGGGAAGCTGCCGATCGACGTGAAATCGGCGGGCGTGGACCTGCTCACGATCGCGGCCCACAAGTTTCACGGGCCCAAGGGCGTCGGAGCTTTGTACGTCCGCCGCGGCGTGCGATTGGTACGGCAGAACATCGGCGGTCCGCAGGAAATCGATCGCCGCGGCGGCACGGAGCACGTCCCGGGGATCTTGGGCATGGGCGTCGCCGCCGAGCAAGCCGCGGCGTGGGTCGCCGACGCGGACGGGATCGCTTCGATCCGGGCGTTGCGAGACCGATTCGAATGCAATGTCCAACGAGCCGTCCCCGAAGCCTTGATCAACGCCGAACACGCGACATACGGCCGGCTGTGGAACACGGCCAACTTGGCCTTCCCCAAGCTCGAAGCCGAAGCGATCCTGTTGGGCCTGAGCGAGCGGGGCGTGTTCGCGTCGGCGGGCGCGGCGTGCAGCAGCGGATCGCTCGAACCGTCGCCGGTGCTCCGGGCGATGGGCATGGACGAGCCCCGGGCGCACGGGTCGGTCCGCTTTTCGTTGAGCCGGACCACGATGCGCGAGGAGATCGAAGCCGCGGTGCCGGTGGTGGCGCAGGTCGTCGGCCGCTTGTCGCAAACGATGCCCGTCGGCCCGCCGCGATGAACCGGGGCGGCTTGTTCGGCCCGGGCACCGACGAATCCGTATGATGCGGGTCGCCATTGGGGGCGTACGAATGGCCGGGGTTTGAAGAGGTTCGCGGATGCAGTCGATGAGTTGGACCGTCGCGCGGCTGGGCAGCCGATTCTCGCTGCTCTTCGAGCCGCAGCACCGCCGCGTGATGCACTCGGCGCTCGGGCGCTTCCTCGATTCGCCGCTGGACTTCTCGGTCGGCCTGGTCGAACCCGACGGCATCGAACGCGTGCTGCCGTTCACGAAATGCGAAGGCCGCGATGGCATCGAGCCGCTCTATAACTGCGAGCAGTTCGATCGCATCAACTCGGTGACATTCCGTGGGTACAGCGCGGCGTATCGGCTCCGCTTCGAGCTCAACGTGCACTCGGTGTTTTACCCGCAGAACCGGCGGCTCTGCGTGCTGCCCGCGTTCTACCTCGAGATGCGCGTGCACGCGGTCGACAACGTCCGCGACATCCCCAGCGCCGGCCCGACGCCCGATAAGATCAGGCTGCGGCTGCGGCTCGGCTGCCCCGATTCGCGCATCACCTCGGGGCCCGGCCGGATCGACGTGGCCTACACCAACCCGCTCGAACCGCGGCACGACACGCGGCGCACCGACCTCACGCCGCCCGATGACTTCGCCGAGGTCGCGGCGCGTGAGCGCATCGTTTCGCTCAACCCCGACGCGACGCCGATCGACGCGGAACAAGGCGCGGGCCTCGAGCTCGACCTGCCCGTGACCGAAGCGGCGTCGGGTATCAAGTGGCGGCTGGTATGGGCGGCGCACGTGGCCGACCCCGTGCTGCGGGTGCGGCGTGAGGGCAGGTCGTGCCTGGCCAAATTCGCCTACACCGACTACTACCCCGATCTCGACGCCGTGCTGACCGAAGCCGTGCAACGCCGCGACGAATACCTCGCCCTGTCCCGGCGTTTCGAGAAGCTCATCGAGCAGGCCCCCCTCGACCTCGCGCAGCAGCACCTGCTCAACCTGTCGTTTCAGAACTACCTCGCCAATACCTTCTGGTGCACCGGCTTCGACGACAGCGAAGTCGATCCGGAAGACGGCCCGCTCCGCTTCCCGTGGTTCAGCGTCTGGGAAGGCTCGTCGCTGTACCAGTCCACCATCGACGTCGAGTACAACGCCGCCGTGTTCCCGCTCACGCTCTGGCCCGACCTGCTCAAGCTCCAGCTTCAGCAGTGGCCGCAGTTCGCCCGCGCCCACGAGCCGTCCGACGGCGCGGTCCTCTGCCACGACCTGGGCTCCGGGATCAACGCCACCGGGCAGCGATCGACCTACACCATGGAGGTCGAGGAGAACAGCAACTACCTGCTGATGCTCCAGGCCTACGTCCGCTGGACCGGCGACCGCGGCCTGCTCGAACCGCTCCTGCCCACCGTCCGCAAGCTCACCCGGTACCTGCTCTGGGCCGACCGCGACGGCTCGGGCTTCCCCACCGAAGGCACGACCAACACGCTGGTCGACGGCTCGGCCGCCGTCGCGTTCGCCCGCAAGCAGACCTACTTGGCCATCAAGCGCCTCGCCGCGCTGCGTGCCTCGGCCGACCTGTTCCGCCTCGGCGGCCGCGCCGACAAGGCCCGCGAACTCGATCCCCGCATCGAGCAGGACGCCAACCAGATCGATCAGACCGCCTGGGTCGGCGATCACTACGCCATCGCCTGCGACCGCTCCGCCCTGGAGATGCTCGACCCCAAGACCGGCAAGCCCGTCCCCTTCGACGAAATGAAGGGCACCGACGCCTACTCCATCCACACCGCCAACGGCCTGCTCCTGCCCCTCATGGTCGGCCAGCCCATCATGCTCCCGCAGGACCGCCTCGCCCGCGACCTCATCGCCGCCGACCGCGAAAACCAATCCCGTTACGGCGACGGCCACTCCTCCGATACCCCCGAACGCATCCGCGTCAGCCTCAACCTCTGGCGCGACATGATCGCCCGCTACCTCGGCCTCACCGGGCCCAGCTCCGCCCAGCAGTACTGGGACCTCCAGGTCATGTCCAACGTCGGCGACAACTCACTGGGCTTCACCGACTCCTACATCTCCGACTACCTCAGCCACTACCCCCGCGGCATCGTCACCCTCGGCTACTTCCTCGCCACCCCCCGCCTCACCGTCAACCGCCTCGCGCCCGGCGGCGCCTACCTCACCGTCGAGCCCGATCGGCACATGCCCCAGCGCTGGCCGCTCCTCCCGCTCGCCGACTGGGTCGCCGGCCGCGTCCCCGTCTGTGTCGTCGGCTCCGACGGCCGCGTCACCATCGAAGCCCCCACCGACCCCGTCATCGTCCACTCCGACGAGGACTCCGAAGACACCGTCTCCGGCCTCGAATTCATTGGCTAACCACCATGCCCATCCAAACCGAACACCCAAACCGAACCCGGAGTAACGCGAAGGGCCGGTTCGCCGCCCTGCTGCTGTTCGCCGGCGTCATCACCGGTTGCGCAACCCCACCCCCCTACCAACCCATGTCGCCCCAGGAAGTCGACGCCTTCGTCGCCGACCTCCAGGCCAACCAGCCCGACCTCCGCCAGCGCGTCATGGTCGCCGCGCACCGCCAGCTCGGCCAGCCCTACGACATCTACCTGCTCGGCGAATTCCCCTTCGAAATCGACGACCCGCAGCCGCTCTATCAACTGGAAAAATCCGACTGCGTCGTCTTCGTCGAGCACACGTACGCCATGGCGCTCAGCCGCAACTGGGCCGAGTTCTTCGGCTACCTCCAACGCATCCGATACATCGACGGCCGCATCGGCGTCGCCACCCGCAACCACTACACCGAGCCACAGTGGAACCCCAATAACCATTGGCTCGTGGAAGACGTAACCGCGGACGTCGCCGGCGAAACGGCCGTGACCTTCGTCGCCAAAGCCAACGTCGCCAAATTCCTCCGCAACCGCTTCGACAAGCAGCTCGACGAGTGGATCATCGAGCAGGAGACCGCGTACCTGTCCCACGAACACTTCGGACTCGTCCACGCCGCCGTCGCAGCCGGCCAGCTCCGAGACGGCGACCTCGTCCAGATCGTCCGGGGCACCCCGCCCACTCCCAAACAAACCACCGGCGAAGACGGCCGCTACGCCGGCGCCTACGTCGGCCACTTCGGCCTGCTCGAAGTCGACGACGCCGGCACCCCGTGGTTCGTCCACAGCGGCAGCCCCGAAGTTCGCCGCGAACGCCTCCGTGACTACGGCGACCGCGCCACCGCCCGCAACGCCCAGCGCGCCGCCGAAGGCAGGCCCCAGTTCCTCGGCTTCAAATTCCTCGCCCTGCAAGACGACCCCGCCACCAACCTCCGCGCGATCGACGGCGAGCACGCGCCCGTCGTGACTTACGCCCCGAACCTTCCGCTGCCGCGGGAGCGATAAGCCGCCGCTGCTTAGAGCTGCCAGAGGCCGTGGTCGATCCCGCCGAGACGGTAGATGGCAAACTTCCCTCGCCCCGAAATCGCCATTGGATGCATCGCCACTTCGGCACCGGACGCCTCGGCGGCTTTGATCGCAGCGTCGATGTCGTCGACCAAAACATACGGCCGCACCACCGGCGTCTCCGTACTACGCATCGGGGCACGGACACCAAGCAAGCCGCCATGTTTCAGCCTGGCCGTTCGAGCAAGACCGAGTTCAGGAACCGGCGCACCGAATTCCACACCGTGTGCTTTTCCCAAAGCGGCACACGTCTCGCCGACGGATAGCGTCACGATCTCCAAGTAATACACGTCTAGCGTTGTTTCCTGGACACGGTCCTCACCGGATCGATCAGGGCCTGCGCTGACTACCTGCTCCGCACCGGTTTGCTGGATCGAGATAACGCAAGTGGCCATGAACAAGGCAAAGCCGCTACCAAGAATCCCAAAGCGAAATGTTGACCTTGGCATCATCATCAGAAATCCTTTCACGAGCTTTGTCGATGAGGGTTCGATCTAAGTTGATTCAACCACCGAATGCGATGGCTTGGGAGACGGCGAGAAAGCAAAACGACTTGGCCGTCATTCCTTAATCCCCAAATCCACCTTTGTAAACAGCGCGGCAAACTTGAAACCCGCCGCGTCGATCGCCTCGGCCGCGCCTTCCTGCCGATCGACGGCGACCACGATCTTTTCCACCACGCACCCGCACTCGTCCCGCAACAGCTTCGCCGCCTCGATGCTCTGCCCGCCCGAGGTCGCGATGTCCTCCGTGATCACCACGCGATCGCCCGCCTCCAGCTTGCCCTCAAACCTTTTGCTCGTCCCGTAGTCCTTCTTGGCGTTGCGGATCAGCACGAACGGCTTGCCCGTCCACAGCGCCGTCGCCGTCGCCAACGGCACCCCGCCCAACTCCGGCCCGGCGATCCGGTCCGTGTCCAGGCCCACGTGCGACGCGAACCGCTCCGCCAAACCCGACAGCAACTCCGGCCGCGTCGCAAACAGGTACTTATCCAGGTAATACCGGCTTTTCCGCCCCGAACGCAGCGTGAAATCGCCGCGCAGCAACGCCGCTTCCGCCATCGCCGCGGCGAGCGCTTCGTCCGTCATCGTGTACGTCGGGGCCGGCTGGTTCATCCCGACCAACATACGGCATCGCCGCCCGCTCCAGTACGATCCACGGATGGCCCGCGACCTCACCGACCGTGTCCTCGTCATCACCGGTGCGTCCTCCGGCATCGGCGCCGCCACCGCGCTCAAAGCCGCCGACGCCGGCATGCACGTCACCCTCGCCGCCCGCCGGGCCGACAAACTGATGCACGTCGCGAAGCAGGTCGCCGACCGCGGACGCAAGGCCCACTTCTTCACCTGCAACGTCGCCAACCCCCAAGACGTCCGCCGGCTCTTCGACGAAACCATGGACCGCTTCGGCCGCGTCGACGCCGCCTTCGCCAACGCCGGCTACGGCATGGAACGCGAAGCCCACGCCGTCCCCCTCGCCGAACACCGCCGCCTCTTCGAGGTCAACTACTGGGGCACCGTCTACACCCTCCAGGAAGCCCTCCGCGCCATGGTCCGCACCGCCGACGGGCTCAACCACCTGCTGGTCACCAGTTCCTGTCTGTCCGAAATGGGCCCGCCCAAGTACGGCCCGTACGCCGCGACCAAGGCCGCCCAGGATTCCCTCGCCCAGGCCATGCGGGCCGAACTGCACGACCGCGGCTTCGATGTCACCTCCGTCCACCCCGTGCTCACCCGCACCGAGTTCTTTGACAACAAGACCGACGCCGCCGGCGCGAACCAGCGCACCGCCGACGAAGTCTACGCCGGCCCGCTCGTCCAATCCGCCGAGCACGTCGCCCGCCGCGTCGTCCGCGCGATCCGAAGCCCCACAGCCGAGGTCTGGCCCGCGTGGTGGTCCCGCTTCGGGTTCGCCGCCGCGACCGCCTGCCCCGGGCTCACCGCCTGGGCCCTCCGCCGTGCCTACGCCAAGCAGCGTGGCGAGCACGGCCACCGCACCCTCAACCAATCCCACATCGAGCAAGCCCAAGCCACACCCGACCTCGCCTCCTAAACCCCCTACCCCCGGACTGGTTGCTTCAGCAACCAGTTTCTCCAACAAAACCCCAAACCAAACGCGAAGCCCCATCCCGGCGAAGCGTCGGATCACCGCGCGCAGTACCATCCGCGCATGCCCCAAGCCGACCCCAAAAAAATCGTCCTCGCCTACTCCGGCGGCCTCGACACCTCCGTCATCCTCCCCTGGCTCAAGGGCCGCTACCCCGGCGTCAAGCTCGTCGCCTTCGCCGCCGAGCTAGGCCAGGGCGACGAATTGTCTGGTATTGAAAAGAAAGCGTACGAAAGCGGCGCGGATGAAGTGATCGTTAAGGACCTGAGAAAAGAATTCGCCGAGCAGTACTGCTTCCCCATGATCCGCGCCCACGCGATCTACGAAAGCGACTACATGCTCGGCACCTCCATCGCCCGCCCCCTCAACGCCAAACACCAGGTCCTCGTCGCCAAACAAACCAAAGCCGACGCCGTCGGCCACGGCGCCACCGGCAAAGGCAACGACCAGGTCCGCTTCGAGCTCACCGCCCGCGCGCTCAACCCCAAACTCAAAATCATCTCCCCCTGGAAAGACCCCCTCTTCATCGCCGACGGCCTGACCGACCGCGAGACCGCCATCGCCTACGCCAAGAAACACAAGATCCCCGTCGACCAGACCACCAAAAAGATCTACTCCCGCGACCGCAACCTCTGGCACATCTCCCACGAAGGCGCCGAGATCGAACACCCCGATCAAGAGCCCAACTGG
>JBCDDH010000032.1:0-36441 GCA_039180415.1 Planctomycetota bacterium | reverse complement strand
CGTTGCCCGAAGCTGCCTGCTGGAAGAGCAACGCAAAGTCCGAAGCGCCGATCGCCAGGAAGTCGCCAATCGCGCTCTCGGCCGTGTCGCTATTGACACCCAAGCCGAAAGCGATGTAGCCGCCGCCGCCCGGACCCGGATCGGGCACATTCACGAACCGACCAAAATCGAGCTCGATTTTGAAGCCTTCGGGCGACGCCGCCGCGGCGTCGTAGGTGAACAGCGTCGACGTGCCGTGGTTGATGCCCAACGCGCCGTCGGTCACCGCGTTGCGGCCGCCGCCGGCCCGATCGGGCCCGGCCAGCCACGCCTGCGACACCGTGCCCCCCAGGCCGTTGTCGTTGGTGCCCCAATCCGAGAAGTTCGGATCGCCCCCGTTGGGATCGCCGTTGCCGTCACCGGCCCCGGTCGTCCGGGTAAACGTGTCCGAGTACAGCACCGTACCCGAGGCCACACCCGCGACGCCCAGCGTCGTCACGGCAGAAAGAAGAAGAGCGGTCTTGTTCATCATAAAATCCTCCTAAGAAAGAAACAGAAACAGAATCAAAAGAAAAGGCGAACGCACGAATACTTAGCGCCGCGGGAGATCTGCCATCGCGGCCTCAGCGCGATCTTTGATCTCTTCGTCGTAAGCGCCGTGCCAATTGAAGTCCCAAACTTCGGTGATCGGCACGCCCCGCGCACTGCCGTCAACGAACGCCATGTTGTTGACGCCGCCGTGCCGATTCATGTAAAGCTCGTGCAGACCAAACGTTCTTTGCAACCCTCCGTCAAATCCATTCTCCATGGGATTCGACAGATCGAAATTGGTGTAGTTCACGCCAAAGTCAAACAGCGGGTCGGGAGCCAGGAAGATCCAGCAGCCGTCCGCCGCGAGGGGCGTCGAAGAAGTGTTTTGAACGTTGTCGAATCCGTTGAAGTTATAAGCTTCGCGAGTGCCTTCCGGACCGGGTTGAGTCCAGTTGGCGGGAGAGTTTGCGCTAGCGGCCCACTGCCTGTCTAGCAGCCACCCGTTATAGGTGTAGCTGCTGTTGGTATCGAGCAGGTTGTTATCCGGATTGTTGTCGTCACGGCGCCAAGCGATATCGGCGGTGCCGAACCAGCTATTGGGCCCGAAACTCGCCGCGACCGCCGGGGGCACGGCGTCCGCCCGCGTTTCGAAAACTTGGGTTTCGGGGCAGATGTTGACCGAATCTTGTTCGAGGTCGAGGTAACCGCCCCGGGTAAACAGGTCCATGGGCCAAGTGGTCCAACCGCGGTAATCGTTGTCGGTCTGCCACGAGGCCGACGCGATCGCGACCTGACGCACGTTGCTGAGACAGCCGGAGGCCCGCGCCGCGGCACGAGCCGCTCCGAGCGCGGGCAAGAGGATCCCGATCAACAAAGCGATGATCGAAATAACCACCAACAATTCGATGAGGGTGAAACCAGAACGGTAAACACGACGACACATGAGGTGAGCTCCTGGATCGGGATTTCAAAGCCAAGCAGGGGGAAAATCAGTCTTGAGAAACGGCGGGGCCGCGGGATGCGGCCCACGCCGGCGAACACGCAAGCATTAACCGCGGCGGCGACGCAGCCCCAGCAGGCCCAGGCCGGCGAGCACGGCGGCCGTGGCGGGTTCCGGCACGGCGGAGCCCTCGAAGCTCGGAGCGGCCGTGGCGCCCCAGTTGTTCAACACGCGGTTGAGTTCTTCCTGGTCGACGTTGGCCGTCGTGAACGGGTCGCCGTTGGGATCGAACGGCGCCACGGTGCCCCAGTTGTTGAGCACGAGGTTCAGGTCGCCCTGTTCGACTTGGCCCGAGTCGTCGTAGTCGCCGACGATTCCTCCGCCCGTAGCGGTGCCCAAAGCGGTCACGACCAGGTTGTCGATCAAGGCAGAACCCAGATTCGACGAGAAGCCGAAGTAGCCGCCGAACTCGCCGTCCAACTCGGCGGTGTTGGTCGCATCGACGATCGGCGTGCCGTCCACGATGAGCGACACGGTGATCTCGTCGCCGGCGTCGAACCCGTCCGGAGCCTCGACCCGGACCTGAGCGCTGAGCAGTTCTTGGGGGTTGGGGCCGAAGATATTGATCTCGCCGGGGGGATCCTGCAACACGCCTTCTTCGAAGACCTGGACCCGGAAGTTGCCCAACGACGGGTTGCTCTGCAGGATGTAAGCGTGGTCGGTGCCGACCGACGGGCCCCCGTTGATCGGGGCAAACGCCGCCCCGCCGCTGGTCGTGGCGACGGTGTCGGGGTCGAAGCCAAGGAAGAAGGAGATGAAGCCGGTCCCGCCCGTGTTGCGATTAAAGTCGAAATCGACCGTGTAACCGCCGCCCGCCAGCACGTTGGGGTCGAGCGACAGGTCGAAATCGGGCGTCACCGCGCCGAAGCGGATCACGCCTTCGTTGTCGCCGTCGGTCGGGTCGTTGCCGTCTTGCACGGTCTGGTTGATGCCGCCGCCGGTGTCGCGGGTCGGGGTGGTGATATACGAGACGCTTTCGAAACCGCCCAACCCGTTGTCGGTGATGCCCCAGTCGGAAAGGAAATCACCGTTGTCCGGATTGGAGTTGCCGGTGGTCCGCTCGAACGTGTCGCTGAACAGGACGGTGGGTTGGGCCGACGCGGCGGAAGCAGCCAAGAGTACGGCGGCACCAGAAGAAAGAGCGCATAAATTTCGTAGAGCCATGAGATGAGTCCTCCAAGACTTGAAAAGCCAAAATGGAACTAAAAAACAAGGTGCGGGCGTTAGCCCAGGGAACAACAATCAGTCAGATGACACGGGCGCGGTGGAATCGTGAACCTCGAACCAAGTCGCGGCCTCCGCACGCTGCGGCGGAGCGCCGGGCTCGTTCATCAAAGCGGAAAGCATGCGGAGCGCTTGCCGACCGATCTGGTGGGTGTCTTGGCAGACGGCGCTCATGGTCGGATACGCAAAGAAACGAAGATCGGTGTCGTCGAAGCCCACGATCGACAGGTCGTCGGGGATCTTCAGGCCCATCTCGAGCGCCCGCTTAGAAGCGCCCATCGCGGCGGCCATATCGGCGAAGAACAACGCGGTGGGGCGGTCGCGTTCGATCGCGATCTGGTTCATCGCGACGGTCCCGCCCTGGCGGTTCGGCCAAGCGCGAACGACCCGTTGCTGGTCGGTACCCAAGCCGGCCGCGTCCATCGCGTCGCGGTAGCCGGCGTAGCGGTCGAGGTGGTCGGTGTCCGAGATGCGGCTGTTGACCAAGGCGATCTTGGTGTGGCCGATGCCCAGCAGGTGTTCCACCGCTTCCCGGCTGGCTTGCCGCGACGAACCGGCGAGGTAGCTCGCATCGGGGTGCTCGATCCGGTCGTTGATCACGACCGCCGGGAAGCCGGCTTCGAAAAGCTTGACCGCGTGGTGGTTAGAGTCGGTGGCCGTACGGACCAAGACGCCGTCCAAGCCCCGCCGACGCAACGCGCCGACCAGGGTAGAACCGTCCCGCATAAGTTGGGCCGGGGTCATCACCCGCAGGTCCACCGCGTCGACCCCCATCTCTTCGGAGACGCCGGTCATCACCGCGCTATCGAACGGCGAGCCGATCGTCACCCGCTCGGTGGTGAACAGCACCCCGATCTGCGCCGAGGCGGGGTCCGAAGACGGCCTCGGATGAAAACCCTCTTCCGCGGCCAACTTGACCTTTTGCCGCAGCGTTTCGCTGACCTGCGGATGGTTGTTCATCACCCGCGACACGGTCGCGATGGAAACCCCGGCACGCTCGGCGATTTGACGGATACTGGCCATCGAAAGAACACCTGAAAGAAACCGAGCCGAGTGGCAGGCGGGTCGATCGACCCGAGAAACAGCATGTAACAAAGACTGTTTCAGCCTAATATAGCTCGTTTCAATAATCTGTCAACCAGAAACCGAGAAGAAAAAAAAATCCCGTTTAAAGGCCTAAAAACGTGTTTTCAAGGTGTTTTCTAATGTAACAATCGTTTCATAACTCTGTGTTCCAGGGGATCGCGCTTTTCTGAAGGCCTCGGCGCTCGTTTCTGTTGGCGTGCCGGATGTGCGCGAAACCGACGGGCCCCGGGGTTCCACGTATCCATGCGATACGAAAGCCCGAGCCGAGCCTCGATCGCCACGAAAATCGGCCCGCAACGCGACGCAGCGGACGAAAGCCGAAGTTGAAATGAACGGTCAGCTCAGGACGAGCGTCTGCGGGCCGAAGGCGTCCTTGAAATCGAAGACGTTTCGGAAATCCTCGATCGTGTCGCCGTCGGTTTTGTGCATGACGCCCGCGTCGACCATCGCAAAGACGATGCTGCCGAAGTCTTCACAGCGGTGGATGCCCCAATAGCGCAGCACGGTCAGGGCCATCAATCCGAACTGCTGCACGGCGAAATCACGCAGCCCACCACAGAGTTGCCGCCCGGAGACGTGGCGTTGGGATTCGGTGGGGTCTTCAAGGATGTCGTCGTCGTCGGGCTCGCCGTGCAAGTCACGGACGGTCTGGTCGAGGCCCTGCTGCACGAACAGGAACGCCTCGAGGGGATACTTCGTCTGATTGACCGCTTCGAGCAGTTCCGCCGACACCATGTCCTAAATATAACCCGCATTCGGCAGAAGCGAAACGCGTTGAAAACCAGAAAATCCTATAAAAACCGTTCAATTCAACCAGTTTTGCCCGTTTCTCGGGACGTCAAGCCGGAGTTCCTATTGTCCGGGCATGTCCGATCCTCTGCCCCCACCCCCGACCGGTGCGTCGGCCGACCCGTTCGGCGACCTGCCGCCGCTGGACCCCGCCACGCTCGCGCGGCGACGCGAACGCGTGTTCCTGATCATGGCGGGCTTGTTCCTGGGCACGCTCACGATGCTCAACATTTTGGGCGTCACCCGGTTCATCCGTTTGGGGTCGGTCGAGATGGGCTCGGGCGACGCGGCGTGGCAGCTCACGTTCGCGGTGGCGGTGGGGGTATTGCCGTACCCGCTGACGTTCCTGTGCACGGACCTGATCAGCGAGTTTTACGGCCGTCGGCGAGCGAATTTCCTGGTCTGGGTCGGGTTGATCCTGAATCTCTGGGTGCTGTTCGTGCTCTGGTTGGGCGGGGCCTTGCCGGGGTTCGAGGCGTTGACCCAGGGGGGCGCGCTGCCGCGGGACGAGGCCGGCCGGCTGCCGCTGTTTTATGAGGTCCGCCAAGCCACGCTCGCCGCGATGGGCGCATCGATGATCGCCTACCTCGCCGCACAGTTCGTGGACGTACAGGTGTTTCACTTCTGGAAGCGGCTCACCAAAGGCAAGCACCTGTGGCTCCGCAACAACGGCTCGACGCTGATTAGCCAGCTGATCGACTCGGTCGCGGTGATCCTGATTACGTACCTCACCTTCAACGTGCTCAACCCCGACTCGCCGCAAGGCCTGCCGATCGATCGTGGCGACGGCGCCCAGCCGGTCTGGTTTCAATTGGCGGTGGGCTTCATCCTGGCGGGGTACGTGTTCAAGCTGGTGGCGGCGCTGGTGGACACGCCGGTGATCTACCTGGCCGTGCGGTGGCTGACGCCGTATCTGCGGATCGACCCGCGGCAGGAGCACCACGTTGACGACGAGGACGCCGACCTTTTCGGGGCCGTTCGGACGCGGTCATAATCCCGTCGATGACGGTGCCGCCGGAAGCCTCTCGAAACAAGCCCGCGTGGCGGGCCGAACTGAAGCGTCGCTTGCGCGAACGGGTCGCGAACCCGGACGACGCGGCGGCGTTGGCGGCCCGCTTTATCGCCCGCGTTCCCAGCGCTCGGACGGTGATGCTCTACGCCGCCGCCCCCGAGGAAGCACCGACCGTCGGGATCGTGCGCGCGCTGCGGGAGGCCGGCGTGTCGGTCGCGCTGCCGGTCGTTCTGTCGGGCAAAGACCATGCGATGGACGTGTTCACGGTCGAACACGACGACGAGGTCGCGCCCGATCGTTTCGGCATCGCCGCGCCGCGCCCCGAGTTTCGCCACGATGCGCGGCGCGTCGCACCCGAACGCTTGGACGCCGTCGCCGTGCCCGGCCTGGGCTTCGACGAAGCCACGGGCGTCCGCCTGGGGCGCGGCGCCGGGTACTACGACCGGTTCTTGCTGCGCTGCGTGAACGCGGACCGGATCGGCGTGGGCTTCGACGAGCAGGTCGTGCGCGGCCTGCCCGCCGAGCCGCACGACCTGGCCGTACACGCCGTCGTCACGCCCACCCGCACGCTCCGCTTTGCGCCGCCCAAGTAAAGTGCATCCCGCATGCTCGCTCAGGTCCGGCAACTCGGCGCGGTCGTCGTCGAACGCCTCGAAGCGTTCGGCGTCTTCGCACGGTTTGCCGGCAGCACCGCCCGTTGGACCCTCTCCACCCCGCCCCGCCGCACCGTCCGCCTGCTCATGCCGCAGATGTACGCCGTGGGCGTCCGGAGCATCTCGGTCGTGGCGCTGGTCGGCCTGTTCGTCGGCGCGGTGATGGGCATCGAAACCTACGCCCCGCTCAAGCAGATCGGTCAGGAGGCCCGCCTCGGCGGCGCGATCGGCCTGTCCGTGGTCAAGCAGATCGGCCCCGTGCTCGCCGCCGTCATGATCGCCGGCCGCGTCGGCGGCGCCGTCTCCGCCGAGTTGGGCACCATGCGCGTCACCGAACAGCTTGACGCGCTGCGGGCCATGGGCACCGACCCCGTCCGATACCTCGTCGTGCCCCGCGTGCTCGCCTGCGTGATCATGCTCCCGGTCCTGACCGTCTTCTCCAACCTGCTGGGGATCTACGGCGGGTACCTCACCGTCGTCGTCGGCTTCGGCGTCGACGGCGGCGAGTACTGGGAGTACTCCGCGTTCCTCGTCGAGTCCTGGGATGTGGCCACCGGGCTGATCAAGTCGGTGGCGTTCGGCCTGCTGATCGGGCTGATCGCCTGCTTCAAGGGCTTCCACTGCGAGGCCGGCGCGTCGGGCGTCGGCCGCGCGACCACCGAAGCCTTCGTCACCGGCTTCATCGCGATCATCGTCGCCAACTTCTTCCTCGCCAAGTTCCTCAACGAGATCGGCGCCCTGTTCTTCGGCACCGGCTTCTAAACGCCGCCGGCCTCATCGCTCACTCGACCGGGCGCCAATCGCGCAGCTCGAAGTCCGGGTCCAGCGTCGCGTAGTGGCCGTTCGTCCGCCGCGCGATGTCTTCCAGCGAAAAGCTGTCCGCGTCAATCAACACCGCGTCGAAGCGCACGTCGTCCGCCGGGACCAAGAGGCTGACCGCCTCGCCCTCGGCGTCCGGCACATCCCGCCCCGTCGCCACGATCAGCAGGCTCGGGTCGTCTTCCATCGCCACCGACACCGCGGGCGTCAGCGAGCCCGCGTCTGCCGTGGCCTCGGCCAAGGCCGCTTCGATCGACGCCGGGTCGACCGTGCCCAGCCGCCGACCGTCCACCAACGCGCGAAACCCGCCGTCGTCTTCGAGCACGAACACCGACACCCGTACCGCGTCCGATCGCCGCGACAACCCGTCCAGCAGCGCACTCCGCACCGTCGAGAACGACGCTTCGTCCATGCCGCCCGGATCAAACACCAGCGCGACGCGGTTGGTCAGCGGCAGTCCCAACAGGTTGGGGCCTTCGATCGCGTACGGGTTCGCCGAAGCGTCGTACGTGTGCACCGGCACGTGCGTCTGCGCCGCGATCTGTTCGGGCGTCGGTTGCGTGACCAGCAGCGTCACCGCCAAACCGCAGAGCGCCAACACCCCGCCGACCACCAACACGAAAACCGCCACCGTCGCCGCGCGGATCGCTTTGCGCTTCGCCTCCGCCGTGGGCACCGCCGACGCATCGACGCGCACCTCGCGGCCGGACGCCGTGCGGTACACCTGTTCGCCCGCCGGCTCGGCTTCCGGTTGGCTCGGGGCGTCTCCGCGCGGCACCGACGTCGGCCGGGCGTTGCGCGTCAGCGACGCCCGACGCCCGGGCGCCTCGGGGCGCTCCGGCCGTTCACGCCGAGCCCCCGGAGCCTCGCCCGGCCGTTCGGCCCGCACCAGCGCTTCGGCCTTCTCGGTGTCCAGCCGCGGCACCGTCATCAGCGTCCCGCACGTGCTGCACCGGCACACCCCGCCCGCGAACCCGCGGTCCAGCTCGAGCAACGCCGAGCAGCCCGGACAGTTCAGATCGATCGTCTTGGCCGAGGTCGTGCTTGCCATGTCCGCTTTGTATCGCAACCGCGACGCCTACGGCAGGTCGCCGGTCCACAGGTAGTACGCCCCCGGCGTCGCTTGCAGCAACGCCCCGTCGATCCGCAGCAGACTCAAGTCGATGTTCGGCGGGGCGTCCCGCGTGGGCGTCGACGCGTAGATCGAACCCGGCGCGTCCAGCCGCACGTGGTATCGCACCAGGTCGGCCCGCTCGACGCCGGCCAAACGCTTGGCTTCCGCGAAGCCGTCGCGCAAGTCGCCCAGACGGTCCACCATCCGCCACGCCAGGGCCCGCTCACCCGTGACCACGCGGCCGTCCGTCGCGTCGGCGAAGTGCTCCTCGGGCAGCTCCGGCCGGCGCTACCGCACCACCGCGACGAACCGGTCGTAAAAACCGTCTACCAAGGCTTGAAGCGTCGCGGCCTGCTCGTCGGTCAGCGTCGACAGCGGCGAGCCCGCGTTCTTGTTCCCGCCGGAGGTGAACGCCCGGGCCTCCACGCCGATCCGCGACAAGGCCGGCTCCACCGACACGGTCTGCAGGATCACGCCCACCGACCCGGTGATCGTCGTTGGGTGCGCGACGACCGTGTCCGCCGCGCAGGCCAGGTAGTACCCGCCGCTGGTCGCCAGGTCCATCATCACCGCGACCGCGGGCTTGTCCGTGCGTTCCCGGAACCGCGTCAACTCGCGGTACATCACATCCGACGCCGTCACCGTCCCGCCCGGCGAATTGATCCGCAGCACCACGGCCTCGACGTCCTCGTCGCTCGCGGCCTTGTTCAGCGCTTCGGTGAACGACGACACCGGGTTCGGGGCCGCGCCGATCAGGCTCCGCCGTTCCGCGTTGGCCAGCACGCCCGATACGTCGATCAGCGCGACCTTGGCCCCGCCCGTCCGGCGCTCGTTGAGCACGATCGTCTCGGTCAGCCGCTGGTCCGTCGCGCCGAAACCCACGACCAGCGTCGGCCGGCCGCAGCCGAGCAAGACCACGGTCAGCCACACAACGCACAATCCCGCAATGCTTCGCATGAATGGATTCTAAGTGGCCACCAAACACGCGAAAGAAAACCAACGGGACGGGCCCACCGACCCGCCGTTGTTTGCTTTCCTGGCGTGCGGTTCGCGATGAAACCGCGACGCTCAAGCGTTCACAAGCTTCGTCACGACCGGGTTCAGCCGCGTCACCGGTTGGCCGTCCCATTTCACGAACGCCTCGATCGCCTCGTACTCGGCCAGGCCCAGATCGTCGTAAATCTTCGCGGTGGCGCGGTTGCGGTCCTCGGCCCGTTGCCAGAACTCGCGCGGGTCGGAACCGGGGAACAGCGCCTTGTCTTTCTGCGACTCGTGCTTGAAGATCGCGTGCCGCTTCCGGCTGAGTTCTTCCGGGCTGATCGGGATCGCCAACTCGATGCGCTCGGGCTCCCACTCCTGCCACGCGCCGCGGTACAGCCAGACCTCGCACCGCTCGTACCACGCCTCGGCCTTGACCTGCTCGATCGCGGCGAAGATGGCTTGAAGGCACACGCGGTGCGTGCCGTGCGGGTCGGACAAGTCGCCGGCACAATAGATCTGGTGCGGCTCGATCCGGCGGAGCAGGTCGACGATGATCGCGACGTCCTCGTCGCCGATGGGCTTCTTGCGGACGGTGCCCGTTTCGTAGAACGGCATGTCCAGAAAGTGCAGGCGTTCGTACGGCACGCCGCACGCCCGGCCCGCGGCCCGCGCCTCGCCGCGCCGGATGAGCGCCTTGATCTTCTGGATCTCTTCGCTGTCCACTTGGCCGGGCTGCTTGTTCTTCAAGAACGCCTCGAGGTGGTTTTCGATGCCTTCGGTCTGCGTCTTGTCGATCGCGAACGCGGCGTTGAAATCGGAAGCGAAGTCGGCGAAGCGGATCGCGTCTTCGTCGAACACCGCGATCGAGCCGGACACCTGGTACGCGACGTGGACCTCGTGGCCCTGGTCGGCCAGACGGATGAGCGTGCCGCCCATCGAGATCACGTCGTCGTCGGGGTGCGGCGAGAAGATCAGGCACTTCTTGGGGAACACGCCGTCGCCCTTGACGATGTGCGTGGTGGGGCGGGCGGCGTCTTTCGGCTTACCGGCCGGCCAGCCGGTGATGGTGCGCTGCATCGTGCCGAAGACGCGGATGTTGATGTCGTAGGCCGGGCCGTGCTCGGCGATGAGGCCCTGGAGGTGGTGTTCGTTGTAGTCCCCGTCGGTGAGCTTGAGGATGGGCTTGTCGAGCTTAAGCGCGAGCCAAGTGACGGCCTTGCGGATCAAGGGTTCGTCCCACGCGCAGTCGCCGACGAGCCAGGGCGTGGCGAAGCGCGTGAGCGACGCGGCACCCGCGCCGTCGAGAAAGAACGTGCAGTTGTCGTGGCGCTGCAGGAACGACGCGGCGACGACGGGGGTGACGTCGCCCTCGATGGCCTTGGCGGCGATGGGGGCTTTGCCTTCGCCGAAGGCCACGATGATCACGCGCCGCGCGGCCATGATCGTGCCCACGCCCATGGTGATCGCGCGTTTGGGCACGTGCTCGAGGCCGAAGAAATCGGACGCGGCGTCGAGCCGGGTGATGCGGTCCAGCCAGATCATGCGGGTGCGGGAGTCTTCGCTGGAGCCCGGCTCGTTGAAGCCGATGTGCCCGGTGCGGCCGATGCCCAGGAGCTGGATGTCCAGGCCGCCGGCTTCGTCGATCCGCTTCTCGTACTGGGCGCAGAACGTCGGAACGTCTTCCGCGGGCAGCGTGCCGTCGGGGATGTGGACGTTCTCGATGGGGATGTCGATGTGGTCGAACAGGTGCTCGTTCATAAAGCGGACGTAGCTCTGCAACTCGCCCGGTTGCATGGGCCAGTATTCGTCGAGGTTGAACGTGACGACGTTGCGGAACGAGAGGCCTTCTTCGCGGTGCAGGCGGATCAACTCGTCGTAGATTCCCGTGGGCGTCGATCCGGTCGCGAGGCCCAGCACGGCGTTCGTGCCCTCGGCCTGGCGTTGACGGATCAGCGCCGCGATCTCCCCGGCGACGGCGCGGTTGACCTCGTCAGGCATCCCAAAAACGCGGGTGTTGATGCGTTCGCGGACGGTGGCGGGACTGGGCAGGGCAACCGGCGGGGAGGGGGCTAGCGTGCTCATCGGAGGGTTTTGCGAATCGAGGATTGAAGTTGGCGTCGCGGCCGAAGAATAATAATATCAAAAATGATATTAACTTCCAATCCCTACCCTTTTTCCCACAAAGTTCTTATTTGAAAACGTTTGCAACTACCGTCGGCCCGCTGCAACGCGATGTGCTCCGTTGGTTGCGTCGCGATCCGAGATTGAGTCGGGCGGAACTCGCACGACAGCTTGACGCCAGGCCCAACTCGGTCGGCGACGCGGTGGGAGAGCTGCTCAAGCACGGATTGGTTCGCCAAGGCGCCGCGCGATCCGCCGGCGCGGGCCGGCCGCAGGTGCCGCTCACGCTCAACGGCACCGCCAGCGGACGGACGATCCTGGGCGTGGCGGTGCGGGCGGGCCGCGACGGCGAGCCGGACGCGGTACACGCCCGACCCGTCGGGCTGCTGGGGCGCGCGTCGGGGCGCGCGTGGAGCGGCCCGGCGGGCCCCGACGCGGTGCGGGCGATCGCGGGCCTCCGGGACGCGCGGACGCTGGGCGTGTCGGTCGCGTTGCCCGGTTTGCTGGATGACACGCAAGAGCCCGACGCGTTGCCGGGGTTGTTCGCTTCGATAGGCGACCTGCCGATGGTGCTCGACAACGACAACCACGCCTTGGCGGCGCGCTGGCTGCTTCAGCAACCGACCGACGCCGCGGCCCAGGACACGCTGATCGTTCGGTTGGGCGACGGCCGGCTGGGCGCGTCGCTGCTCGTCGATGGCCGACCCAATCGCGGCGCGATCCGCGGCGGCAACGAACTGGGGCACACCCGGCTGCCGATCGTCACTGATCCGTGCGTTTGCGGCCACGCCGGCTGCCTCGAACGCGTCGCGAGCACCGCGTTCCTCCACCGCCGAGGCGCGAGCCGAGTCCGCACGTTCGCCGAGTTGGCCAGCGCGTTCCCCGGCGGCGAACCGGGCGACGACCGCGCGATCGCCGCGGTGCTCGACGCGTTGGCGTTGGGCGTCGGCAACGCGTTGCAACTGCTACGGCCTCACCGCCTGGTGGTCGTCTCCGAGTTCACCCGTTTCGCCGGCTTCCGCGACGCGTGGTTCGAGCGGTTGCGATCTCAATTGTTCCCCGAGCTGCGCGAGCGCGTCGCGTTCGAGTGCTGGGACCAACCGCTCAGCAGCCCCGCCGAATCCGCGGCCCACCTGGGCCTGGCCGCGCTGTTCGACGCGCGGTGGTGATCAGTCGGCGGTCGCGCGGTACGCGTCGAGCAGCTCGGCGTTGATCGCCGCCGCGGTCAGTTCACCCGGCCACGTCCCGCGCGGCCGCGAGCGTGCCCGCTCCAGCCACGCCTCGAACGAACCGCCCGCCGCGTCGTCCAGCGTGAATCCCGGCCGGACAAACGCCGGCTCCGCCGCGCCGCCCGACGCCGCGTCCAACACGTTGCCCGACGCGCGAACCTCGGTATCCCCGTGCCGCACCACGATCGCGTCGGGCTCCCCGGGCACGGGCCAATCCACGATCGTGTTGTCGCGGATCGTCAAGCGGGGCTCCGCGACGTCCGCCTTCCAACCGTGGAAGTCCGCCACCTCGATCGCGCCCGCCCAGCCCGCGTTGCCGCGCTTGTGCAGGATCAGGTTCTCGGCGACCAGCCCGTCTTCGCAGGGCCAAGCGATGATGCCGTAACCACGCCGCTCGTCCGGGCGGTCGCCGTGGTCCACGCTCTCGGCCACGACGTTGCCCACGACGCGCGACGGGTGCCAGGCGAAGTACATCCCCAGCGCGTTGCGGGCGAAGAGATTCCCCGTCGCCTCGCCGCCGGGGCGGAGTTGCAGGCCGAACGACGCGCCGCGGGTGATCACGTTGTTGCTCACCGTGAGGTTGCGGCTGGTTTGCTCGAGGTACAGGTTGTGGTTGAACATCGTGCGGGACGCCCCGGCGATACCCACCTCGGCCGGCGCCCAGCCGTTGTGGTCGAAGACGCTTTCTTCGACCCGCACGCCGTCGACGCCCATCGTGAACAGGCCCGTGCTGTGCCCGCCGATCTTGCCGTCCCGGTGGGTGTAGCTGTCGGCGACGATGCAGCGGCGGATGGTGAGGTCGGCGATGCCGCCGATCTCGTTGTTTTGAAACACCAGGTTGTTTTGGTAGCCCTGGATCTTGCAGTCTTCGAGCGTGATGTGTCGGCCGCGGCCCATCCACCACACGCCGGCTTCGCGGTACGGCAGGTCGTCAGGGTCGAACGCAGGATGCCACGACATCCGCCGCGCGGGGAAGACGTGAAGGCCTTGAAACGCAACGTAATCCACGCGGCGGCGGTGGGACACGATCAGGAACCCTTCACCGTGTGTGACGATGCGCGGCCGGTCGCCGTCGCCGTACACGCCGAGCACCGCCGGGTGCTGCGCGTCCCGGCCGGACCACCGCCAATCGCCGAGGCCGCCTTGGAAGGTGTCGCCCGCGCGGAGCAAGAGCTGATCGCCGAAGCCGTTGCGCAACAGCCCGAGGCCGCGGCGCAGCGTGCGGACCGGCGTCTGCGGAGTCAGGCCGTTGTGGCGGTCGTCGCCGGCGTTGGCGACGTGGATACGCCGCGCTGCGGGGTGTAGCGGCCACGCCGTGAAGCCCGCGTCGGCCCCGACAGCAGGCTCGACGTCGATCCGCGCTGCTCGAGTCTCCGGCTGCGCCGTGTGTCCCGACGGGTCCGCAGAGGCCGTATCCCGTACCAGCGTCACGCGGCCTCCGGGATCGTGCACGGTGACGCCGCCGCGATCATCGACCTCGATCGTCACCGCACCGACCCATCCGACCAGCATCGCCAAGATCGCCGCCGTCCATAAACCCATCGTCTTACCGTTCATCGCGTCTCCCGGGTTGCCGCTCGGTTTCGTCGTCGACACCAACGTAGCGCCGCTCGCCCTGGGGCCGTCCCGTGGATTTGGGCGCAAGTATCGGGCGCACCACAGACCAAAAACCGCGAAAAGTTCCGCATTTGCAAGCGGAATCACTGGCCAGTTCTTACGCAGACACTTCGGCCAAAACGTCACGGTTTTTGCGCCCAAACCCGACGCAACACCGCCCGCGTCGCGCCGCGCGCCGCTTCACGTTGCAGAACCGAGGTCGCTTCTTCAACGCCCAAACCACGCGACACCCCGGCTTGCGCCCAGCGGCGCGCGACCGTCCAACCGAGCGTGTCATCGAACGTGATTTCTCGGGTGGGCGCACCTTGCGGGGTATTCGGCTCACTCACACTGGCCGTGGACGCCGCCTCCGCCGCGTGCTGCGGCGGCACCCAACCCGAGCGCACCACCGGCTCCACCAGATGCGACAACGCCCGGGCGTCCAACCGTGCGTCGCGCAGCTCCGCCCACGGCACGCGGCCGCCCACCGCCTCGCCCGGAACCCGCCATATCAACCAGCCGCCCGCCGCGTCGATCGTGAGCTCCGCCTCGGCGGGCACCCGGCCGTCCAACGCGCGGTGGGCTCGCCGGCTCGCCAGGTCCACCACGAGCAGGCCCGCGGTGCCGGCGTCGTGGATCACGGCCGTGCCCGCGTCGGCGTCGACCACGAAGCCACGCAGTCGGCTGCCATCGACAACCTCGTGCCCCCGATCAAACCACCACGCATCGACCACGCCGCCGGTCAGCCCGCTCATCGCCACGAGCTTCGCGCCGCCCACCCGCGCCGGGGTGTTTGACGACCCCGAACCCTGCGCGTCGCCGGCGTCCAACACGAACGCCAAGCGCCCACGCCCGGGCATCTCGACGTGTCGCACCGCCGTGACGTCGATCCACCGCCAACGCGCGTCACCGGTCGGCACGGCCGCGTGCCAGTCGGGGCTCGGAGCCGGCGACCAGACGCGCGCCCGCGCGTCCCACCACCACGCGCCGGCCCGGGCTTGCCCGGCCTGATCCACGAACGCGTGCCGGATCGCCGCGCGATCCCCCCACCGCTCAACCTCCCCCGACGCGATCGAATCGGAACCGGCCGCGCTCATGTTTGCCGCGCCAACCAACACCGACGCGACCGCCACGATCGCTCCTCGGCTCCACTGGATCACGCCTTCGCGTCCTCGCATACCTCCTGCATCGGCCGCCGGCGACGCCCTCGCCGCTCACCCCCGCCGTTGACCCACCGAGGCGGCCTCCCCCAACCCGGACGACCCGCACGAACGCCAAGACCCTCACGCCGATCTCCCAACCCACCGCCAATAGGGGCGCCCGGATTCGAACCGGGGACCGAGGGATTATGAGTCCCGCGCTCTAACCGCTGAGCTACGCCCCCACGGGTTTCATTCCGGCAGTATGACCGGGTCTTCGAGCAGCCGCACCGAAGCCGCGCCGGACCCCGCGTCCGCCGTGACTTCGGCCAACGCGCCCACCGGCAGCGTCGTGTTCGCCCGCAAATGCCCGAACGGCACCCGCATCAGCACCGGGTAGTCCCGCCCTTCGAAATATTGCCGCAGCACGTCTTCCACCGTCCACGCGCCCTCGGGCAGGGGCTTGTCATTGCGACGGAACGTGAAGCCGCCCAACAGCGCACCCGCCAGGTCGTCCAGCTTCCCGCCGGCGTCGAGTTGACGGAGCATGCGGTCGACGCGATACGGCGCCTCGCCGACGTCTTCGAGGAACAGGACCTTGCCGTCGGTCTGTGGCTCGTCGGGCGTGCCCATCAGCGCGGCGACCAGCGACAGGTTCCCGCCGATCAACCGGCCGCGTCCGACGCCGGAGGTCAGCGGCACGACGCCGCCGACGTCGTCGTAGCCGTCGAACGCGAAGCGCCAGCCTTGGTCGCCGGCTTGCTCATAGGAAGACGCGAGCAGGGCGCGCCACCAGTACTTCTCGGCCAGCGGGTGCAGGCCGTCGTCGCTGCCCAGGCCCCACTGCGGGTTGGGCGAGTGGAAAGTCACCAGGCCGGTGCGCTGGTGGATGGCTAAGTGCAGTGCGGTGATGTCGGAGAAGCCGATGAAGACCTTCGGGTTGGCGGCGATGGCGTCGAAGTCGAGCAGCGGCAGGATGCGCGTCGTGCCGTAGCCGCCGGTGCCGGGGAAGACCGCGTCGACGTCGGGGTTCGTGAACGCGGCCATGAGTTCGTCGGCCCGCCGTTGATCGGTGCCGGCCAAGTAGCCGTGGACTCGGAACAGGTCGTCGGGCACGATCACGCGGAAGCCGCGCGCTTCGAGCCGCTGCTTGGCGAGCATCACGCGGTCTTCGATCAACTCCCCCGCCGGAGCGACAAACATGATGGTGTCGCCGGGTTGGAGCGCCGCGGGCTTCTGGATCGGCGGCGGCTCGTGCGCCTCGGCCGGCGGGGCGGAGGCTCCAAACAGGACGAAGACCCCGATCAGGACCGCCGTCGGCCAAGCGGGCACGGCCAGCAGGAGCAGCGGCGGCACCGTGAGCATCGACGACGCGAGCAGGAAGACCATGGACACGGAGAAGGCGGGGCCGGGCGCGATCATGCGTTGAGTGTAAACCGCGGATCGCGACGCCAACCGGTCGGGCTTACCGCCGGAGCAAGCCCGACCTATGCTCGCGGCCCTTGTTGATCCCCGGCGTCATCTTCGGACTACTCACGGCCTGGGCGCACTCGCTGGCGTACTTGGGCTCGCGGTGGTTCACCGTGCGAAAGCGCGGCACGAGCCTGCAGCTGCTGGTGGTCGCCCACGTACAACTCGGCGTTGTCGCGGCGGTCGGGATGCCGCTGAGTTGGCCGGCCGGGTTGGCGTGGCCTTGGGAATCGGCGCAGGCCGGCGCCGCGTGGCTGGTCCCGGCCGTGGTGGGGGGCGCGGTGCTGGGAATCGCGCAGGCGAGCCTGTTCATGTCCCTGCGTTTCGCCGACGCCTCCACCGTCTCGCCGCTGCTGACGCTCAAGCTGTTGGTGTTGGCGGCCGCGACGAGCCTGGGCATCTATTCGGAGCGCCTGCCGATCAGCGGGTGGGGCTGGCTAGCGGTGGGTCTGGCGATCGTGGGCGCGGTGATGATCCAGGGCATCGGCAAGCCGCCGCCGCTGCGCGTCTGGCCGCTGATCGCGGTGACGCTGCTGGGCTACGCGTTCTGCGACCTGTCGATCGTTCGTGCGATCGACGCGGTGTGCGCTCAGGGCTTCGGGCTGGGCGACGGCCACGAGGCGAGCGTGGCTCAGCGGGTGGCGGCCGGCGTCTTCGTCGCGACGATCCTGTACGGCGTCACCGGCCTCGCGGGGCTGGCGCTGCTGCCGTGGTTCGGCGCGCGGAAGCCGGAGGTGTGGCGGGACGCGCTGGCCTACGCCGGGCCGTGGGCGGTGGCGATGGTCACGCTGTACGGCACGTTCGCGCTGCTGGGCGCGGTGTTCGGCTCGGTGCTGCAGGGCACGCGGGCGCTGTGGTCGGTGCTGTTGGGGGCGTGGGTCGGCAAGGCGGGCGACGGGGCGATCGAAACCGATCACCACCGGCACGTGCTGGCCGGGCGGATCGTGGCGGCGGGATGCATGATCGGGGCGGTCGCGTTGTTCGGCTGGATGCGATGATCCCGGCCGACTAGAAACCGTGCGGGCCGCGCGGACGTACGGACGCGTTTTTCCGGTCCGCCGAAGCATTTTCGTTCAGCCCGGTCCGACAATCGCCGACACCCACTGCGTGCGACGTTTCCGCGTGAATCCAACCTCGACGCCAACCGACGAAGCCGAACCGCCCTCGGCTCCGACGTCGGACGCTCAAGGCGCGGAGCGGCGTCGCCACGGCCGACTCCGCACCGATTTGGCCGGCGAGATCGTCACCGCGCTGGGCCCGGTGGTCGACCTGTCGCGCGGCGGCATGCGGATCGCGACCGTCGGCAAGCCGCCCGTGCACGAAGGCTTGAAGTGTTCGCTCGAAGTGCGGTGTGCCGAGGTGCAGGCCACGCTGCCCGTGGAGGTGATGCGGGTGCGTCCGAGCCGGAAACGCCGGTGGGACGTGGGGCTGCGATTCCGAGAACTCGACCCGGCGCAAGCGCGGGCGTTGAGCGCGTTGGCGCGGATGGCCGTGAACACGGCGGACCCGACCCGGCCGAGTAAGTGAAACCCGTACCCCTCGGGTTCGCGATTTCCCTTAACCCGGGCACGATTCGTGTCGATGTCCGCCGTATGGACAACGACGCGATCCATAACCCCTCCGGCACCCAACGGCCCGAACGGCGGCGTGATGACCGCTATACCGCCGAAGACGCGATGACCGCGTTGGGCGCGATGATCGACATCTCGCGCTCGGGCATGTCCGTCCTGGCCGAGAAGCCGCCGCCCATCACGCCCGGCGACCGCTTCCGCATCGAAGTCCGTTACGACGAACGCACCGCGCTCTTCCCCGCCGAGCTGGTCTACGCCGACCGCAACGCCGCCCGACTGCTCCTCGAAGACGACGAGCAAAGCGTGAAGCTGGGGCTGAAATTCGGAACGCTCACGCCCGCCCAGCAGCGCGAGGTCCAGAGCATTATCGACCGCGGCGTCAAGGTGCCGTACCTCGAGATCGCCTGGGACATGGCTTCGGTCCAGAGCGACCCGGAAGACGAAAGCGGCTCCGCCGCGCCCGAGGACGCCATCGAAGCGGTGGGGGCGTTGCGCGATCAAGCCGACTCGCTGGCGGCGATGACGCAACCCGAAGCTACGAACGACATCCAAGCCGACACCGGCACCGACGACGACCACGATGGGGGACCCTCTTGGACACGAACGCTCGGCATGCTCAACCCCGAACCCCGACCCGCCCAACCCGGTGAAGTCAACCAACGCCGCGCCGGCCGTATCGTCGCCGAAGACGCCGCCTGTTCGCTCGGCAAGATCGTCGACATGTCGGCCGGCGGCGTCTGCGTCCAGCGCAAAGGCGCCGCGCCCGTCCGCGTCGGCTCGACCTTCATGCTCGACCTCCAGATCGCCGGCCGCATCCTCCGCGCCCCCGTCGAGGTCATGCGCATCCAAAAGATCGGCTGGCGCACCTTCGAATACGGCCTGAAGTTCGGCGACTGGCCCGACGACGTCCGCGCCGAATTCGGCCGGCTCGTCCGCATGACCGCCAAGGCCACCAACTTCTAATTCCAATCCCGAAACCCGGGCGACCCGCCAAAATACCACGCCGCCGCGGCCCGCCGTACCATCCGGCGATGTCGCTGCTCCGCCCCATCTTCAAACAGGCGATCTTTCATCCCCGCCAAACCGCGATCGTCGACGACCGCGGCAAGGCGTCCTACGCCAAGGTCCTCGGCGGGGCGTTGCATATCGCCAAACTCATCGAGAAGTCCACCGACGCCAAACACATCGGCGTCATGCTGCCCACCGGCGGGGCGTTCCCCGTCTGCGTCCTGGCCTGCTGGCTCGCCGACCGCGTGCCCGTGCCGATCAACTACCTGCTCAACCGCGACGACCTGCACCACGTCTTCGCCGACGCCAAAATCGACACCCTGCTCACCGCTACCCCGCTCATCGAGCACCTCGTTAAGAACACCGCCGAAGACGCCATCCCCGGACACATCAAGCAGGTCGCCCTCGACCAATTGAAGTTCGGCAAGATCCCCCCGCTCCGCTGGCCCCGCAACCCGGCCGACGACGAGCTCGCCGTGCTGCTGTACACCTCCGGCACCTCCGGCAAACCCAAAGGCGTCGAACTCACGCACCGCAACCTCGAAGCCAACGCGCGCGCCTGCATCGAGCACGTCCACCTCACCAACTGCAACATCTTCCTGGGCGTGCTCCCGCAGTTCCACACCTTCGGCCTCACCGTGCTCACCCTCTGCCCGCTCCTGCTGGGCGCCCGCGTGATCTATACCGCCCGGTTCGTGCCCCGACGCATCGTCGAGCTGATGCGCGAGCACCGGCCCCACATCTTCGTCGGCGTGCCCTCCATGTATCACGCCCTGCTCAGCGTCAAGTCCGCCAAGCCCGAAGACTTCGCCTCCCTCAAATACGCCATCGCCGGCGGCGAAAAACTCCCCACCGCCCTCGACGAAAAGTACCGCACCCAGTTCGGCCTCCAGCTCTACGAGGGCTACGGCCTCACCGAGACCTCGCCCGTGTGCAACTGGTCCGTGCCCGACCGCCACCGCAAAGGCTCCGTCGGCCCCACGCTCCCAGGCGTCACCAACCTGATCCTCGACGAAAACAACCGGCCGCTCCCCGAAGACGCCGAGGGCGAGATCGCCATCGTCGGCGACCACGTCATGCGCGGCTACCACGGCCTGACCGAGCTCACCGGCCAGGTCATCGTCGAGGTCGAACACGAAGGCCAGAACGTCCGCGCCTTCAAAACCGGCGACATCGGCAAACGCGACGCCGACGGCTTCCTCTTCATCACCGGCCGCAAGAAGGAAATGCTCATCGTCGCCGGCGAGAACGTCTTCCCCCGCCAGATCGAAGAGGTCCTCGACAAACACCCGCACGTGCTGGCCTCGGCCATCGTCGGTGCACCCGACGTCGCCCGCGGCGAGGTGCCCGTCGCCTTCGTCGAGCTCTGCGACGACTTCGACCAAAGCACGTTCGACGCCAACGACGTACGCACCTACTGCCGGACGCACCTGCCGCCGTTCATGGTCCCCCGCGAGATCAACGTGATAGAAACCCTGCCCCGCAACCCCACGGGCAAGATCCTCCGCCGCGAACTCAAAGTCGCTCAGCCCGCTTAAGCCTTCAAGCGTTCTCGGCCTGGTCGCTTAAGCGACCAGGCCACCCCGCCACGCCGCCCAATACCCGGCCACCCGATCGCACCACCGCCCGGGCGTCTCGCTCATCCAGGCGGCCGCTTCCGCCAATTGTTCTCCCGCCTCGTCTGCGGACTCCCCAGTCAACGCCTCGGCTAACCCCCGCACGCGCCGGCGCTCGGCCTTGAGCAGTTCGGGCCAAGCCCGCTCCACCAGCTTCAGCGCGTCGGCATATCCCCAAAGCGCTTCGGCAAGAAGACCGCGGCCCTCGTCCGTAAGCCGCTCGTCCAAACTCGCCGACCGGACCCGTCGCCGCGCGGCCCCGTATACCCGGCCGAGCCCCGGCCGCAACGCGTCGAACCCGTCCGCGTTGAGGTGCCAATACCCCGCCCGCATCCGCACGTCCCGCAACGCCGCGTTCACCGCCTCCATCGCCCGGGGACGCGAAGCCGCCGCGACATCGTCATCGCTTTCCAATCGCGCCAAACCTCGCGCGGCCCGCCGCAACGCCGAGCGCTCCCGACGCAGCGCCGGCGGGTCCATCAACGGGCCCACCGCCGCCAACAGGCTCAACCCCCGCCGCACGTTCCGCTGCACCTCGTCGACGTGGAGAACGCCGACCGGCCCGGACCCACCGGGCCGCTCCGCCAGCACCAGCGTGTCGCACTGCTCGCGCGCGATCCGCCGCACCGCCGAAACCACCGGCTCTTTCCACTTGATCGCGTACATGCCGTCAACTTACCCCGCCGCAACGCCCGCAAGGATGCCTCACTCCGACGGCGCGTCGTCCTGTTCCTTCTTTTGACCGAAACCACCCAGCAGCCCGCCGATGCCTTCTTCGATCTTTTGGCCCGCGCCTTCGATCACCTGGTTCGCCTGATCGCCGGCGTTGCCGATCACTTCTTCGGCCGCCTGACCCGCGGCCCCCGCGACGTCGCCGACCATGTTCTCCAGGTCGGTCAAGCCCGGGACGTTGGAGGCGATGCCTTCGGTGGCGTTGACGATGATCGTCTCGAGGATGATGCCCAGCGCGTCCTCGAGCTTGACGCCGCTGCCGTCGCTGCCGATGCCTTGTTTTTCGATGTCGGCGATCTTGAGGTCGTTGATCTCAATGGGCGGCTGACCGGGGAACAGCGCGACCGAGCCTGAAACCGTCGTGTTGGTGATCCTCAGGTCGTCGATCACCACGTTCTTGCCCGGGGCGTCCGGGTCGGCGGGCTCTTCTTCGGCCGCGCCGCCGGTGCGCTCGGCGATCTGCTCCATCAGTTTCTGCAGGTTCAGCTTCCCGTTGGCGAACGAGACGGTCAGGTGTGCCCCGTCGATATGCACCTTCGGCACCTGCACCGTGTCGCCCAGCAGGCTGCCGGGCGCGACCTGCACGTCGGCGGCGCTCAGCGAGAACAGGACCTCGCCGTCGAAGCCTTCGGGTTGGCCCAGCCGGAAATCGGAGATCGTCGCCGCCCCGCTGAACGGGCTGATGTTCACGCCGTCCAGGTCGGTCTGCACGCCCGTCGCCGAAGCGCCGGCGGTCTGCACCGCGGTCTTCACGATCGTGTTGAGCATGAAGAAGGCCACCACCGCGACCACCAGCACCACGACCACCAGCAAACCCACGATCCGCAAGACCCATTTCATGGCAAGTTCCTCGCTCTTCGATTCGGAAGGCAGACGCTCAACCATCATAAGCCCCGCCGGTACGATCGCGTCGTGAACGAAACGCAAGCGATGCAACACGCCCTCGCCCTCGCCGCGCGGGGGCAGGGCCACGTCGAGCCCAACCCGATGGTCGGCTGCGTGCTGCTGGATCGCGACGGCGCGACGATCGGCGAAGGCTTCCACGAGCGCTTCGGCGACGCCCACGCCGAGCGCAACGCCATCGCCGACGCCCGTCGGCGCGGGAACGCCGCCCGCCTCGCCGGGTGCACGGCCGTGGTCACGCTCGAGCCCTGCAACCACACCGGGAAACAGCCGCCGTGCACCGACGCGCTGATCGAGGCGAAGGTCGGCCGGGTCGTCGCCGCCATGCGAGACCCCGATCCGCGCGTCGCCGACTCGGGCTTTGCGCGGCTGCGCAACGCGGGCGTCGATGTGGCGGCGGGGGTGCTCGAAGCGCAAGCCCGCCGGCTCAACGCGCCGTTTCTCAAGCGGGTCGAGCACGGCCTGCCGTGGGTCATCGCCAAATGGGCCCAGACGATCGACGGCAAGGTCGCGACCGCCTCGGGCGACTCCCAGTGGATCAGCAACGACGCGTCCCGCAAGATCGTGCACGAACTGCGAGCCCGCGTCGACGCCGTGATGGTCGGCGTGGGCACGGCCGAACGCGACCACCCTTCGCTCGACGCGCGCGCGGTGGACATCAAGCGCGTCGCCCGGCGCGTCGTGGTCGACCGCTCCGGCCGCTTCGAGCGCGAAGGCTTCGCGGTTCTTGATGGAAACGATCTCGAAGGCGAGCTGCGTCGGCTCACCGGCGAAGGCGTGACCAACGTCCTGCTGGAAGGCGGCCCGACGCTCACGGGGGCGATGTTTGAGGCCGGGTTGGTCGATGAAGCGTGGGTCTTTGTCGCACCCAAAGTCCTCGGCGACGCGGCGGGGCGGTCGGCGGTGGAAACGCCGGGCCGGTCGTGCTCCGCGATCACCGAAACCTGGGGGTTGGTTCTCGAAGAACTCGAGCGGTTGGGCGACGACGTGTGGCTGAAGTACCGGGTGCGGCGTTGAAGCTCACGCTTCGTCGACGACGATCCGGTTGCCCGCGACTTCGATCACGCGGACCTTCGTGCCCGGGTCGATGAACCCGCCGGTGCTCACCGCGTCGATGAGTGTGCCCTGCACATCGATCCGGCCGGACGGCCGCAGCCCGGTCTCGGAGACGGTCGCGCTGGTCCCGACGGTCAGGGGCTGGCCGGCACCGCCGAGCACGAAGTCGCCGCCGATTTCCGCGGTTCGATCAGGTCGGCCGCGGGCGGCGGTTGCGTCGTCCTCGGTAAGAATCAGGCGGTTGAGGAACGGGATGCTGCCGTAGAAGTACGTGACGCCGATCATCGCGGCGACGCTGAGGATAAAGGCGATGGTGGTGGACACGGCCGAACGCACGAGCACGTCGGACGTCCCCGGCGCGGGCAACGGAATCGGCCCGCCGCCGCCGGTGGGCACGACCGACAGCGCCAGGCCCGCGAGCATCATCACGATGCCCACGATCCCCAGCAGCCCGAACGTGGGCGTCGCGACCAGCTCGACGATGAGCAGGCCCAGCCCGATGACCAGGATGATCAGGTGCCAGACCTCGGCCAAGCCGACCACCAGCGGGGCCCCCAAAAGCGCGATCAGCGCGATCCCCGCGACCGCGCCGGGGAAGCCCAGCCCCGGCGATTGAAACTCCACGTACGCCCCGACCAGCACGCAGAGCACCAGCACGCCGCGGACGAACGGGTTGGTCAGGAACCCGGCCATCGACTCGGACCAGGTCTGCTCGACGCGGGTCACGCTCGCGGCGTTAAGCCGGGTGCGCAGCGCCGCTTCGTCGGCGACGATCGCGGTGGCCAGCCCGATGTCCACGGCCTCGGTCTGGCTGAGCGTGTACAGCGTCGTGCCGTCGTGGACCCGGCCGTTGGGCAGCGTCGCGCCGCTGGGCAGCGTGAGCACCGGTTCCCACGCCCCCATCTCGGCCCGCGCGACCGACACCCTCGGTGCCCCGACCCGAGCCAGCTCGTCGTCCGCGCTCAGGCCTTCGGTCAACGACGCTTCTACGTCCGCCGGTTCTTCGCCGCCCACCATCACGGCGAAGTCCGCCTGGTTCACGAGCCTGCGTTCGCCGGTCTCGCGGTGTTGCACGTAGTAAACCTCGACCCCCAAGACGCACATCGCGTGCAGCGGGGCGTAGTCGTAGCCGTTGACCGTGGCGTTGTCGTCGTAGGCGTCGAGCACGGGGGAGAGCGCTTTGGCACGTTCGGTGGGCGCGAGCTCGCCGCCCATCATCACCGGGGCCGAGTCGCCGAAGCTGGAACTCGGCGACACGAAGATCAGGTCGCAGGCCGTGGCGATCAGGCTGCCCGCGGAATACGCCTCGTCCCGCACCCAGGCGATCGTGGTCACGCCCTGGAGGTTTTTGAGGTATCGGCAGATCGCGATCGCGTCGGTGACGACGCCGCCGGGCGTGTTGAGTTCCAGGACGATCACGGTCGCGCCGGCGGCGATCGCGCGGTCGACACGGCGCTCCAGCGAATCCAGCGTGAAGCCGTAGATCATCCCCTCGATCGGGATGACCGCGACCTTGGCGCCCGAAGGCAGGGCGTTGAGCACGCGCTGACCGGCGTTGAGCGGCGAAGCGGACGGTTGCGCGGACACCGGGGCGGGGGGTGGGGTCGATACGGAGGCTTGCCCGGCTTCGTCGATCTCGGGGACGGGCGGGGTGGCTTCCTGCGTGATCGCGCCGGCGGCCAACAGGCAGAACGACAAGCCGAGCAACAGGCGGATGGGGCTGCGTTTCACGGGAAAAGTATATGGGCCGGGTAGCGCGGTTCGTACGGCCGGCGACGCCCGAGACGGTCGGTCCGCGCGGGTGCTATTTCGCTGCGAGATCGGACTTGGTCTGCCGGAGCTGCCGGTAGTAGTTAGCGCGGACCAACGCCTCGCGGTGCGGGGTCTGCTGGAACGCCAGCCGACCGCGCAGGCCCTCGACGCTGTGCGCGTCCGCGGCGTTCATCGCTTCGATCAGCTCGTCGCGCAGGGTCGCGAGGTGCTGCGGCCCGCGTTGATACAGGAGCGTGACCACCTGCACGACGTTCGCGCCGCACGCGACGGCGCGGGCCACGTCCTGCCCGCTGGTCACACCGCCGGACAGCGCGAGGTCGCAGGTCGTCCGCTCGGCGAGGATCGCGGTCCAGCGCAGGCGGAGGTTGATCTCGTCGCCGGTCGAGAGCTTGAGCGTCCGCGTCGGCTGCATGCTCGGCCACTCGATGTGCGGCTGGTAGAAGCGGTTGAACAGCACCAGACCCTCGGCGCCGGCCTCGGACAGGTGCGACGCGAGGTTGGGCAGGGCGGTGACGAAGGGCGAGAGCTTCACGCTGATCGGGATCGCCAGGCGGTTGCGCAGCGAATCGACCATGGCCTTGGTGGTCTTCTCGATCTCGTCGGACGTCTCGCCCAGCTCGGTGGGCACCTTGTAGACGTTGAGCTCGACCGCGTCGGCGCCGGCCTGCTCCATCGCCAGGGCGTACTTGAGCCAGCCGCCGTCGGTCGTGCCGTTGAGCGACGCGATGACGGGGATGTGCAGGTCGTGCTTGAGCCGGTAGATGCGGTCGAAGTAGTCCTCGGGGTCGACGCGCAGCCCGCCCTGGCGGTAGTCGGCCGGGACCAGCGGCGAGCCGATCTGGCCGCTGCCCTTGGCCAGCGGCATGGTGGCGAGCTCTTCTTCGAACAGCGACGACATCACCAGCGCGGGGGCGCCGGCCTCTTCGAGCTTCTTGGCCGTGTCGGGGTCGTCGCAGAGCGGCGAAGCGCCGGGCAAGATCGGGTGGGCCAGGTCCAGGCCGAGATAGCGAGTCGTGAGGTCCATGATCTGGCCTTTCCGTGTCCAGGGGGCGAAAGGAAGAAGAACCGCGGCGAGCGCCACGCCTCAGTATAATTCGGATTATTTACTCTGTAAATAAAATCTTCACCCGACACCGAAACCGCAAGCCCCGCCGTCCGCCTGGGGCACCGGCGTACGTCCGGATAGCTGGGGGTTTTGCCGCGCGGATCGTGGCTGCACTACGATGACCGGCTTTCCCGCCGCCGACCCCGAAGCCGCGGGCCGCGTCGCGTCGCCAGAGTTCTTGGAGCCCCGATCATGCCCATCGAAATCACCATGCCCCGCCTCTCGGACACGATGGAAGAGGGCACGCTGGTCAAGTGGAAGGTGAAAGAAGGCGAAGCGGTCTCGTCAGGAACGGAAATCGCCGACGTCGAAACCGACAAAGCCACGATGCCCGTCGAGGTGTTCGACGACGGAACGGTCGCGAAAATCGTTGCCCAGGAAGGCGACACCCTGGGGGTCGGCGATCTGATTGTGGTGATCGCCGAAGAAGGCGAATCTTTAGAAGACGCCGCGAAAGCCGCGGGCTCAGGTTCGGCGTCGAACAACGGCTCCGCCAAGGCCGAGGCCCCCCAAGAAACCAAAGCCCCCCCAGCCCCGGCCGCGACGCCGACGGCGGCTTCTTCCGGAAGCGGCGGCAAGGTCAAGATTTCGCCGTTGGCCCGCAAGATGGCTGAGGCCGCCGGGCTGGACCTCTCGCAGATCGCCGGCTCGGGCCCGGACGGCCGGATCATCAAACGCGACGTCCTCGCCGCCCAAAAAGGCGGCACCGCCCAACCCGCCCCGGCCGCCCAGCCCGGCAAGCCCGCCGCGCCGGTCGCTCCCATCGTCGCCGGCCCGTCCGCGCTGGAAGCCAAGACGGTCCAGGTCTCGGGCATGCGGAAAACCATCGCCAAGCGGCTCGTCGAATCCAAGACCACCGTCCCGCACTTCCAGGTGTCCGTCGCCATCGACATGGACCCGCTGATGGAACTCCGCAAGACCATCAACGGGCAACTGGAGAGCCAAGGCGTCAAGCTCTCGGTCAACGACTTCGTCACCCGCGCCGTCGCGCTGGGCTGCCTCGAACACCCCGTGGTCAACGCCTCGTGGAACGGCGACTCGGTCGTCTACCACGGCGCAGTGAATGTTGGCGTCGCCATCGCGCTGCCGATCAACGACGACGGCTCGGGCGGCGGGCTGCTCGTGGCCACCGTCCGCGACGTCGAACGCAAGGGCCTCCGCCAAATCAGCCAGGACGTCAAGGCCCTCGCGGGCAAGGCCCGCAAGTCCGGCCTCACGCCCGACGAGATGTCCGACTCCACGATCACCATCTCCAACCTGGGCATGCCCCAGTACGGCGTCACCCAGTTCACCGCGATCGTCAACCCGCCCAACGCCGCGATCATCGCCGTCGGCGCCGCGCTGGAGAAACCCGTCGTCCGCGACGGGCAGATCGTCGTCGGCCACGAGATGAACGTCACCCTCTCCGGCGACCACCGCGTGATCGACGGCGCCGTCGCGGCCGAATACCTCAGCACGCTGCGGCGCCTGCTCGAAAACCCCGCGGCGCTGCTCGTATGACCCGCGGCCTGCCCCTGCTCCTTGCCGCCGTGTTGGTGATGAGTGGGTGCCAAACGGTCGAACTGCCCGGGCCCGATCGGCCACGGGTTCGCGGCGAGTTCTCTAAGGCGGAGCTCTGGAAACCCGCCGAAGGCTTCACGCCGGATCGCATGGCCATCGAGACGGCTAGTAAACGCTACTTCGACGTGTTTCGCACGGTCGTCCAGCAAAATGTTGAAGACGATCGCTATCGCCTGGTGTGGCCCCCAGAGGCGGATTTCCTGGTCTGCTTCCAATACCCCGGGGTGGAGCTCTTCGGCACGCCGTACGACGTGCTGGTCTACGCCAATCACTCTTTCACCGATCACGAAACGCAACTCATCGCGCACGGCACGATCACGATCGCCCAAGACGCGATCCCCGTCGCCGTGGTCGAGGTGAAGATCGACCATCCGTCTCTGCCCGAACATCGTCGGAACAAGTGGCAGCTCGCCGTGCTCTACGCGGACGACCATGCGTTCGACTCCGACGATCCGCAAAGCTGGCAGCTCCCGCACCCCAGCACCGAGAAGCGCCCGCACGAAACTCCGGGCTTCCGTGGGCAACTGGTCGCGTGGAAGCATCTCAGCGTAGATCGCGACGATCGCTTTTTCGAAGACCTCGACACGCTCTTGAATCTCAACCAGTACCGCGACGGGACGATGGCCTATCGCACCGCCGAGCCCAACTGGGTCGTGAACGAACGGGGCCGCATCCAGCGCTGATCGACGGACCACCTCGACCACCTCGCTACACCGTCTCATGCCACCCGCCACGCACGACCCATCTCAACCCGCCGACCGGTTTCCAAAGCGCGGCGACTCCGTCGATTTGCCCATCGACCAGCTGTCGCTCACCGACTTCCTCGACCTCGGATCGCTCAGCGCGATCCAGGACGCTTTCGCCGCCGTCACCAAGCTCGACACCGAGATCGTCGATCCGCTCGGCCAACCGATCGTCCAGCCCACCGACGCCGCCGAGAAGTTTGCCGCCGACGCCGCGCTGGGCCAGTTGATCGAAGCCGACGCCCAACTCGAAGATGGCAAGTTTATCGCGCCCATCGAGATCGAAGGCCGCACGCTCGGCTCGATCGTCGTCCACGCCGACGACTTCACCCAGGCCACTTCGGTCAACAAGGCCCGCCTCGACGCGCTCGCCGACGCGCTGGACCTGCCCAACGACGACCGCGACCAACTGGTGCACACCGCCGAGTCCGCGTTCGCCGCCAACCGTGCCGCGGCCGTCCAGTTCCTCTACCTGATCGCCAACGCCATCGCCCGGCTCTGCTACCAGACCTACCAGGCCCGCCACCACCTGCACGAGCTCTCGGCGCTCTACCGCGTGTCCACCGTGCTCTCGGGCACGACCGATCCGCAGCGCGTCCTGGGCACCGCCGCCAAGGAGATGGCTGAGGTCCTCGCCGTCGACGCCGTGGTCATCCGCCTGCTCGAAGAAGGGCCCGACGGACCCGAACTCAAACGCGCCGCCAACCACGGCTTGTCCGAGTCCTACATCAACCAGAACCGCCTGCTGGTCAACCGCTCCGAGCTGTTCGGCAAGGTGCTCGCGGGCGAGACGATGTACGTCGCCGACCTGCCCACCGACGAACGCACTTACTTCCCCGACCTCGCGAAAGAGGAGGGCCTGTGCTCCATGCTGGCCGTGGGCATGATCGATCAGGGCACACCCATCGGCGCGATCCAGGCCTACACCACCCAGTGCCGCAGCTTCCCCAAGGAGCAGGCCAAGCTCTTCCGCGCCGTCGCCCAGCTCACGGCCACCGCCGTCTCCCGCCGACGCCTCGAGGCCGACCGGCAGAAAAACCAGGACACCCTCCGCCAGCTCAACCTCGCCGCCGACGTCCAGCGCCGGATGCTCCCCGCCGCCGCGCCCGAGGTCCCGCGGCTCGACGTCGCCGCCAAATACGTGCCGTCCTACCAGCTCTCCGGCGACTTCTACGACTTCGTCCGCCTCGGACAGCCCGGGCCCCACTGCAACTGGGGCTTCGCCATCGGCGACGTGGCGGGCAAGGGCATCGCCGCGTCCCTGCTCATGGCTTCGGTCCGCGCTTCCCTCCGCGCTTACGCCCACGACCTGTATCACCTCTCCGACGTGATCCGCCGCGTCAACATCGCGCTGTGTCGCGACACCCTCGACGCCGAGTTCGCCACCCTGTGGTACGGCGTGTACGACCCGAAGACCCGGCGGCTGACGTACTGCAACGCCGGCCACGAGCCGCCCCTGCTGCTCCGCGACGGCACGCTCCTGCCCCTCGACGAAGGCGGCATGGTCGTCGGCGTCGATCGCCAGCAGACCTACACCCACCACCTGGTCGACCTCCAGCCCGACGACCTGATCCTGCTCTATACCGACGGCCTGCCTGACGCCATGTCCCCGCCGCCCGAACAACGGCGCTTCGGCCGTGAACGCATCGACGCGCTGTTCCACGAGGTCCTCAACCGCGGCGGACCCGCCGCCTTCGGCTCCGCGCAGGATTTCCTCAACCTCACCCTCCGCAAGCTCCGCGATCACACCGGCCCCCGCCGCGGCTCCGACGACTGCACCCTCGTTGCGCTCCGCGCCACTTGAGGCCGTCCCTGGCGCAACCGCCGTGCAAAACTCCGGGAACCGCGCGCTCCGCCGCGCCGCCCCCCGGCGCGAAACCCGCCTTGCGAACCTCTGCGGCCCCAGACCGCGGGACCCAGCCGCCACAATCGCCCATCATTCCGAGCGCCGTCGAGCGCGTCGGTTGAGTTTCAACCACGCTTTCCCGAACTCACGAAAAGACGCAATATTTTGTTGATAAAAACTTTATATCAAACAAGATCAGGTTTCCCCCAACACGACACCCCAGAAGAAGAGTGAAGAGTTAAAAATATCTATCTGACCTCATTCTTCTCGGCGTCGATCGCCTGGCAGCGGTCACACCACACCGTGGTCCGTTGAGCGATCAACCCCGAACGAAGCATCGCCCGGCAACGGGTGCACGGAAGCCCACTCCGGCCGTAAACCCGATGCTTGAGCGCAAACCCGCCCGCCCTGCCGTCGGCGTCGACGTAGTCCCGCAGGGTGGTGCCGCCCGCCTCAATCGCCCGGCCCAGTAGCGTCCGCATGGCTCGCACCAGCCGCTCGCAGTCGCGGCGCGAGACATCGTTAGCGGGGGCCCACGGGCTCAGCCGGACCGTGAACAGCAACTCGTCCACGTAAATGTTCCCAAGCCCCGCCACCAAAGCCTGATCCAGCAGCGCGGCCTTGAGCGCCCGTTGCGTCCCGCGCAGGCCGCGGTGCAGCGTGGCCGGCCCGATCGTCAACGCGTCCTGTCCCAACGCGTCCCAGCGTTTGGCCCGCAGCGCGCTGAGGCTTTCGTACCCCCACAACCCGCCGAACCGCCGCGGATCGGTGAACGCCATGCGTGAACCGTCCTCCAGGTCGATCCACCAGTGCGTGTGCTTGGGCGTCGCTTCGTCCGGCCCGTACACGCAGAGCCGCCCCGACATTCCCAGATGGACGCACACCGTGCCGCTCACCGATGTGCCCGATTCATCGGCCGCGCACGCCAACCCCAGCTGCTTCCCGTGCCGCGCTACTTCGCTTAGCCGTCGTCCCACCCACGCCGACTTCACCCGCGCCCACGGCCACGGCCCGTTCCACACGTCGCTCCGCGTCAACTCGCCGTCGACCACCCGCTTTCCTCCGGCCGCGGCACCGAGCGTCCGCCGCACCGTCTCCACTTCCGGCAACTCGGGCATCGCCGCATCCTAAAGCCCGCGGCCGCGGAATCGCCGCGCGGGTCGCGTACCCTGCACCCATGACGACCCCCGGAAGTGACCTCGAATCCACCCCCGACGCGCCGCAGCTCGTGGCCGAGGCCCAAGCCGCCGCCGAACAACTCCGGCAGCAGGTCGCCAAGGCGATCGTCGGCCAGGCCGAAGTCGTCGACCAACTCTTTCTGGCTTTGTTCTGCCGCGGCCACGCCGTGCTCGTGGGCGTGCCCGGTCTGGCCAAGACGCTGCTCGTTTCCACCGTCGCCAAGTCGCTGCACCTGAGCTTCTCCCGCATCCAGTTCACGCCCGACCTGATGCCCTCGGACATCACCGGCACCGAAGTCATCGAAGAAGACCACGGCACCGGCAAGCGCGAGTTCCGCTTCGTGAAGGGCCCCGTGTTCGCCAATTGCCTGCTGGCCGACGAGATCAACCGCACCCCGCCCAAGACCCAGGCCGCGCTACTCGAGGCCATGCAGGAGCGGCACGTCACCGCCGGCGGCGAGACGCACGCGCTGCCCGACCCGTTCTTCGTGCTTGCGACGCAGAACCCCATCGAACAGGAGGGCACCTACCCGCTGCCCGAAGCGCAGCTGGACCGGTTCATGCTGATGATCCGCGTGGGGTACCCGACCGAGGCCGACGAGTTGGAAGTGATCCGCCGGACCACGTCGGGCGAGCGTCCGGAGATCGAGCCCGTGCTCGACGCGGAGAAGGTCAAGGCGGTGCAAGACTTGGTGCGTCGCGTGCCGGTGGCGGACCACGTGGCGAGCTATGCGCTGCGGTTGGTCCGTGCGACGCGCCCGCCGGACCGCGGCGAGGACGACCACCGGCCGGACTTCATGCAGCAGTACCTGCGTTGGGGCGCCGGGCCGCGCGCGAGCCAGTACTTGATCCTGGGCGCCAAGGCCAAGGCCGTGCTCGCCGGCCGGACGCACGTGACGCCCGACGACATCGCCGCGGTCGCGGTGCCCGTGCTGCGTCACCGCCTGCTCACCAACTTCGCCGCCGAGAGCGAAGGCATCACCACCGACGACCTGATCGAGCGACTGCTCGGCGCGATCGACGTGAGCGCCGCGAGCGACCCGCAGGCCGAAACCGTGCTGCGGTAAATCCGCTCCTGCGTATCCGTTCCGCCTTGCACCTTTTTCAGGCGAACACCATGGAACCCACCGGCATGCTCCACCCCGGCGAGATGGCCGTGCAAGACCTCGCCCACGAGGCCGACCGCGGCCGACCGATGGCCCGCATGCTCAGCCCGACGATCCCCGATCGGTTTCGGCCGATCTTGGAAACCCAACACTGGTTGGCCATCGGCTCGGTCGACGCCGACGGCATGCCTTGGGCGTCGGTGTTATTCGGCTCGGCCGAAGGTTGGGCGGTGCCGGCTACCGGCGGCGCGTCGGTGTCGCTCGACTTGGGCACGGCCCCGATTCACGCCGCCGACGTGCTGGACCAGAACCTGCGCGACGACCCACGCCTCGCGATCCTCGCCGTGGACCTGGCCACGCGCAAGCGCATCCGCATCAACGGCCGGGTCACGCGGCGCACCGACGATCGCCTGGACGTCGCGGTCGAGCAGGCGTTCCCGAACTGCCCGAAATACATCCAGCGGCGTATCGCGTCGCCGGCGGTGGCTTCGGGTTCGTCGTCCGCGACGCCCTCCCTGTCGAGCCGTCTCGGTCCGGATCAGCGCCGGCTCATCACCGCGGCCGACACCTGCTTCGTCGCCAGCGTGAACCGCGACGCCGGCGCCGACGTATCGCACCGCGGCGGCCCGCCCGGCTTCGTGCGCTGCGAAGACGGCGACCAACTCCGCATGCCCGACTACCCCGGCAACAGCCTGTTCAACACGCTGGGCAACCTGCACCGCACGCCGCGGGCCGGCCTCACGTTCGTGGACTTCGCCGACGGCCGGGTGCTCCAGGTCGCCGGCTCCACGACGCTGGACTTCGGCCCCCCGCCCGCCGACCCCGATCCCACCGAACCGACCGGTGGCACCGGCCGGTGGTGGGCGCTGCGTGTCGAAACCGTGCGCGACTGGCGGCTGCCCGCCGCGCTCAACTGGTCGTTCATCGACGCATCCCCGTACAACCCGCCGCCGGCCGCCTGACCCGCCACGCCCGCCGTCGTTTCGCTCATGGCCGCTCCCGCCGCCCCCAACTACCTCGACCCTCAGACTCTCGCGGCCATCGGCGGCATCGAGCTGCGCTCTCGGCTCATCGTCGAAGGCCTGATGTCCGGCCAGCACCGCTCGCCGATGCAGGGCGTCTCCGTCGAATTCGCCCAGCACCGGCCGTACACGCCCGGCGACGACCTGCGCTCCCTGGACTGGAAGATCCTCGGCAAGACCGACCGCCTGTATCTCAAGCAGACGTTCAAAGAAACCAACCTCGACCTGCTGTTGCTCGTCGACGGCTCGGGGTCGATGGGGTACACGTCGCTGAACAACCAGCCCGCGGGTTGGACCAACCACTGGACCAAGTGGAACCACGCGTGCTGCGTCGCGGCGGCGATGGCCAACCTCGCGCTGCGGCAGCGCGACCGCGTGGGCTTGACCGTCTTCGCGGACGACGTGATCGACGGCACGCGCCTCAGCAACGCGTCGGACCACTGGCGGGCCGTCGCCGCCACGCTCGCGCGCGTGCAACTCGTCGACGAGGCCAATGACGGCCTGGTCCCCGAAGACGGCGCGAGCAACCACACCGATCTCGAGCGCATCGTCGACCGCACGGTGAACCGCCTGACGCGACGCAGCCTGATCGTGCTGATCTCCGACCTGTTCGACGACCCCGAGCATCTGGAAAGCGCGTTGGGCCGGCTGCGCTACTTCCGCGGCAAGGGCCACGACGCGGTGGTGCTGCAGGTGATGGACCCGGCCGAGCTGGATTTTTCGTTACGCGACCCGACGGATTTCATCGGCCTGGAAGGCGAAGGCCGGCTCCCGCTGGACCCCGCGGGCCTGCGCGAGGCGTACCTGGGCGTGGTGAAAGAACACCTGGGCGCGATCGAGCAGACCTGCCGGGCGTTCGGGTTTGATTACTTGCTGTTGAATACGCGCGACGCGTTGGGGCCGCCGCTGTCGCACTTCCTGGCGAAACGCACGGCGATGATCGGGAAGCGGTGAAGCAGATGGAACCGCGGAGGCGCGGAAGGCGCGGAGTAATGACATGAGAACATCAAACTTCAGCGACCATGCCGCAAGTAAGCGGCCCGATTTGATTCTTTTGTGGGGCGGTGTTGGTGTCGGTCTTGGCGTTGGAGTACTGCTGACCTTTATCGCTTTGGATGTGCTGGGCGCGGAAGGGCTCTACAAGCATTGGCTACTGCTTGTGGCGGGGCAGGTTGTTGCTGGGGCATCTTGTGTTGCTTTGTTTCCCCGGCTTGTTCGGAATCGAAAATCACTTTCTTGTTGATTGTGCCACCTCCGCGTTCTCCGCGCCTCTGCGGTTCAACCATGCCCCCAATCCTGCTTCAACTCGGCTCGGCCTTCATCGCCCCGGCGCTCGCGGGGGCCGGGGCGTTGGCGGTCGCGGTGCCGATCGCGATCCACTTGTTGTCGCGCTTGCGGCGTAAGCGCGAGCGTTGGGGCGCGATGCGGTTTCTGCGGCTGGCGTACCAGAAGCAGAAGAACCGGCTGCGGCTGGAGCAGTGGCTGCTGTTGGCGACGCGGTGTCTGCTGGTCGCGCTGATCGGGTTGGCGTTGTCGGGGCCGGTGCTGGGCGGGGCGTGGGCGGCGTGGCTGGGCGGGGCTTCGGGGGCCGGGCGGACGGTACACGTGGTGGTGGACGACGCGCTGAGCAGCGGGGGCGGCGCCGACGGGGAAGATCGAGACGCCGCCGCGCGGTTCGAGGCGTTGCGGGCGGAGGCGCGGGCGTGGGTGTCGGCAAGCGGGGCGGGGGATCGGGTGGTGCTGTGGACGACGACGGGGCGTGGCTCAAGCGACGGCTCCGCGGCCGCGGGCTTGGCGCCGGTGGCGGTGAGCGAGGCGGGCGCAGCGCGCGGCGGGGTGTCGGCGGCGCTGTCGGGGTTGGAGCCGGGCTACGGGGCGGCGGACTGGGAGGGCGTGGTGTCGGCGCTCGCGGCGGACGCGGCGGAGCGGGGCGCGGGGTTGGAGGTGTCCGGAGGCGACGTGGTGGCGGTGGTCTCGGGCTTCGCGCGGGGCGCGGGGCGGTTGGAGGAGCCGGCGTCGGCGGGGGTGGGCGGCGTGGACGGCTCGGGCGCGTTGATGCGGCTGGGCGACGTGGCGGCGGTGGTGCTCAGCCGGCCGGGGGCGTCGCGGGGGAACGTGCAGGTGGCGTCGGCCGCGCCGCGGCGGGCGACGGTGTTGGCGGCGGACGGGGCCGCGGGGGCTTCCGGGGTTGGGGGAGAAGTGGAAGTGACGGTGGCGGTGCGGCGGTTCGGGGACACGGCCGAATCATCGGCGGCCGCGGTGGAGGTGGCGCTCTTGAGCCTGGGCGATGGAGCCGACCCGGTCGACCCAGAAAACCAAAACGATTCGGCGGTTCGGCCGGGTTATTGGCGGGGGGGGGAAGCGGTGAGCGCGGAGCCGGTGGGCACGGCGACCCGGGAGCTTCGGTTCGGGGTGGGGCAGGCGGTGGCGACCGCGGTGGTGCCGGTGCGGTGGTCGGCGGAGGCGATGGACGGCGGGG
>JBCDDH010000031.1:0-36617 GCA_039180415.1 Planctomycetota bacterium | reverse complement strand
GGTCATTGCCGCGGAGGTGGTGGCGAAGGTGGAGGCGCTGGGCCCCGACGAGCCGGTGGCGTTGTTGCTCCGCCACGCGGGCATCTCACGGCCCCCCGGAAGTGAAGCCGGTGAGTTGTTTCCTCGCGATCCCGATCGACTTCCGGCGGCGTTGGCGGCGGGCGGAGACACGGACCACACCGCCGAACTCATGCGACGCGTGGCGTATCGGCTCTACCTCGCCGGCGTCACTCCCAACGCGTTGATCCTGGATTACGAGGATGGTGCGAGCTACTGGCAGCTTGGCGACCGCAGCGACAAAGACGCGTGGGCGGAGCGAATCGAGCGGCTTTGGCAGCTCAACCGAGAGACGATGCCGGCGGACCTGGCCGGCGACGCCACGCGGGATGCGTTGGCCAAGCAACAGGGACGCGGGGCGATCGTGGCCTACAACGCGTGGGCCTACGACGTGCGGACCGCGGCGCTTCGGCGGGCGGTGTTCGAGCCGTGGTCGAACGCGTACGGCCGGACGCTCCCCGGCGGAAACTACGGCGAGTCGCGGCGAGCGTGGGCGACGGCCGACCGCAACGGTTGGCCGCAGCACGTCGACGCGCCGCTGTCGGGCACGTGGTCTTGCCCGGTTGTTTATCTCAACGACTGGAGAGGCAACCGCTATCTCGGGCTTTCCGTCGAACAGCGCGTCGCCCGTGCTTGGCTCGATCATCGCAACCGTGTCCGTTCGGCATTGATGGGGGCGGCATCCGCTCTCGACGTGGCCCCTTGGTACAGCAACCCTGACTTCGGCCGGCCCGCCGGCTACGACGTGGATGCGTGGCGTTGGGCATGGGTGGCGGGATTACTGCATGACCGCCGGCAAGGCGTGTCTCGCATGCTGCTGTGGGGCGAGTGGAGCGACGACGAATTGAAGTTCGCCAGCCCGGTGTTTGCGGCGCTGCACGCGGTATCCGCCGATGGCGACCCCGCGATGCCGCTGCCCGAGCGTGATGCGGCGGTGTACCTGGCGGGATGGTCGGCGGAGGCCACGCGACTGATCCAAGACGGAGGCGCTCGATGACCGTCGCGAAGGGCCACCGGCTTGTGGAGTTTCAACGTGCCGTCCAGCAGCGTGAAGTCGGCGGCATTGTTCTCGTGTGCGACTCCAACCTGCAAGACAACGGCGGTTTCCAGGACGGCATGATGATCATGCTGCGGATGCTCTTCGAGATTCACGGCGTGTCGTTGGCAACGACACCCCACGGCTCGATGCCGAACGGCGGCATCGATCCCGAGCCCGATGGCGATAGCCCCGGGAACGACATTTGGACCGCGGGCGGTTCGTTAGAGGGCAGTCCCTTCGTCCAGACCGGTGCCCCCGCCGAACAGGAAGCTTTGTACCCCCGGAACTGGATCGGCTTCGACTATTCGTACATCCCCGACCAGGTGCCCACGATCCAACGCCAGGCGTTCACCGCGACGCGCTTCTGTGGGTTCGATCTGCGGCAGGAATTCGAATATGTCACGTACGGCATCAGCTTCGTGGCGTCGGGGGGGACGCACGACCTGAGCGTTCGAACCAAAGCTCTGGACGGCTCCCCGGTTCGCGGCTCCGACTCGCTGATCAACTTCACGACCGGCGCGGTGGACTACTTCACGCACACCCACGTCGTCCCCGCAGACCCCACCTGGGACCCCAACGACGGGCTGCGGATCGACTACAACACCAACGGGGGGCCGACCAAAACCGATAAGCAGGCGCTGGTCACGGGCAACGGTCTACGACGCACCAACGGCACCAAGGGCGTGATCCTCTCGACGGGCGACGGCCTCGGCGGTCGCGCTTTAGCGAAGTGCATGGCCGATTCGTACAAGCACGACCTCACGATGGAGCGGCGGACGGCGGAGCTCGCCGATCTGATGGGCGGGTTAGGCAAGAGAGTCCTGTACTTCATCTGCGTCATTCAGGATGCGGACCCCAGTCGCTACGGGCAGGCGACGCCGAAGCGCCTCGGCGACGTGGTGTCGGCCACCGCGACCGTCCTCACGCTGGACGACGCCACCGGCATCGCGGCGGGCGACCTGATCTCGGTCTACGAAGACACCGACGCCGGGGTGGATATCGACGACTCCGGCAGCAACGAGCATCGCGTCGTCGCTTCGGTCAGCGGCAACGACGTCACGGTCACGTCGGCGTTTTCACGCTTCCCGGTCGCCGGAGACGTGTTCCTCAGCAGCCCGGCCGACGAAGACATCCCGAGCAAGCAGGGCTTTAAGAACACGGTTGAGCGGTGCATGAGCAACCACCGGCGGCGGTGCGGGTTGCACGGCCTGGTGCCGCTGTTCGTGGTGGTGCCGGGGTGGCCCCGCGACGTCAACGTCACCGAAACCGCCGGCCAACGCGAAGCCGCGCTCGAGCTTGCGGACGAGCACCCCGACGTCGTCGGCGTGGACATGCACACCTGGATGACGGAGGAGCAGCGGGAAGCTCTGACCGGCAGCGACCAAACGCACCCCGGCGCTTACTTCCTTGCGAACATCGTCGGCCGCATCTTCGTCGAAGCGGCCGAGCCGGTGCTCGGCGACGCGTCGGCGGCCGCGATCGCGGAGGCGGTGCTGTCCGCGTCGTCGTCCTCGGAAGCGGCGGCGGGCTCGGTGTCCAAGGTGCTGGCGGACCTGGGCGCGTCGGCGACCGACCTCAATCTCGACACCATGCTTAAGCGCGTCGTCGATATCGGCGACGGCACGAAGTGGTATCAGTTCTGGAACGAGACCGACGACCCGGACACGGACCCGTGGGTATTGCGGATCCGGTACGACGCGCAGGGCAATCACTTGGCGGTGGAGCGAGCGGCATCGTGACCTGGACCCCCGCCGAGTTCGGAGGGGCGCGCTTCGCCCCGGTGGGTTTTGACCCGCTGCCCCCGCAAGACGCCTCGCGCGTCGAGGTTCTTGTGCGTGACACCCCCGACGACCCCGAAGCCGTCGTCGCCACGCTCCCGGCCGACGCGACCCAAACGGTCGTCAACGGGACGCAGGGCTCGGACCGGCTCGTGTACACCCGCCGCTACAACGCGTGCGGCCTGGCCGACCTCGACGACACGCGGACACGTCGCCGCCGCCTCGCGTTCGACGGCGGCGGCGAGTTGATCTTGCCCGCGGCCGACGGCGCGACCGACCTTCAGTTGGTCGCCGGGGCGGGCGGGGCCGTCACCGCGACCTGGCGTTACCGGCCGACGCGCGGGCTGCCCGCGGCGGCGTCCTGGCGGGCGTACGTTGCGATCGACCCCGCACCGATGGACCTGAACACGCCGGCCGCGACCCGCGGCTCAGGGGCGGGTCGGCTGAGCCTGGACCTGGGCACTTTCGCGCACGACGCCGTCGTCCGCGTGGTCGTGGTGTCGGTCACCGACGGCGGCGTGACCTGCACGCCCAGCGACGAGGCTTCGGTCGTCGCCGACGCGCAAGCGCCTTCCGCTCCGTCCGTCCGCGCCGTGGCGACGACCGCCGGGAGGTACGGATGATCCCGCCCGCCCGCCGCCGTGATTTCGGGGACCGGATGGTCGAAAGCGTCCGGCAACGCCGCCAGGTCGAGCGGGTGCCCGTCGTAAGTGGCGATGCGGCGCCCGTGGTCGGTGGGCGGCGCTGGGGCTTCTTCGTGGAGCAGACCAACGACACGTTGACCGTCGACCTGATGTCGCCCGACGGCTCGGCCACCGGCGTCGAACTCGTCGTGGCCAAGGTGCCGTGCATGCGGCACGCCCCGTCCAACCTGGGCGGTGCCGACTCGATGGTGAGCCTGTCGCCGACCGCCGCCACGGCGAGCGACGCCGAAGGTTCCGAGGATTGGGAGATCCGTCCGCTTTGGGTCGAAGGCGAGTTGATGGCGATCGACCCCGTGCCCCACGCGGGCATCGAAGTCGAGGGCGAGCCGCTCCGTTGGATGGACGGCAACATTTGCGCGCGGGTCTGGTCGGAAGTCACCGCCGACACCGCCCGGGAGCACGGCGCATGAGTCGGCTGGGCGCACGATCGCTGGGCAGTCGGTTGGGTGCGGCCGCGGGTTCGCGGCTCGGGGCATTCACCGTGCCGGGCGGGAAGATGCTGGTGATGGGCGGGTCGCACGGCGGCAGCGGCGTGGCGTGGACCGTGCCCCGGGCGTCACTGCCCGACGCGGGCAACGCGTCGCTCGACGAATACCGGGGCAGCCCGGTGATCCAAGGGCTCACGCCTGACCTCATCTCTGCCGGCGTGAATCGTCAAGGCCCGTTTTTTGGCGGGATCACCGGTTCGTTCAGCAGTAGAGCCTTCCATGTGCAACAAGCCTCCGCCGGCTTCGGGAGCGGCGGGCCGCACGGCGCGGTCGCGCTGCCGGAGGTGTGGGCGTCGATCCGCACCGAAACGGACACGAACGAGCCGCTGACCGACAACGTAAACACGCGGAACAGCGTGCTTCACCCCTATAGGACCAAGGCTGGCAACGGTTGCGGTTTCACGGTGATCCTCAATGGCCAGGACCGCGACTCGCGGTTTCTGCACAGCATGATGTTCTGTGAGACGTTCGAGGCCGATGGGACCAGCCAAGACCCGGAAGTGTTTTGGGGAGACTCGGAAAGATTCGCTGAATCGGCGGTGACGATCTGCGAGAGCGAGCCGCTGGTCTGGGCGAGCGCGGGCGTCTCCGGCAGCGTCGTGACGGCGCAGTGGGCCAACGAAACCAACAAGGGCAGCTTCACGCCATCCTCGAGCGCGCCGGACAACCTGAAAGCCACGACCGAGCGGGGCGGCGTCTGCGACGGAGCGTTCGAACGAAAGTGGGGGCTGCAGGTGTTCAACCTGAGCGCTCAAGGCACACGCGACAGCTTCGGGTTCTACGACGGCTCGACCACGGACTCCGCCGCCTTGTGGCTGAGCCGGTTCACGATCAACCCTGCCACGATCGGCGAGGGCGTTCACGAGCAGGGAACCACGATCCGGGAGTTCGGATCGGAACCCACCGCGCCGTCGAGCCTCAGCCTGGGGTTCAACAAGTTCTTCGTGCGGCGCGTGGTGGACGGCCAGCTGGTCGAGCGGATCGTCGCCGTCGCTAACGGGTACGGACCGACCCCAGCGCCGATCTTCCCCGGCCCGTACAACAGCAACGCGATCGTTTTGATCATCGACCCCGCGACGCACGCCCTGGTCCACGAGTACCAGACGCCCGTGAAGAGCCTCCCGTTCACGAGCGGGCGGGTGCTGGTGTCGTCGGCCGACATCGACGCGGCGGGGAACATCTACTTCGCAACGTACGGCTCGGCGTCCGGGAACTTCACGGGCGACGCCACGTTGTATTGCGTGAGCCTGCAAGGCGACCTGGTCTGGTCGAAGTCGTTCGGCGGATCCGACACCGTGGTCCGGTCCGTGATGGTGGATTTTTGATCCACCCGAAGCCTGTTTGATCCTCGATCGAACGGGCTTCGACATCTGAATAAGAGGCGACCCCGGAGCTCGGGGGTGAGAGGCCCAAAGGGCTTCAACGAGCGTGCCTTCACCCACGCTTATCTAGTGGGTTTACCCCAAATCCCAACTAGCGACACAAAATCCCATTTTGGTCGGCACTCTACGGGAAAAAAACCTTGACGGCCAAATTTCAAGTGTTACATTTACTTCTGTCGATACAGAAATTTCAGCAATGTCGGCGAAATCCGCCGCCCCGGAGCCCCGCTCATGCCCGCCACCTCCGAAATCGCCACCCCGCCCCCCACGCTGACGCCCATTCAGAAGAAGTTCATCCTGCACTGGGGCGAGATGGGCGCCCGCTGGGGCGTCAATCGGACCGTCGCCCAGGTGCATGCCCTGCTCTATCTCAGCGCCGAACCGCTTGACGCCGAGGCCATCTGCGACGCCTTGCAAGTCGCGCGTTCCAACGTATCCACCTCGCTCAAGGAGCTGCAGGGGTGGGGCATCGTTCACGTCGTGCCCGTGCTGGGCGAACGCCGGGACCACTTCGGCACGACCACCGACGTCTGGGCGATGTTCCAAGTCATCCTCGACGAACGGAAGCGGCGCGAACTGGACCCGACGCTCGAGCTGCTGCGTCAGTGCGTCGAGGAGGCCGACGCCTCGGCCAGCGAATCCGACCACACCCGCCGACGACTCCGCGAGCTGCACGGCATGCTCGAAACGATCACCAACTGGTACGCCCAGGTCCGCGCCCTGCCACAAGGGGCGGTCATCAAATTCGTGAAGACGGGCACCAAGGTGTTCAAGACGCTGGGCCTGACACGTTAGCGCGACCTCCCGAACCCCACGCCGGCCCGTTGCCGGCTCTCCGTACGCCTCGAAAGGAGGCAGCCATGACCCCCGCGACCCTCACCGTCCTGACCTACGCCGTCTACCTCGCGATCAGCTGCTCGCTGACCGTCTGGGTCGCCAAGACGCTTCATCACAACGGCCGGGTGTTCCTGGTCCGCGCCTTCCATGGCGACGAGCACCTCGCCGACTCGGTGAACCATCTGCTGGTCGTGGGCTTCTACCTCGTGAACATCGGCTGGGTCACGCTGGCCTTGAAGTACGGCATCGACGCTCGTGATCTGGCTCGCGTCTTCGAAACGCTGAGCACGAAGATCGGCCTGGTCCTGCTGCTGCTGGGCGTGATGCACTTCGTCAACCTCGCCGTGTTCAACCGTATGCGGCGCAACGCAGAAGACGAACAACCGACCGTCAGACCGCAACGCATCAACTTGGGCAAACAAGCCTGACGTCACCTCCAACCCCGGCGATGCCCCTCGTGTCGCCGGGCCTTTTAACTTCACGCCAACCCGACTCGCACCCGGCCGGCCTCACCCCCAACCCCCGAGCATGACCGCGATGAACGTCCCCCAAGGGCACGACAAACCGCCCGCCTTCCCCGGCTCGCCCGACTACTTCCGCCAACGCGCCGCGTCCCTCGCCGACAAGGTGCACCGCACCCGAGACGGCGCGACCCACCTCCACCCGCTCGTCCGTGTCGCGCTCATCGTCTTGGCGATCGCCGGCACCGTGACCTACGGCCTGCACGTCCACGAACGTTTCGCCCAACACCCCGCCGACCTCGCCTGGATCGGCCCGGGCGTCGCTTGGGGGTCCGGCGTCTCCTGGGCCGTACTCGCGGTCGCCACCACGCTGTTCGTGCGTGACCTCCGCCGGCTCGGCGAACTCGCCGACCACGCGCTGGTCACCCTGACCCTCGGCATGGTCGGCGTCCTCACCGCGCTGGCCCTCACTCAAGCCACGGCCGCCCCGCCCGTGCCCACGCACCTCACGCTGCTGGGCCTGTCCAACGTCGCCATGGGCGCCTACTTCATCGCCCGCGCCCCGGCCGTCCGTATGACCCGCCCCGTCGCCGCGCTGCTCTGGATCGGCCTGATGAACGGCGTGCTCGCCGTCGGCCTGAGCCTCAGCTTCCTCATGCACGAATCCGCTTGAAACCAAGCGAAAGCTCACGCCATGACCGCCACCGCGCCCCACCCCGATTTCCGTAGCGAAGCCCACGGTCAACCGCCGCCGGCCGACCCGCGACCCCGCCACGTTTCGGCGCTGCAACCCACGCTCCGGATGACCGGCGTGCTCGACCGCTGCGTGCTGCTCAACTTCCGCACCCCCGCCGAGTCCGTCGAATCCCTCCTGCCCCCCGGGCTCGAGCTGTTCCGTCGCGGGCCGTATGCATTCTGGAACGTCGTGCTCTGCCATGTCCACAAGATGCGCCCCCTCGGCGTGCCCGAAGGGCTGGGCATGTCGTATCACCACGTCGCCTATCGCTTGCGGGTTCAGGCCATGACCGACCGCGCCGACACCCGGCAAGGCCTGTACTTCGTCCGCTCCGACGCCGACGCCGCGGTGCTCGGAGCTGTGGGCAACCGCCTCAGCGATTTCAAGTTCCACCGCGCTCAAATCGACTGGCGCGCCGACGCCGAAGAGCGCCGCGACGGAACGTCGGGTGCGACGGAATCTCTCACCGTCACCGCGGCCGACGGCCGCGCCGACGCGCGGCTCACCTTCCGCCGCCAGCCGCCCGTCGTGCACCCCGCCGACTCGTGCTTCCCGACCGCCGCCGACGCCCGCGCTGCGCTCAAGTACGAACCGCTCGGCCTGGCCATCAACCGCCGCGACCGACTGAAACTCGCCGAGGTCTTTCGCGACGAAACCCAATGGTGTGAAGACGCGATCGATGTCGCCCACGCCAAGCTCGGCTTCTTCGACACGCTGGGGCAGACCGAAGCGAGGCTCGAGCTCGCCACGTGGGTTGCCCCGCTGCCGTACCGCTGGCGGCTCGGCCGGCGCGAAAGCCTGATGATCCGGCCACGTCCGGCCCCCACCGCCACGCCCGGTGCCCGGCCGCTCCCCCGGCCCGCGGTCGCATGATCGATTACCTGCTCATGCTGCTGTGGCTCTCGCCTTGCTGGCTGCCCGTCGCGGCGGTCGCGCTGCTGGCGGTCTTCGCGATCCTGCGGCAAGCCAAACACGACGCGAAGGCCCGCAAGCCACATGAACCGAGGTAGCCGCAACCCCACGGGTTGCGCGTGCCCGGGGTTCGCCGCCGCGCCCGCGCAGGCCGTTGGCCTGCGGCTTCCAAACGGCCTTGATCACAACGCCGGGAACACGTCCCGTAGCGCCGGGTACAGCGACGCGTAGACGCCGTGCCGCTGCGCGTAAAACCGTTTGGCTTTTGCGTTGGGTTTGAGCGTCTCGGTCTGGGAGATCGTCGCGGCGCACGCCTCGGGCACCGATTTCCACACCCCCGTGCCCACGCCGGCCAACAGCGCGACGCCGTACGCCGGGCCCTCGCTCGCGTTGGTCAGCGCAACCGGCGTGCCGTACACGTCGGCTTGGAGTTGCCGCCAGAACAAGCTCTTCGCGCCGCCGCCCGACAGCCGCACCGATCGCATCGTCACGCCCATGCCGTCGCGCATGATCCGCACCTGGTCGGCCATGCCGAACGTCACGCCCTCCAGCACGGCCCGCGTCAGGTGCGTCCGCGTGTGCCGCGGCGTCAGGCCCAGGAACGCGCCCCGCGCGTCGGGGTCCGGGTACGGGCACCGCTCGCCCGTGAGATAGGGCAGGAACATCAACCCGTCGCTGCCGGGTTCGACGCCCGCCGCTTCGTCGACCAGCTTCTCGAACCCGACCTTGGGCGCGAGCGAATCGCGGAACCACTGCAGCGACCCCGCCGCGCTGAGCATGCACCCGAACACGCACCACTTGCCCGCCACCGCGTGGCACATCGTGTGCACGCGGCCCGCCGTGTCGTAGCTCGGCTCGTCGCTGTGCGCGAACACGACGCCGGACGTGCCCAGCGTCGCGCTGACGATCCCGCGCTTCACGATGCCGTTACCCACCGCGCCCGCCGCCTGGTCGCCCGCTCCGCCGACCACGGGAACCCCTTCGCTCAACCCCAACGCCTTGGCCGCCCGCCCGGTCAGCGTCCCCGTCACTTCGTGCGACTCGACGCACCTGGGGAACAGCGCCGGGTCCAAGTCCAGCTTCCGCATCAGCGTCGTGTTCCACCGACGCTTCTTCACGTCCAGCAGCAGCGTGCCCGATGCGTCGCTGACTTCGGTCGCCAGCTCGCCGGTCAGCCGCAGCCGCAGCCAGTCCTTAGGCAGCAGCACGTGCTCGGTCTTCGCGAACCCGCGCGGCTCGTTCTCTCGCAGCCAGAGCACCTTGGGCGCTTGGAACCCGGTGAGAGCCGGGTTGCCCACCGCCGCAATCAGCTTGCGCGGACCGCCCGCCCTGGCCGTGATGTCGTCGCACTGCTTCTGCGTGCGCTGGTCGTTCCACAGCAGCGCCGGCCGCAGCGCATCGCTCTGATCGTCCGCGTCTTTCCCGACAAACACGCTGCCGTGCATCTGACCGGACAGGCCGACCGCGGTGATCTGTTTGCCGTCGACGCCGGCCTTCTTGACCGCTTGCTTCACGGCCTTCTTGCACGCCGCCCACCACTGCGCCGGGTCTTGCTCGGACCAGCCGGGCTTGGGGCTCTGCACGGTGTGCAGCGCGTGGCCGGTGGCGAGTACCCGGCCGTCAAAATCGCAGATCAGGGTCTTGGTGCCGGACGTGCCCAGGTCGATGCCGAGGAGGTAGGCCATGAGTTTGCCGCCTTGCGGGGTGAGGGTGAGCGATGAATCGAAACGGACGGGCAGCCTACGAAATCCCGCCGACCGGGGTCACGATCTTTACCTCGGATCACGCACCCAGGGAGCAAGCCATGAGCATCCGGCTCGGCGACGAACAGGCGTGCGACTCATGAGCGAAGCGGGCTGCGACCCGCGGCCTATGCTCAACGCGATGCGCATCCTCGGCGAAGTTTCCGGGGTGCCCAGCGGCCCCGCAAGGGCGAGCCTCCACCCCGGTCCGGGTAACCGGCAGGCAGCTCGCGCGCGACCGATCGCCGGTGTGTTTCCAACCGGTGTGCCGGCGAGGTTGGTGAAATGATGCGTTTTTTTTCGACGGTTCTCTGCGTTTGGCTTGGGCTCCTGACGGCTTGCTCTCCGACACCTCACCAGGCGCCCGGAGAAGCTTTTGTCCGTGTGGCGAAACCCGAGTTCTTTCGCGACATCAACGATCCGGGTGAAAGAGAACAACGCTGGGCACGATGGTTTGCATCGCGAGCGCCGACCGTGAAACCACCGCGCGGCCCGTTCATCGAACGATGGCTCATCGATGCGCCGCCCGACTCTGCGCTGCTGTTGATCGAAACGGTGCAAGCAAGCAGTTGGCTGCCGATCACCTACGAAGCCGTTGCGTTGCGCTCTGCCGCGTACCGCCCGCCGCATCACGCGAAGTTGCATCCACTGCTCGCCTCAGACGAGCCGTTGGTCTACGTATCGCCAGCCGCTTGGGAGATCGTCGCGGACAAGACGCATGAAATCTATGCCACGCCGCCAACCGACGCGTTTGGCGACAGCACCAACGTCCACTTGATCTTCCTGAGCTTCTGGGATGGAAGGGCGTGGTCTATCCACATGCGGCACTTCCCAGTCCGATACGTCGAGTGGTTCGATGACGTCGACGAGTTTCCCGAGGACACCGTGGCGTATCTCCACGAAAACCCGCACATCGACGATGAGCGGTATGCGGACAGTCTTCGCGAACGCCCGCTCGTCGAATTGATTCTGTTCTTGCGTAGTCACGCCCAGATTCGCCGCCACCTCCCGTCGCTCACCTTGGATTTTGATTGGCGTCTTTCGCCCGTAGATAGATTTGAATCTTTGTGGTCCGACAGCGAATAAGACGGCACAGACAAGATGGGGACAAACGCGGGCCGGGCCGCGTTGCGTTCAAATTCGGTGAGCCCGTCCCGTCCGCCGCGGAAGAGCCTCGGCGTTGACCTAGCTTGCCGGTACATCCCCGGAGACTCCCATGCCTGCACGCCGCCCCTTCGCCCGATCGCTTTGTCTCGTCGCCCTCGCCGTTTCGCTCGTCGCCCCCGCCGCGTCGGCCCAGGACGAGCCGCCGATCGCCCCGCTCACGCACGACCGGCACCTGCACCACCACAACCCGCCGCACCCCGTCGTCGCCGACGGCGCCCGCTTCACGACCAGCCGCCGCGCCGCGCCCCTCGCGTTGCCGGCCGAGCAAGACGCCTTCACCTTCGCCGTCTTTGGCGACCGCACCGGTGGGCCCAACGAAGGCATCGACGTGCTCGCCCACGCCGTCGCCGACGTCAATCTCATCGAGCCCGACTTGGTCATGACCGTCGGCGACATGATCGACGGCTACAACGAGACGCCCGGCTGGCTCGAACAGATGAATCAGTTCAAGGGCGTGATGAACGAGTTGCGTTGCCCGTGGTTCCCCGTGGCCGGCAACCACGACATCTATTGGCGTGACGAAGAAGGCGGCGAGATCCAAGCCCCGCCCGGGCAACACGAGAAATCGTACGAACTGAACTTCGGACCGCTGTGGTACGCGTTCGATCACAAGGGCTCTCGCTTCATCGTGCTCTACACCGACGAGGGCGATCCGGAGACCGGCCAGAAAGCCATCCGCCGGCCCGAGACGCAGCGCATGAGCCCCGAGCAGATCGCCTGGCTCGAGCAGACCCTCGAGGGCGGCAAAGACGCCAAGCACATCTTCGTCTTCATGCACCACCCGCGCTGGATCGGCGGCGGCTATGGCGACGACTGGGACAACGTGCACCCTCTGCTGGTCGAGGCCGGCAACGTCTCCGCGGTCTTCGCCGGGCACATCCACCGCATGCGCTACGACCCGCGCGACGGCATCGAATACGTCACCCTCGCGACCGTCGGCGGCATCCAACGGGGCACCGCGCCCAAGGCCGGCTGGCTCCACGAGTACCACGTGATCACCGTCCGCGACGACCAGATCGCCATGACCGCGATCCCTGTGGGCGAAGCCGTCGACGTCCGCCGCGTCACCGGCGACGTGTCGCTCGCCGTCGAGGAACTCAGCAACACCGGCCCGGCCTTCGCCGCGCCGCTTGATGTCGCCGACGACGGCGCTACCGAAACCACCGTCGAAATCACTCTTACCAACCCCACCGGCTTCGACGCCGACTTCAAGGTCACGCCCATCAGCGACGACAGCCGCTGGAACGTCACGCCCGACCACACGCACGGCCGCCTGCCCGCCGGCCAAACCCAGACGCTCGCCTTCCGCGTGTCCCGGCTCGGCGGCAGCCTCGACGATCGGACCCGGCCGATCTTCGCCGAGGTGGGCCTGGACCTGATCGCCGACGTGACCCGCTTCCCGATCCCCGCGTCGGCGCACCTCGTGCCCGGCAGCCTCGTGCTCTCGGCCCCGCCCGTCCCCGACGCCGAGCGCGTCTTGCGCGGCGCGGCCACCGTGCCCATGGCCGCGCTGGGCCTAGAGAGCGGGCCCGTCACCCTCGAATGCTTCGTGCATCCGACCGAGTACGACCGGCGCGACGGCGTCGTCGGCTCGCCGTCGCTGGGGTTCTGGTTCAACCGCGGCCGGCCGGTCTTCTACCTATTCGTCGATGGGCGATGGGTCGAAGCGGCCTACCCGCCGGAGGACGCGCCGCTGGAACTCGGCCGGACCTACCACTTCGCGGGCACGTGGGACGGGCGGACCGGAAGGTTTTTCATCGACGGCCAGCTCATCGCCGAGGTCGAAGCGCCGGGCGAGCTGCGCGTTGCCGGCAACCCGCTCACCGTCGGTGCCGACACCGGGCGTCGCGGTCCTCGCAACTGGCTCGACGGCTGGATCGACGGCGTCCGGCTCTCGGACACCGTCCGCTACATCGACGAGGGCTTCGTGCCCGTCCGGCGCGCGACAACCGACGACGACACGCTCCTGCTGCTGCATATGGACGCGGACCAGGGCGGTCACCTCTTCGACAGTTCGAGCCAAATCGCTCACCCCCGCCTTGCCGAAGATTCCGAAGTCGTCCCCGCCGTCCGGCCATAATCGCTCGGAAGGCAAGGGTGCGTGCCCTCAAATCGACGGGCGCAGCTGCGGTGTTTTTCACCCTTACGAAATCGCGCAACGGGTTCGCGAATTTTTTCGCGCGCCGCGCGATTGGCCATATTCGGGCAGAGCCGTTCGCGTCGGTCGGCAGCAAGCCTCGCATTCCGCGTAGCTCCACCGTTTGCGACAGCGCATTGGACTTTCGGAATCGCCGAGCCGACGGTCAAACTCACAAAAAATGACCTGGAAATTTGACCACTAATGAGAACGGGATATCATTCGCGTGATCAGACCAAACCCTTCGTCCGCTGGTTTCACTCTGATCGAATTATTGATCGTGATTTCGATCATCGCGCTGCTGATCGGGGTCCTCCTGCCGGTTCTGTCCAACAGCCGGGAGGTCGGACGGATGGTCCGCTGTCTAAGCAATATGCGGATGATGGGGCTGGCCGCAGTCAATTACGCCTACGAGTCCGACGGCGTCTTGCCGACCGTCGGGCTCGCGGAAAGCGGCGGCTCGCTGGACGAAAACGGGTCCTGGCTCGTCCAACTCCAGGAATTCGTCGACACGCCCGATGGGCTCGATCGCGAACCGCTGCTGTACCGCTGCCCCAGCGATGAAAGCCCATTTTTCGACTCCCCGTCGCCGACCAACGGCCGTTTCCGACGGACGAGCTATGCCCTGCCGTTAACCCTGGGGATGGCACCCGGCTTTGAGCGGTTCGACAACCTCGACAACATCCCGAGCCCGTCTAGCACGATCTTCGCTGTGGAGTTGGTCGAAGGCGGCCCCGGTGACGACCGGAACGGCTTCGTTAGCGCCGACCACGTGCACGCCGAGTCCTGGCTCGACGCCCGAGCCGGCCGGGCGGGCGATGAACGCGTCGGCCGAGAAGTCCAGATCGACCAGCACCTCGGCCGGGCCAACTACGTGTTTCTTGACGGCCACGGAGAAACCCTCCGCCGCGACGAGACCATCCTCAGTTCCGGACCGATCCGGTTCCTGCAATGGGAGGCCAACCTTTATTGGCCTCAGATCGCACGGTGATCCGTACGGATCCTCGACCTTCCCGCACAAACCGTCACCACAGATTTCAGTCGTTCCTTTTTACCTACCGGAGAACAAACCATGCACGGGTTCAACTTTGCCGATCCTATCCGCCTCTTCGCCGCCGCGTGCTGCGTAGGAGGTCTCACCGCGTCGCCGCTAGTGGCATCCGCCCAAGTCATCGTCGATCCGGATGAAGAAGAAAGCGAATTCGTTCCTCATATCGTCATCGCCGACGACGCCGGGGCGTTGGTGATCGAGGAGTTTGAGGTCGTCACGCCGACGCCCGCGTCGGAACTTCTGGCGCTGTTCCCGCAGTTCAACGGGTTCCTGTCCGACGACACGCCGACCCTGGTCGTTGGCGTGGGCGCGGGCTTCGATACCTCCGGCGCTCCCGCCGCCTTCGGCACCGGTTTCACCGTCCCCGGCACCGACGTGACCACGTTCGAGTTCATTAGCGCCCCCGTTGCCGGCGAGTCGACCGGCTTCCTGAACGACGACAACGGCTTCGAGGTGGCCGAGGACAGCGGCGGCCTGCCCGCCGGCACCGACGTCGTGGTCGATCTGAGCACCGACCCGGGCTTGGCGGCGATCAACAGCCCGTTCTTCGTTGCGCTCGGAGCCAGCCTGTTCACCAACATCGGCGACCCGGAAATCGGGGCACTCGATGGCCCGGGCTTCGAAGTCCTCGAAGACGGCATCGTGGTCGATGTCATCACCGGCGACACCCTGGCCGACTTCTTCGCGCTGGGCGCTTCCTTCGATACCCACCCGCTGTTCGGCCTGTCGCTGGAAAGCGGCGACGCGACCGGCGCTGCGCTCATCGACGTGGCGTTCTCCGACGCAGGGGGGCAGCTCACGGGCAGCGAGTCGTTTCAGTTCCTGATCACCAACGACCCGGCGGCGTTCGAGGTCGTGCCCGAACCGGGCGTCGCGGCGGCGCTGGGCCTTGTTGGGATCGCCCTCGTCGGCCGTCGCCGTTCGGTGGCCTGATCGTCGCGTTGAGTTGAACCGATCAACCACGAATCCGACCGGCCGATCCATCCGGCCGGTCGGATCGTGGCTAGGCTCAGACATGCCGATCACCCACCACGCCGTCCTCCTCTTCGTGGGCGACGATTACGAAGACCTCGAGCTGCAATACCCCAAGCTGCGGCTGCGCGAAGCGGGGTACGCCACGACGATCGCCGGCCTCGACCCCGCGGGTACGGAATACCACGGCAAGCACGGCTACCCGCAGGCCAGCGACGCGTGCGTCGACGATCTCTCGGCCGACGACTTCGTGGGCCTCGTCGTGCCCGGTGGGTGGATGCCGGACAAGCTGCGGCGGTACGACAGCGTCAAGGCGATCACCAAGGCGTTCGCCGAATCCGGCAAGCCCATCGCCTCGGTCTGCCACGGGCCGTGGATCGACATCTCGGCCGGCATCGTGCGTGGCGTGCGGTACACGTCCACGCCCGGGCTCACGGACGACCTGACCAACGCGGGGGCGTTGTGGGAAGACGCGGAGGTCTGTGTTGACGAAAAACACCGACGCGTCTCCAGCCGTCGCCCCGACGACCTGCCCGCGTTCATGCGGGAGTTCTTGAAGACGCTCGACGCCAACTCCTCATGAGCCGACCGCAAAGACGCCGAACGAACCGCAAACCACCGCAGACCGGCAAGGCCCTGCGTCGCGTGCTGGGCGACGCAGGACAGATCCTCTTCCCCGACGGCGGGGCTCCGCCGCTGAAGGTCCGTCTTCAGAAGTTCCAGAACAAAGCCCGCGATGGCCACGGCTCACACCACGGCGGCAAGCACAAGCTTGGGTGAAATGAGGCGCACGACATCTATTCGTAGCCGCAGGCCAACGGCCTGCGCGGGTGCGGAAGCCACCGGGGCTCTCGCGCAGGCCGTTGGCCTGCGGCTACGAACCATCGCCGCGATTTCCTCTTGTCCTCGCGACGAAAGCCCTCCGCCCCGTTTCACTCAATAGCGCCGCCGAAGCAGCGCGAGCGCCAGCGGTGCCGCGAGCGCGGCGGCGGGCTCGGGGATCGGGTCGACGCTCAGGAGAAGCTGAAAATCGCCGCCGGGCAGGAACTGGATGTCGAAGGCGAACGGGTCCTCGATGTTTGAGATCGGCGGACCAGCAAAGATGTCGCCGGTGAACGTCGGGTCGAAGTCGCCGGGGTCGAAGGGCGCGAACTCGACGATGGTGAACGAGGCGGTGCTGGCCAGCACCGTGTCTTCGATGTCGCTGCCGACCGGCCCGATCGCCAAGCCGCGGATCGCGACCGGGGCGAAGGTCTCGCTCTCGAGCAGCTCGGTCGGCGACGGCGCGCCGGGGGCCCCCAGTCCGGGGAAGAACGCGATCTCGCCCGCGGCGTCGCCGACCGTCGCGCCGGGGACGATGTTGTTCGCGAAGACGTTGCCCTGGCTGTCGACCTGCACGTCGAAGGGCGTGTCGAGGATGCCGACCTGCGTGGCCGTGCCGGCGGTCAGGTCGATCTCTAGCAGGCCCGCGTTGCCGGCCGTGGACGGGTCGGTGGATTGGAGACCGGCGAAGAGGTTTCCCGTGGGCGCGAAGCCGATGCCGCTGGGCACGACCGGTCCGCCGGTCGAGCCGTCGGGCAGGACGAACGTGTCCACGAACACGCCGGGCGTCGCGGAGTTGGGTCCGGTCTGCGGGACGCCGACGCTGGGGCCCGAGGTCGGCACCCGCAGGATGCCTCCGCTCGCGTCGGAGACGAACAGGTCGCCGCTGGCCGGGTCGATCTCCAGGTCGAACGGCGTGACGTCGGTGACGAACGGCGAGACGGTCCCGTCCGGATCGGCCTTAAGCACGACCCCGCCCGCCGAGCCCAACCCGCCGGTCACCGACACGAAAAACGTGCCGTCCGCCGCCAGCGCCGTGCCCCGCGGCGTGTCCAGGTCCGGGATCAACGTCCCGGCCGGCTGGCCGTCCGAGCCGACGATCAGCACTTGGCCAAGCGGCTGCGCCGATGCGGGGATCGCCCCGGCCGAAACCACCGAGAATAAAACCATCCGTCCCGTTAGAGAACCCGTGCGTGCCATGATGTGACCTCGATCGTGCGAAGAATCGTTGGCGCAACCCGTCTTGCCGCCACGTCGAAACCGTAGCGCTCCGCCGACAGGTTCTCCAGCCCGATCCGCCCAAAATCAACAAAGAGCAAGAACATCCAAAAAACCCCAACGGCCGAACGCGAAACGCCGTGGCACTTTTGACACGACCGAACGCAAGAAACCTGCCCCTCGCCGGCGACACAAAACGCATCGACCGCTCGGCGTAACGATCCGAACGGTCGCAACGGTCGTAGACCATGTCGAACCCTTCGCGCGGGCTCAAACCGTGATTCGGTGGCCGCCCCGCCGCGTCGGCGGCATAGGATCAAACCATGTCTGCGCACGAAGTATCCACGCCGCCCTGCCCGCCGTCCCCGGTCCTCGACGACGACCACCACTACACCGTCAGCCGGCACCCCAATCTCGTCGACCCCACACACCCGCGGCTGCACCCCAAGCTGACCGAGGATCAGCTCTGCGAAGTCGCGCAGTACGCCGCGTGCCAACGCTTCGAACCCGGCCAGCTGCTGTTCAAACAGGGCCAGCGCCACGCCCCGTTCGTCGTGCTCCGTCAGGGCAAGGTCAACGTCTACGACAAGCAGACCCCGCACCACCGCGTGCTCATCGCCCACTGCATCGCCGGCCGGTTCATCGGCGACCTGTCCATGTTCACCGGCGAGCCCACCATCGCCATGTGCGAAGCCGCCCAGGAGTGCGAGGCCTACGTCCTCACCCAGGCCCAGCTCCGCCAGCTCATCACCGAACACGCCGCCGTCGGCGAGATCATCCTCAAATGCCTCATGGACCGCCGCGAATGGCTGCGCGGCGAAAAGCTCGGCCACGTCAAGGTCGTCGGCTCCCGCTACGACCGCGACGCCTTCAAGCTCCGCGACTTCCTCTCCCGCAACGGCATCCTCCACCACTTCCTTGAGCTCGAGGCCCAGTCCGAGCAGACCAAGGAGATGCTCGCCTACTTCGACGTCACCGAAGACCAGTGCCCGGTCCTCATCCACTCGGCGGGGGTTGAACGCGAACCCACCATCGACCACGTCGCCAAGCAACTGGGCCTCTGCCCCGAGCTGCACGAGGACAAGCTCTGGGACGTCGCCATCGTCGGCGGCGGGCCCGGCGGCCTGGGCGCGGCCGTTTACGCCGCGTCCGAAGGGCTGTCCACCCTCGTGCTCGAAGGCCAGTCCCCGGGCGGTCAGGCCGGCCAATCCTCGCGCATCGAAAACTACCTCGGATTTCCCACGGGGCTTTCGGGCCTCGACCTCGCCCAACGCGCCGTGCTCCAAGCCAAGAAGTTCGGGGCGCTGCTCGTCAACCCGCGGTCGGCCGTCCAGCTCCGCGACACCAAAGAAGAAAAAACCCTCACGCTCGACGACGGCACCACCGTCCGCGCCAAGGCCGTCGTCCTCGCCTGCGGCGCCGACTACCGCAAACTCGATTCCTGCGCGGACCGCTTCGACGGCAAGGGCGTCTACTACGGAGCCTCCCACACCGAAGCCGAACGCTGCAACGGCGAGACCGCCATCGTCGTCGGGGGCGGCAACTCCGCCGGCCAAGCCGCCGTCAACCTCGCCAAGCACGCCGACCTGGTGAAGCTCATCATCCGCCGCGCCGACCTCAGCGCGACCATGTCCGACTACCTCATCAAACGCATCGCCGCCACGCCCAATATCGAGCTGCTGCCTTTCCGCGAGATCCGCGACTGCCACGGCGACCAGAAGCTCGACGGCGTCACGCTCTGCGATTCCCGAACCAAGGAAAGCTGTGAGCAAGTCCACGCCTGCGCCGTCTTCGTCATGATCGGCGCCGACCCCCGCACCGACTGGCTCCGCGGCTGCGTCGGCCTGGACCCCAAGTGCTTCGTCCTTACCGGCCAGGCCGCCGAGGCCCACCCCGACTTCGCCGAACACTGGGGCGGCACCGACCGCAAGCCCGGCCACCTCGAAACCACCCGCCCGGGGATCTTCGCGGTCGGCGACGTCCGCCACGGCGCCATCAACCGCGTCGCCGCCGCCATCGGCGAGGGCGGCATGGCCGTCACCTTCGTCCACCGCGCCCTCGCCGCCGCTACCTGAACCGCCCCGCCACTCCTCCCCAGAAAACCCGCCGCCGGGCGGCCGCGGCGTCGATCTCTTATCGCTTCATCCCGCCGCCTCGATCAACCCCGGCAGCTCCCGAATCCCCCGCACCACCGCGTCCGGCACGACTTCGCCGCCTTCGGGCAACTCGACGCCCGCCCAATCCACCCACACCCCGGTTATCCCCAAACGTTGCGGCGCCGCAACCTCCCACCCGAGGTTGTCGCCGACACACCACGCATCCACCGCTTCGGCTCCGCATGCTTCAAGCGCGACCCGGAACACCCGCTCGTCCGGCTTGCCGAACCCCCGCTCACCCTCGATGAGCACCGCCCGAAAAAACGTTTCCAAGCCGAAACGCTCCACCTTCTCTCGCTGGCCGATCGCGTCGCCGTTGGTGATCAGCGCCATCGGCATCCCGCCGGCGTGCAACGCCTCGAGCGTCTCCAACGCCCCATCGAAAAACCGCATCGACCCGACGCGGTGATCCGAGTAATGCTGCGTGAACCGCTCGGCCAGGTGTTCCAAGGCCTCCCGGGTCCGCCCCAGCTCCAACGCCTCCAGGCCGTGCAACGTGACTTCCACCCGTGATCGCCGCACGTCCAAGCGCCCCGCGTGGTTCCGCTGCGGGTCCGCCCAGTACCACTTCCGCGCCGCGTCCAACACCGGATTAAACACCTCCGGGGGCGAGCCGATCTCTTCCGCAAACGCCTCCGCCGTCGCGTGCCACACCCGCGTCGCGCTCAGCGTCGTGTCCAGGATCGTGTCGTCGAGATCGAAAAGGATCGCCTTGGGCCTCGGCAACGCATCGGGGGCACGCATACGCGCATGTTAAACCGATCCCTCGCACAGGTAGCCGCAACCCAACGGGTCGCGCGGAGCACGCCCCGCGACACCGAACCCGCGCAACCCATCGGGTTGCGGCTGCCTCGATCACGCAAGGCCAAAGTTCTTCACCGCGCCAGAAACTCCGTCGCCAGCCGCCGCGCGTGGCACAACGCGATCGCGATCGCGTCGGCGACGTCCGCCGGCTCCGGCAACTCGGCCAACCCGCACTGACTCTGAATCGCCAACTGCATCTGCCGCTTGCTCGCGTGGCCGTTGCCGGTAAGCGATTTTTTCACTTCGGTCGAAGGCAGGTCTTGGATCGGCAACGATTTCTCGGCCGCGCAAAGCAGGATCACGCCGCGCGCGTGCCCCATGAGGATCGCCGTCCGCGGGTGGGCGTAGTGCGCGTAGAGCTGCTCGACCGCGACGCGCTGTGGGCGGTGTTCCTCGATCAGGTCGCGCAGGTCGTTTCGAAGCTGAACGAGCCGCTGCTCCATCGACTGCTTGGCGTCCAGCCGGAACACGCCGCCCTCGACCAACGTGGGCTCGAGTTGCCCGGGGCGCAAGTCCACCAGGCCGTACCCCGTCAGCCGCAGCCCGGGGTCGATGCCCAGCACGCGCAGCGATTCGTGGTTCTTGGCGTCGTTCGGCACCCCCGCAACATACTTGGATCGCCGATGGGGCCGGGGTTTGTCGGGCGTGAGCGGGTCTTCTAAAGTGCGAAACGCCGCGCAGACCAAGGAGGGCCGCTTGGCCAAGAAGTCCACGAGCAGGAAGAAGACCACCCGCCGCCGGAAAACCGACGGCGACGACTCGCTTTTCAACGGCGACGTCGGAAACGGATCGAACAACGGCACGCCCGCTTCCGGGGGCGGGAGCATCGAGGGCGTGCCGCTGCACGAAGCGGCGCAGTCGAGGTATCTGAACTATTCGCTGTCGGTGATCACCAGCCGGGCGCTGCCCGACGTCCGCGACGGGCTCAAGCCGGTGCAGCGTCGGATCCTGTACGCGATGCAGCTCTTACGGATCGGGCCCGACGCCAAAGCCCGCAAGTGCGCGTACGTCTGCGGCAACGTCACGGGCAACTACCACCCGCACGGCGAGGGCTCGGTGTATGACGCCTTGGTCCGCATGGCCCAAGGCTGGGTGATGCGGGTGCCGCTGGTGGACGGGCAGGGCAACTTCGGCTCGATCGACAACGACCCGCCCGCGGCGATGCGGTACACCGAATGCCGGCAGGCCCCCGCCGCCACGCCGATGCTCGAAGACCTCGCGTCGCGCACCGTGGCCTACCGGCCCAATTACGACGGCACGAAGGAAGAGCCCGCCGTCCTGCCCGCCCGTTTGCCCAACCTGCTGATCAACGGCAGCGCCGGGATCGCCGTGGGCATGGCGACCTCCATCCCGCCCCACGCGCCCGGCGAGGTCTGCGACGCCCTGCTCAAGCTGCTCGCCGACCCGGAGATCAAGACCTTCCAGCTCGTCGCCAACGACGCGATCCAGGGCCCCGACTTCCCCACCGCCGGGCAGCTGATCACGCCCCGCGACGAGCTCCGCGAGATCTACAAGAACGGCCAAGGCTCCGTGAAGCTCCGCGGCACGAGCAAGCCCGGACCCAAGACCCGCGCCGGCAAGACGCTGATCCTCGATTCGATCCCCTACGGCGTGAACAAGGCCACGCTCGTCGAACAGATCGCCGAGATCGTCCTCAACCGCAAGATGGCGATGATCACCGACGTCAAGGACGTCAGCGCCGACGACGTCCGCATCGAGATCGAACTCCGCAAGGACGCCGACGAAGACAAGGTGCTCGCCTACCTCTACAAGCACACGCACCTGCAGGTGAACGTCGCGATCAACCTGACGTGCCTGGTGCCCACCGAGAACCCGCAGGTCGCCCGCCCCCAGCCGCACTGCGACCTGAAGACGATCCTCTGGCACTTCCTGCACTTCCGCCACGAGGTCGTCACCCACCGGCTCGAAAACGAACTGGCGGCCTTGGAGAAACGCCTGCACCTCCTGGACGGCTTCGCGCTGGTCTTCGACGCCCTCGACGCGATCCTCAAGATCATCCGCAACTCCGACGGCAAGGCCGACGCGGCGGCGAAGATCATGAAGCGGTTCACGCAGCTGGACGAGGTCCAGACCGACGCGATCCTCGAGCTCAAGCTGTACAAGCTCGCGAAGCTCGAGATCAACCTGATCCTCGACGAACGCAAGGAGAAAGCCAAGCGGGTCCGGGCGATCAAGAAGCTGCTCGGGGACCGGGCGGACGACTTCGGCTCCGGCCGGTGGGGCATCGTCAAGCAAGAGATCGAAAGCATCCGCGACCAATTCGGGAAAGGCGATCGCGGCCGACGCCTCACCAAGGTCGCCAACGCCGCCGCCGTCGCCGAGGAGCCCGAGTACAACGCCGAGGACTTCATCGTCGCCGAGGATTGCGCCGTGCTGGTCACCGCCGACGGATGGGTGAAGCGCCAGAAGGAAATCAAAGACCCGATGGCGTCGCGCATCCGCGAGGGAGATTCGGTGCTCGCCTGCGTGGCCGGCTCGACCCGCGCGACGCTCGGCTTCTTCTCGTCTCTGGGCACCTGCTACACCGCCCGCTTCATCGACGTGCCCGCGTCCACCGGCTACGGCGAGCCCATCCACAAGCTCTTCAAGCTCAAAGACGGCGAGCGCATCGTCGCGGTCATGAGTTTCGACGAGCGCGTGAACCCCACGAAGGACCTCGCCGAGGACGAGAAGAAACCCGATCTCTGCCCGAGCACGCACGGGTTCGCCGCGTCCTCCGACGGCTACGCGCTGCGGTTCGGACTCGCGTCCTTCGCCGAGGTCTCGACGCGAGCCGGCCGGAAGTTCGCCCGCCCCAGCAAAGGGCAAACGATCGTCGGCATGTCGCCGGTGCACGGCGGGGAAAACGTCCTCGCGGTCTCTAGGAAGTGCCGGGCGATGGTCTGCGCGAGCAGCGAAGTGAACTACCTCGCCGGCCCGGGCAAGGGCGTCCAGTTGGTCAAGCTCGCCAAGGACGACGCGCTGCTGGGTTTCAAGGCGTCCGAGTCCGACCGAGATCTGCTGCGATACGAAACCGGGCGTGGCTCGGAAGACACGGTCAGCACGGCGAAATATCGCGTCACCGGCCGCGGCGGCCGCGGCGTCGAGGTCAAAAAGAACGGCACGATCCAACGCATCGTGCCCGAACCGGTCCCCGCTCCGGCCCTGGGCGACGCCGACTGACTCAGCCCCCGTCCGAGCGGACGCTCAGGCCCGCCGTGGCCCGCCGGTGGTGCAGGTCCGGCGTGCCGAGGTCGGCCGCAGACGCATGCCCGTCGTCGAACAGTTCGGCCCGCATCGCGTCTTTCAAAATCTCCGCCGCCCCTTCGGCCGCCAACGCCGCGGCCGCGGCTTTTACCAACCGCCTCAGGTCCCGCGTCTTGGACCGGTCGTCGAACCGCGCCACCCGCGTGCCATCGATCGAGACCACCTTGGCTCGTAATCGGAACCAGTGCGAATCCGAGTTCCGCTTGGCGACCGTCTGCGACGGGTCCACGGGCTCACACAGCACCGCCACCGGCGAGTGGCAGTCCGCGCCGAGCCGATCGACCAGTTCGCGTTCCGCGGTGACCGCGGTGCTCGTCTCCGCGTGGTTGAGCGGTAAGCAACGCGTGAGGCTGTCGTGGTCGTCGCCCCGGCAGATCAGGGCCAGCGCCCCCTGCGACGCGGCCGGCATCATCGCGTCCAGGTCCTGCACCCGCCCGGCGTGATCCGTAATCCCCAAGCGTTCCAGACCCGCCGCCGCCAGCAGCGTCGCGTCCAGCTTCGCCCCGGCGCCCCGCACCGACGCGAGTCGCGTCTCGACGTTCCCACGCAACAGCCCGATCCGCAAACCGGGATGCGCCGCGCGCAGCTGCGCCGCCCGACGCGGGCTGCTTGTGCCCACCAACGCGCCATCCGGCAGCTCCGTCAGCGACTCCACCCCCAACAGCGACGAGCGCGTCACGAGTACGTCCGCGATGGGACCGCGGCGCGGGGTCGCCGCGAGTTGCAAGCCCGGCGTCGGCGTGGTCGGCACGTCCTTCAGCGAATGCACCGCAACGTCGGCACGCCGGCTCAATAACGCTTCGTCCACCGCTTTGGTGAACAACGCCTTGCCCCCGATTTCCGAAAGCGGACGATCTTTCACACGGTCGCCGTCGCTGACGATCCATTCGTATTTCACGTCTACGCCGTGTCTTTTGCCCAGCCACCGGCCTACCGCCTCGGCCTGCACCTTGGCCAACGCGCTGCGACGCGACGCGATCACGATGGGTTTACGACTCCGCCTCAATGCACTGCTTCCCGTGCCGGTAAAACCTACGTCGCGCATCACCCAACGCGGCGCGTTCCGTACTATAACCGTGCAAATCGTTCAAGTATTTCGAGGTTTTCCCTGCGAGCGTCTTCCCCATGACTTCCACAACGCGTGACCAACCCTCGACGCCCGCGGGACGCCTAAAACCGTGGGTCTGGCCGCTCCATTGGCAGATCCTGCTGGGATTGGCCCTGGGGGCCGGGCTGGGGCTGTGGCTCGGGCAGATCGCGATCGCGAACATAAGTCAGGGCGTCGCCGCCGATCAGCGCGGCGCGGCCGGGGCCGCCATCGTTCAAAACAGTCTCGCCTTCCAGCTCTGCGACCTGGCCGGCGACCTGTTCCTCGCCGGGCTCAAGCTCATCATCGTCCCGCTGGTCTTCAGCTCCATCGTCCTGGCCATCGCCAACATCGCCCGCACCGGCGGCTTCGGTCGCCTCGGCCTCAAAACCCTGGCCTACTACCTGACCACCTCCCTGCTGGCCGTGCTCGTCGGCCTCGCGCTGGTCAACGCGTTCGCCCCCGGAAGCTCAACCACCGACACGGGCGAAATCACCGGCATCCTCGTCGGGCAAAACCTCGACGCGTTCGCTTCCGAAGCCGCCGAAGTCGAAAGCAAGGTCGGCGGGAAGACCGGCACCGACTTCCTGAACGTCTTCCGCACCATGGTGCCCGAGAATTTCTTCGCCGCCGCCGCGAACAACGGGCAGCTGCTCGGCCTCATCACCGTCGCCATGTTCGTCGGCTTCTTCCTCTCCCGCCTGCCCGAAGACCCGGGCCACGACGTCCAGGGCACGATGCACCGCTTCTTCGACGGCGTTTACCGGCTCACGCTCGGCATCACCGACGTCGTGCTCAAGCTCGCCCCCCTCGGGGTGCTCTTCCTGCTCGCCGCCACCGTCGCGCTGCAGTGGGCCAAGCTCCGGCCCGACGGCCGGTTCGACGAACTCATCGCGGGCGTGACGAAGTTCGCCGTCGTCGCCGTCGCCGCGCTGGGCATCCACTTCCTGATCACCATGCCCCTGATCCTGATGCTCGTGGCCCGCGTCAACCCGCTGCGACATTACCGCGCCATGGCTCCGGCGCTCATGACCGCGTTCTCCACCGCGTCCTCCTCCGCCACGCTGCCGCTCACCCTCGACTGCGTCGAAACCCGGGCCGGCGTCTCCAACAAAGTCTCGTCCTTCACCCTCCCGCTGGGCGCGACCGTGAACATGGACGGCACCGCGCTCTACGAGTGCGTCGCCGCCATGTTCATCTGCCAGGCGTTCGGCCTCGAGCTGTCCTTCGCCCAGCAGTTCATGATCGTCGTCGTCGCGCTGCTCACCAGCGTCGGCGTGGCCGGCGTCCCCTCCGCGTCGCTCGTCGCCATCGCCGTCATCCTCCAGGCCGTCGAACAACAACTGCCCGCCGGAAGCCTGCCCGGCGGCGCGTCCTTGCTCACCGGCATGGCCCTGCTCTTCGTCTTCGACCGCCCGCTCGATATGTGCCGCACCGCCGTCAACGTCTTCGGCGACTCGGTCGGCGCCGTCACCGTCGCACGCTCCGAAGGTGAAACGCCGCTTCAAACCCGCTGAGAGACGCACACGAAAGGAACCCGCCATGCCCCGACTCGTCCGCCTCGACGCCACCGGCCCGATCGAAATCCCCCCGCAAAGCGAATCCGTCTGGGTCTGCGGCTGCGGCCTATCCCGCGACCTGCCCTTCTGCGACGGGAGCCACAAAAAGTGCGAAAAGATGGAGCCCGACAGCGGGAAGGTTTACGTCTACGACAACGACCGCAAGCGCGTGGTCGAAGAACGCGACGCGTAAACGCGACACCGCGGGCACATTCCTTCGTCTTTGCGACCGACCGGGCGATTACGCTCCTGAGCGAAAGGAGCACGCGATGAAGTGGGAATACCAGACCTTCAAGCTCAAGGCCACCGGGATCTTCGGGGGGAACGTGGACGAGAGACAGATCGATGACGCGCTCAACCGCTTCGGCCGGGAGGGGTGGGAGCTCGTCAACGGCTTCGACACGAACGCCGCCGACGGCCACACCAAATGGGTCGTGTTTGTGTTCAAACGGCCGGGCAGTTGAGCCGACGCCCGCGCGGGGTCAGGGCTTGTAGCCGAGCGACGCGTTGAACGCCGCGGTGCCGCCGGGCGCGACCGTGAACCACGCCCAACGCGCGTCGCCCACCAACCCGCGCGCGGTCGTCGCGATCTGGCCAACGTGGTAGCCGTAGTGATCTAGCTGCCGGGCGATCGCCATGGGGATCGAATGCGGCACGCCGCGGATGGTCACCGTCGCGTCGGGATCAGCGGTCTCCGCTTGTTCGAGCGCGGCGAACAAGGCCGTCCACCCGTGCTCCCAGCGGGCCATGATCCGCTCGCGTTCGAGCCCGAGGTCTTCACCCGGCGGGGCGAATTCGCAATCGCGGTCACGATCCGGCTTTTCGCCGTCGCTCGTGAGAAAGTCCGTCCACCGGCTCAACAGGTTGCCCGCCAGGTGCTGCATCGTGACGCCGACGCTGTTGAGGCCTGGAGCGAGCGACGCAAAGAACTGGGCGTCGTCGAGCTGTTTTGCGCAGTGCTCGGCGAATTCCTTCTGCCGGGCGAAGACCGTCCGGGCCGCAGCGATCGGCGGCAGTACTGTGGAATGGGCGTAGTTCTTCATGTCGTAGCCTCATCTCGTAACGGCGTGGAACGCTTCAGGAAGAAGGGCGAAACTCGCCTGATGCGGTAGCTGCCTTCAATGTCCACACCTCAGAAATTGATGGGTAGTTGTCAATTACATCCTGGATTCTTTTAATCGGCCTCGGAGACAGAGATGCAAACGCACCGGTGATGCCGACATCGATTGTGTAATGGTGGCGTTGCAAAGCCGTAGCCTGCGCTTCGCCAAGAACACCGGAGGACAAGAGTCTGTCCGAAACACTCTCGATCGTTACGCCGCCGATCGCCACAAGGTGTATCTCTTCCATCGTCTTCAGCAGTGAATCTGCGGAACGAACTGCTACGGCGAAAGAGCCGCCGTCAGCGACCTTGAAACGGACGGTATGTACTTCGAAAAAGCCTCCGTCGTAATAACCGTCTAGCGATGCGACCGAGGCTCCCCTCAACTCTCGCGCTTTCCAGCGATATTCGATGGATTGAGAATGATGGAGCAACCAAATCAAGGCAAGCAAACACACGATCACCAACGCTGTGCATCCCACCCAGAAAATTCGTTTTGCTTGATTGGCTCCTGGTTGCAACACCTTTCGGTTCTCCGAAAATCCGCCGAGTCGTGATCGCATCAATACCGATCGATGCTCTGCCCGCCGTCGTCGTGCATCGCGAAGACCAGGTCGCCCTCGGTCTTCACGTCGCCGTAGGCGTCGATCGCGGCGCGGCGGGAGACCTTCGGCGGGCCGAGCAGGTCGCACCGGGTCTCCCGGCCGGGCAAGGCGTTCATCACGGTCTCGATGTGCGTGAGCAGGTGCTCGTCGATGTACACCCGCAGGCTCGGCAGGCGCAGCTCGACGCAGGTGTCGTTCTGGTGCAGCTCGAGCAGCACGTCGGCGGACTGGACGCCGCTGCCGGGCGGCGGCCGCATCGCGCTCTGGCGGAGGACTTCGCGGAGGCGGGCGAGTTGATCTTTGCCGCTGCCGTTGAGTTCGCTGCCCGGGGCATCACGGACGACAACCCGGACGCTGCGTGTCAGCTCGGCCGCGGCGCGACCCACGGGGATCACGCGGTCCACCACGATGTTCGGCTCTTCGCGCCGCCGATCGACCTTGCCGCTCAAGAACACGACGGCGTCCAACGTCAGGTCGTTGAAGCAGGTCGCGTAGGTATCGGAGAAGCACACGCCGTCGAGCTTGGTGCCGGCCGTGTCTTCGAGGGTGAGCATGGCCATCTTCTGGCCCGCGCTGCGGCCGTTCTTCACCAAGGTCGGGCGGACTCGGCTGAGCATGCCGCCGACGATAATCGGCTGGTCGGCGGGCAGGCCGCGTACGTCGGCGAGGGTCGTGGTGCTGAACTGCGTAAGGGTGTCGGCGTGGTCGTGCAGCGGGTGGCTGGAGACGAACAGACCCATGACTTCCTTCTCGAAGTCGAGCGTTTGTTTCTGGTTCCACGGCTCGGCGGAAGGAAGCGCGGGCTCGGTGCCAGACGTTTCGTTGCTGCGCTCCGCGTCGTCGGCTTGGAAGCCCATGCCGAACATGCCGAGTTGGCCGGAGGCGCGGTCGGCGGCGGTGCGTTGGCCGGCCTTGATCGCGTCTTCCAACGCTTCGCACAACGCGGCGCGTTGTTCCAGGCAATACAGCGCGTCGAACGCACCGCATTTGATCAGCGCCTCGATCGTCGCGCGGTTCACGGCCCGCAGGTCCACCCGTTCGCAGAAGTCGTATAGCCCGCGGAAGTCTCCGTTCGCGTCGCGTTCTTCGATCACGCTGCGGATCGCCTTCTCGCCGACGCCTTTGACCGCGGAGAGGCCAAAGCGGATGTGCCCGGTGCTGGGCTTGCGCGGCTCGCCCGGTTCGTACACGACGGTGAACGCGACGTCGGAGAGGTTGATGTCGGGCGGCTTAACCTCGACGCCGCGCTTGCCGTCGGGACGCAGGACGTGCTTGCACTCGTCCATGTACTCGACGACTTTGTCGGTACTGCCCGATTCGTACGTGAGCACCGCGGCCATGTAATGCAGCGGAAAAAACGTTTTCAGGTACGCGGTCTGGTACGCGACGATCGCGTAGCCGGTGGAGTGCGACTTGTTGAAGCCGTAGCCCGCGAACTTGAGGATCAGGTCGAACAACTCGTTGGCCTGGCTCCCCGTGACGCCTTGGGTTTCGGCGCCCTTAATAAAATCAGCGCGGGCCTCGTCGATGACCTTCATCTTCTTTTTGCTGATCGCCTTGATGATGGCGTAGGCCTGCCGGAGCGGGATGCCGCCCAGCTCGTTGAGGACCTGCATCACCTGTTCCTGGTAGACCATGATGCCGTAGGTCTCTTCGGTGAGGCGATCGACCACGCCGTGGACCTTGGGCACGTTTTCTCGGCCGTGTTTGCGGTTGGTGAAGTTGGGGATCAGCTCCATCGGCCCGGGGCGGTAGAGGGCGTTGGCGGCGATGAGGTCGCCGAGGCGGTCGGGCTTGAGGCCTAGGAGCAGGTTGCGCATCCCGCCGGATTCGAACTGAAACACGCCCGCCGTCTCGCCGCGGGCAAAAAGAGCGAAGACGCGGGGGTCGTCGTAGGTGATGCGTTCGAGGTCGAGGGGGTCGTTGGCCTGATCGCTTGAGCGACCAGGCCGGGGTGCGTCCGGGGGTTCGACCGCCTTCGCGATCGTTTCGGTGTTCAACGACTTGCGGACGAGCAGCTTCGCGCGTTCGATGATGGACAGGGTCCGCAGACCCAGGAAGTCCATCTTGAGCAGGCCGACCTTTTCACAGGTCGGGCCGTCCCACTGGGTGCAGATCACGTCGTCGCCGCCGCCGCCGGACGAGCCGCCGGGGGGCTTGTAGAGCGGGACGATGTTGTCGAGGGGCTGGGTGGCGACGATGACGCCGGCCGCGTGCACGCCGGCGTGCCGGGCGTTGCCTTCCAGGCGCCGCGCGGTGTCGTACATCGCGCGGAGTTGTGGCTGGGCTTCGACGGCTTCGCGCAGGTCGGCCGTCGATTCCCAAGCGCTATCGAGCGTGGTCTTCAGGCCGTCGCCGATGAGCTTGCAGACCTTATCCACGTCGCCGAGCGAAACGTCGAGCACGCGTCCGACGTCGCGCACGGCGGCGCGGGCCTTCATCGTGCCGAAGGTGATGATCTGGGCGACGTGGCCGTACTTCTCGCGGACGTACCGGAGGATGTCCGCCCGCCCGTCCTGGCACATGTCGATGTCGATGTCGGGGTATTCGGTGCGGTCGGGGTCGGTGAAGCGCTCGAACAGCAGGCCGTATTCGACGGGGCACGCGTTGGACAGGGCGAGGACATAGCCGGTCATGGTGCCGACGCCGGAACCGCGGGCGAGCACGGGGATATCGCGTCGGCGGGCCTCGTTGACGAAGTCCCAGACGATCATGAAGTACGCGGAGATCAGCTTGTCGCGGAGGACCTGCAGCTCGCGCTCGAGGCGGGCCCGGCGTTCTTCGTCGACGCCGTCTTCGCCGTAGCGCCAGATCATGCCCGCCTCGGTCAGCAGGCGGAGCGCGCCGTCGCACTGCAGCTTCAGGTCGTCGGGCGATTCGGTGTCGGTCTCTTCATTGAACGGCTCGACGCGGATCGCGGAACAGAACGCTTGGTACCACGCGGTGCTGCCGGTCGGGTGCTCGCACTCAAAGCCGTGAACGATCGCGAGCGCCTCGTCCGAAGCGTCGGGCAGCCCCGGCAGGTCCGTGTCGATCTTGACGACCGGGGCGTGGTTGGTGCTGAAGTCGAGCTCGACGTTGCAGCGGTCGGCGATGCGCTTGGTGTTGAGCAGCGCCTCGGGGTGTGTGTCGCCGAAGTGAGCCCACATCTCTTCCTGGGTTTTGACGTACAGGTCCTTGGCGTAGTGCAGGCGGGACGGGTCGGACTTGACCTTGCCCATGGAGATGCAGCACAGCGTGTCGTGGGCGTCCCAGTCGTCGGCGGTGAGAAAGTGGGCGTCGTTGTCCGCAACGAGCGGGATGTCGAGTTCTTTGGCCAACCGCGCGGTGTGCGGGTTGAGGTCGCGTTGAAGCTGTTCGCCGTGGTGCTGGAGCTCGAGGTAGAAGCGCGGCTCGCCGTCTTCGTTCGTGCCGAACGTGTCGCGGTGCCACTTGGCTTCTTCGACGGCGTGCTTCCAGTGCGACGGGTCTTTGGTCTGGTGGAACTTGACCAGGTGGTAGGCGATCGACGAGCCCAAGTGGCCGTTGATGGCGATCAGGCCGTCGGACCACTGCTTGAGCGTGGTCTTGTCCATGCGGGGCTTGAAATAGAAGCCGTTCATGAACGCGTCGGAGGACAGCTTGAGCAGGTTGGCCCAGCCTTGCTGATTCTCGGCGAGCAACACGAGGTGGAAGCCGCCGTCGGACACGCCGGTGTATTCGCGGTGGGTGCGGTCGGAGGGCTTGCCGTTGAGGTCGGGCGCGACGTAGGCCTCGGTGCCGAGGATGGGTTTGACGCCGGCGTCGGTGGCGAGCTTGAAAAACTCGGCGGCGCCGAAAAGGTTGCCGTGGTCGGTGACGGCGACGGCGGGCATGCCGAGGTCTTTGACGCGTTTGACGAGACGATCGAGCCGGTTGCCGCCGTCGAGCAGGGAGTACTGGCTGTGCAGATGGAGGTGGACGAAGGGCTTGTCCGTGGAGGGGGCGGGCGCATCCTGCATCGCGGTATTTTACGAAGTGCGGCGGGCGAAAAATGTTCGGGAAATCCTGCGTGGAAACGAAAAGCCCACGGCCAAAGACCGTGGGCTTCGCGGAGGTGGGTCACAGGAATTGACTGGCTTGATCGGCCAATCAGTGGGCGTGATTAGCGTTGTAGAACGCGTCGGCCTTGGAGACCAGCTCGGCTTCGTTGCCGTTGTTCCAGATGGCCCGAGCGTCCTTTTCGGGGCTCTTGAAGTAGAGCATCAGCCGGCCATCGACGATCTGGAAGTTGGTCGGGTCCGAGCCGAGGTACTTGCTCTTGGAAGCACCGGTGGCGCACCAGCCGCCGTAGGCAGGGAGGAAGGCTTCAGGGTTGCCGTTAAAGGTGTCGAGCTCTTGCTGATTGGCGAAGAAATAGGTCACACCGTGGGCCTGAGCGGAAAACTCGGGCGAGCCGAAGTGGGGCTGATCGCTATGGAAGTAAGAGACGGGGGAGTAGCCGTGGAGGCCAAGCTTGATGGTGTCGTGGGCTTTCTCGGCCGAGGCGACGGGCGCAAAGGCGAACAGGCCGACGACGGCAAGGCAGGCGGCGAAGGGCGAAAGAGTGCGGAGGGATGTCATGGGTCAGCTCCAAAAAGATTGATGCGTTGGTCGGTGAATGAGACCGGAAGCTTGGCCGGGGCATCCGGGGTGGCGACGTGCCGGGGAATCAATGCTCTGGAGATGTGGCTTATTTCCGACGCGTTCAAAAATTCGTTCAAAAAACGCAAAACGCCCACAGGCCGGCGTTCGCCGCTGGGGAACGGGGTTGGCGAGCGGTTTGCAAAATCTTGTCGGTCGGGAGATCGTGGCGACGGACGCGAGAACCAGCGGCATTGAAAAACGCCGGGATCGGCGCGGAGCCGACCCCGACGCTTCCGGGGGCAAGGTTCTATCGGCAAGGAGTCAGGCTTCTGCCGCCGGAGGTGGAGCCAACCGGGCGTGGGCCGGTTTCAGTTCCCGTGCTCCGCGGCGTAGAACGCGTCGGCCTTGGCGAGTTGCTCGGCTTCGTCGCCTTGATTCCAGAGTTCGAGCGCGTCTACCTCGTCGTTTTTCAGAAATAGCAGAAGACGCCCGTCGACAATCTTGTAGTTGGTCGGGTCGACGGGGAAGTATTGCTCGAGCGCGGCACCGGTGGCGCACCACCCGCCGTACGCGGGCAAGAAGGCTTGCGGGTCGGCGTTGAACGCGTCGAGTTCGTCTTGGTTGGCAAGGAAATAAGTCACGCCCTCGACCTGGGCGGAGAATTCGGGGGAGCCGGCGTGGGGCGCGTCGTAGCGGAAGTAGGAGACGGGCGAGTACCCGTGGAGCCCGAGCCGAAGGGTGTGGCGGGCGGGGCTGACGTCTTGGTCGTGGCGTTGGTCGGCGGCGTCGGAATCGGGCTCGGCGGAGACGGAAGAGATCGGAACCACGGTGGCGGCGGTGAGGACCCCGGCGGCGGCGAAAGCAGGAAAAAAACGATCACAGCGTGCGTGAAACATGAGTGAGTCTCCGTGCGTCCGAGTTGGACCAAGACGTGGGCCCGGGTGGAAGACGGAGCAGGCCAAGGCCCGTGCGTGCTCCGTGCCGGTACATACATCCGGTGTGAAACGTTAGGCGCGAGGTTGGAACCGAGGCAACGCCTTGCGTTAGAATTTCGGATCGTCGCAATGGTTATAGATTTATTTTTTGGGATTGAGCATCATGGCCGGCCACAGCAAATGGGCGAACATCAAGCACCGCAAGGCGCGGCAGGACAGCAAGCGTTCCAAGATGTGGAGCAAGTGCAGCCGGGCGATCATCGTGGCCGCCAAGCACGGCGGCGGCGACCCGGACCAGAACCTGACGCTGCGTTACGCGATCGACGAAGCCAAGGCCGCAAACATGCCCAAAGACACGATCGCCAAAGCGATCGAAAAGGGCGCGGGCGGCGGCGAGGGCAGCGACTACGAAGAGATCGTCTACGAGGGTTACGCCCCGGGCGGGGTGGCCGTCATGCTGGAGATCCTGACCGACAACCGCAACCGCACCGCCGCGGAGATGCGAAAGATCTTTGAGAAGGCCGGTGGCAACTTGGGCGCGACGGGGTCGGTGGCGTTCAACTTCGAACGCAAAGGCGAGCTGTTCCTGGATCACGCGACGGCGGACGAGGAGGCGCTCATGGACGTCGCCCTCGAAGCGGGCGCGGAAGACATCGAAGAGGTGGAGGTGCCCGGCGAAGAAGAAGACGACCCGGCGCCAAAGCAGTGGCGGATCGTGACGGGCGTGGACGCGTACCACGGCGTGAAGCAGGCCTTGGAGGCCAAAGGCTGGGTGCCGGCCCGGGCGTCGCTGGTGATGGTCGCGCTCAACACCGTGGCGTGCTCGGGCAAGGACGCGGAGAAGGTGCTGCGGTTCGTAGACGAATTGGAAGACAACGACGACGTGCAGCACGTGCACGCGAACTTCGACATCGACGACGAACAATACGCGGCGCTGGCGGGGTGAGCGGGTATCTTGGGTGTTTCGGGGCGTCGCGGGCGCGACGCTACACAATCGATCGTCCGGTTCGAACCCTCAAGGAGTTTGTGATGGGCATGCACGGGAACCCGCGTGAGACGCGTTCGGTGAGGTGGACGGCGTGCGCGGCGGCGCTGGCCTGCGTCGCGTTTGTTGCTGCGCTGCTGGGGTTTTCGGGCGACTCGCACGCGGCCCGGCCGACGGTCGAATCGACGGAGCCGGCCCACGGGGCGGTGGGCGTGGACCCCGATACGCGACAGATCGTGGTGCGTTTCGACCGACCGATGAACACCCGCGTCGGTTGGTCGATCGTCGGCGGCGGCGATAACTTTCCGGAGCTCCGCGCCAAGCCCCGCTGGAACAACCCGCGGACGATGACCATCCCGGTCCGGCTCAAACCCAATCACGCGTACCGCCTGAGCCTCAACAACGAGAGCTTCCAAAACTTCCGCTCGCGCGAGGGCCAGCCGCTCGTGCCGTATCCGCTTCAGTTCCAGACCGGGCCCGCGGGCGGCGCGGCGGACGAGCCGGACGCCCAAGACGACGACAACGGGGTTTTCGGGCCGCGACAGGCGGAAGCGATGACCCGTGAGCTTCGGACGCTGATCGACCAGTCGTACAGCTACCGCGCCCGGGTAGTGAACGATTGGGACGCGGTGTTCGAAGAGAACGCCCAGGTGCTGCGGTCGGCGGCCAGCCCGGCGGGGTTCGCGGGCACGGCGTCGATCCTGCTGTCGGCCGCCAAGGACAAACACCTCTGGCTCGACGTCGACGGCACGCGGTTTCCGACGTTTCGCGACCCGCCGGTGGGCAACGTGAACGAACAGAGCCGAGCGGCTTCGGTGCCGAACTACACGCGGTTCAACCGGTACGTCGCTACGGGCCGGTTCGAAGACGGCACGCTGTACGCGGCGATCGACGGGCTCAACGACGCCGACCCGCGGGCCTACGAGCCGTTCTTCGAACTGCTCGGCAAACACGGCGACGGCGCCCCGGGCCTGATCCTCGACCTGCGGGCCAACGGCGGCGGCAGCGAACGGGTGGCCTGGGAACTGGCCGGCTGCTTAATCGACGGGCCGACGCTGTACGCGAAGAACGTGAACGTCGCGCCGGACCGGGCGGGCGGGTTCACGGAGGTGTTGGAGCGGACGTTCGATCGCAATTGGGGTCGGCCGAGCTTCCGCGGCCCGGTGGCGGTGCTGACCGGTCGAAGGACGATGAGCAGCGCCGAGGCGTTCACGCTCATGCTCAAGCAGGTGCCCGGCGCGCGGTCCTTCGGCGCGGCGACGCAAGGCAGCTCGGGCAACCCGAAGCCGTACGCGTTGGGGCACGGCGTGACGGTGTTCCTGCCGTCGTGGCGGGCGATGACGGCGGAGGGCGTGGCGTTCGAGGGCGTGGGCATCGCCCCGGACGAAACCGTGGTGCCCCGCCCGGGCGCGCGGGGCGACGCGGTGCTGGACGCGGCGCGGGATTGGCTGGATTGGCGGAGCGCGAACGGGCGGCGGTAGGCTACGGCAATGATCCGCAAGGCCGTTCGCTATACCGGCCGGGTGCAGGGCGTGGGCTTCCGCGCGACCACGGCGGCGATCGCACGCGGGTTCGACGTGGCGGGCTCGGTGGAGAACCTCGAGGACGGCCGGGTATTGGTGGTCGTCGAAGGGCAAGCCGAGCAAGTCGGCGCGTTCCTGGAAGTGATGGACACGGAATTGGGCCGGCACTTTCTGGAAGCCGACACGCAAGATCAGCCGGTCACCGGGGAATTCGGCGATCCCAAGGCCCTCAGCGCGTTCCGGGTGAAGTACTAAGTCAAGGGCTCGCTTTCGGCGGACACGGGCTTCCGAAAACTTCCGATCGGGGTTCCGGCCTCGCGGGGGTCGATACATTGAACCGATGGCGTCCGTGGACGTCGGCGACGCCGACCTTTCGCAAGCAGACCCGAAGACCAGTCCCACACGGGTGCGGCTCGCGGCGTGGCTGCGCGGGGTGTGGGCGTCGCCGAGCGTGCTGATCCCGGTGGCGGCGGTGATCGGGACGTTGGCGGGGGTGGCGGCGGTGGG
>JBCDDH010000030.1:0-36956 GCA_039180415.1 Planctomycetota bacterium | reverse complement strand
GGGCGGGGCCCTAACCCCGGGTGCTGGGCCGCCCCCTTGCCGGCCGCGGCCCGTCGAAGATGGGTTTTCAGAGCACGCCCAGTCCGCATTCATGGAACGCAGGTCCGCTTGTTAACCTGCGGGGGCCTGCGAATCTGGATGCCGCGATCACCCCATGGAAGGGCCCACGAAATTGTCTGCTGACTCCGATCCCGCGCCCGTCTCGGTGGATGAGTCCCCATCCAAATCGGCGGGCGGCTCGAACTTCCGTCGGTTCTTCGTCCGCGGCCTGGCGATCGTGCTGCCCACGGTGCTGACCATCGGTGTGTTGCTGTGGGCGGCCCGGCTGGTCGACCAAAATATCGCCGCACCGATCAACGCCGGCCTACGCGAGCTGGTGGTCCGGTTCACGCAGTACCCCCCCGCCGAGGAGAGCGACTTCCTTGAGGCTTTCGAGAAGATCGACGCGAAGCAGCGCGACGACTTCGCGCTTTTCAACGAACAACGCCTCGAGGCGCTCAACCTGTCCCAGGCGTCGCGGGTCCCCGTAACGGTCGATCGGCAGATCACGCTGGACTGGATGCAATCCCGCGCGGATACCATTCGCCTTGCGCGCCGCAACGCCTTCGAGCAGCGTTGGAACCAATACACCGTCGGCGGCTGGCCCGTGCTCAACCTCATCGGCCTGCTGCTGGCGATCGTGCTGGTGTACATCGTCGGCGCCTTCCTCTCACGTTCGATCGGCAACCGGCTGTGGCGCATCGGCGAAGACATGATCTCCCGTGTGCCGCTGGTCGGGCGGGTCTACCCCGCCTTCAAGCAGATCACCGACTTCATCTTCGGCGACGACAGCGAGGACAAGCTCAAGTTCAATCGCGTCGTGGCCGTGCAGTACCCCCGCAAGGGCTTGTGGTCGGTGGGCCTGGTCACGGGCAATACGATGCGGACGATCCAGGACCACACGGGCGAGCACTGCCTGACCGTATTCGTGCCAAGCTCCCCGACGCCGTTCACGGGGTACGTGATCACGGTGCCGGTGCGGGACACGGTGGACCTGCCGGTGACGATCGAGGACGCGCTGAAATTCGCGGTATCGGGCGGAGTGGTGGTGCCGCCGCGGCAGACGATCCCCGAGCGGGCTCCGGCGTCGCCGCCCGTCGCGTCTCCGGGGCCGGCCCTGCCGCCCGACGACGCCGGCCAACGGCAGAGCGCGTGAGGGCTGCGGACGCATCGACAGGGCGAGTTCGGCTATGGTGAAGCGGGGACCCGATTCACTCAGGAGACACGCTTGAATACCACCGTCACCGGCCGTCAGCTCGAAGTCACCGAAGCGATCCGCGGGCAGGTCCAACGCCGGGCCGACAAACTGCCGCATTTCTGGGACCGGGTGCGGGAGTTGGACGCGGTGCTGGAAAAACGGGGCTCGCACACGTACCGGGCCGAGCTCATTGCCCGCGCAGACGGGGCGGAGCCTTTTGTCGTCAGCGTGAAACACGAAGACCTGTACGCCGCGATCGACGAAGCCGCGACTAAGCTCGAACGCCAGATTCGCAACCACCACGCCAAGCTGGTGGACCACAAGCACGCTTGACCTCCGGAAGCCGGCAAGCGAACCCCTTGCCTTTTTTTGATCGCACCCCTCGAACGCAAGCCGAATGAAACTGACCGAACTGGTGGTTGAAGACGCCGTGATCGCCGACCTGCAGGCCACGCAGCGCGACGACGTCATCGAAGAACTCGTGGCCGCTCTGATCGACGCGGGCGCGGCGCCGGCCGAGCTCAAGCCCGCGCTGATCAGCGAGATCCTCAAGCGCGAGAAGAACGGCTCGACGGGCTTCGGCAAGGGGGTCGCCGTGCCACACGTCAAACACCCGGACTTGCCGAAGCTCGCGGCGGCGGTGGGCGTCAGCCGGGCGGGCGTGGACTTCAACGCGCTCGACAAGCAGCCGGTCTACTCCATCTTTCTGCTGCTCTCGCCCAAAGATCAACCCGACGAGCACCTGCAGGCGATGGAAGGCATCTTCTCGAACCTTCAAAAGGATCGTTTCCGCAGCTTCCTCCGTCAGTCACAAACCCGCGAAGACATCCTCGAGCTGCTCGGCGAGGCGGACGCGAAGCAGATCTGAACCCCTTGGTTTTCTTGCCTTTCTTGCGATGCCCCAAGCCTCCGTCGACGTCACGATCATCAACCGGCTGGGGCTGCACGCCCGGCCGGCGATGTCGGTGGTGGACGTAGCCGCGACGTTTTCCAGCGACGTCAAGATCAGCAACGGCACACAGACCGTCGACGCCAAGAGCATCATGCAGATCATGATGCTCGCCGCGACGCAAGGCACCGCGCTGCAGATCCACGCGGACGGTCCGGACGCCGAGCAGGCGGTCGCCGCCCTGAAGGACCTGGTGGACCGGAAGTTCGACGACCCGGAATAAGCCTCAGGACGGCTGGGAATCTCGACCAAACCTCAACCACGTGGCGATCGCCGCCGCCGGCGCGCTCACGGCGTAGGCCAGGAACGCCGCCGCCGCCGTGACCTGCGGCCAAACCAGCAGCAGCAGACCGATGACCACGGCCAGCGCGACCACGCCGAAGGGCGCTCGGCCGCGGACGTAGCGGTTGAGGATGTGCACGTAGCGCAGCCGGCTGACCATCGCCAGCGCGCACAGCAGCGTGGCGGCGATCAGCACCAGCGCCGCTCCAAAGGCCGCGCCGTCTCGGGCCGGGGCAAGCGGACCGGCTTCGGGCACGTGCAGGAAGTACTGGTGCAGCAGCGCGAGCGTTGCGACCACGCCCGCCGCGCCCGGCGAGGGCAAGCCGCGGAACGCCAGGTGTTTCGCGACCTCGGCTTCGGCTTCGTCGTCCGGTTCACAGGGGTCGGCGTCGGGCGGATCGGGGGCTTCCTCGTTGTTGCGGTTGAGTTCGACGTTGAATCGCGCCAGCCGGAGGCCCGCGCAGGCCACGAACGCCGCGGCCACGAGCAACCCGAACCGGTCGAACACCGTGTCCATATCCGACGACTCGGCGAGGAAAGGCGTCTGGACCGCGACGGCCTGCACGACGATGAACGCCGGGGCGACGCCGAAGCTCACCATGTCGGCCATCGAATCGAGTTGCTCGCCCAGGTCCGAGAAGCTGCGGGTGAGCCGGGCGATCCGGCCGTCCAGCCCGTCCAACACCATGCCCAGCAGGACCAGCAACGACGCCAGCGTGAGGGGCGACCAGCCGAAGGGCAAGGGCGTGTCGGCCGGCCGGGACGCCGCAAAAATCGCCCCGAAGCCCGCGAGCAGGTTGCCCAACGTGAACAGCGTGGGCAGCACGGCGATGGTGCGTGCCGTGACCCGTCGTCGGCGCGGCTTGCGCGGGGGCGTTGGCGCCGTCGTCGACGGCGGCGAATCCTGGAGGGAAGGCGGCAGGGCCGAGCGAACCATCCGCCCATCGTACGAGACGTCGCGGGTATCCTGCGGGCTTGGGAAACGCACCGATCCAAACCGAAGCCGAACCCGCCGGGCTTTCCGCCGAGGCTCCGAACCCCGACGCGGACGCCGGGCCCCCGGCGGTGCCCGCATGGATGGCGCCGCCTTCGTGGCGGGCCCGGCTGTCCGGGCTGGCTGTGTTGCTCGGCGGCGCGGCCGTGCTGGGTGTGGGGATTTGGCTGTCGCCGGACACCGCGGGGCTGGGCACGCACACGCAATTGGGCTGGTCGCCCTGCGGGTTCGAGGGACGCACCGGTCTGCCGTGCGCGACCTGCGGCATGACCACGGCCACCACGCTCGCGGCCGAGGGACGCCTGCTCGATTCGTTGCGGGTTCAGCCGGCCGGGTTCTTGTTCGCGCTGCTCGCAGCGCTGGCGTGCCTGATGGGGGGCTGGTCGGCCTGGACCGGCCGGTCGCTGATGCCCGTGGCGCTCGTGCTGGTCAAACCCAAAACCCTGGTAGCAATCGGCGTGGCCGTGCTGCTCGCCTGGGGCTACCGCCTCGCCGACGCGATGCTCGGCCAACCTTGGACTACGCTCTCATGAAACCGCGCGAACTCCGCTTGCTTTCGCTCGGCGCGGGGCTGCTCGTGGCTGCTGCGCTCTTCGCCTCGCCGGGATGTGAAATGGTCGGCGCGCCGTTCGCCGCGTTCGACTCCGAGGAGGGGCCGCAACCCGTGGCGGCGCAATACACCGGCCTGGTCGGTCGACGCGTCGCCGTGCTCGTGCAGATGAACGAGCAGGCCGAGTTCCGTTTCCCGGAATCGACCGCCGGCATCGCGAATGTTATGACCTCGTCGATCGCGCAAAACGTCGAGGGCGTAACCGTTTTGGCGGCGCGGCGCACGCTGGCTTATCAGCAACAGAACCCGTTCTGGCCCGCGACCCCGCCGAGCCGCCTGCTGCGGGCGCTCGAGGTCGACCGGTTGATCGTCGTCGACGTCGAGGAGTATCGCACCCAGGAACCGGGGAACCGGTACCTGTGGCGGGGGGTGATCGACGCGATCGTGTCGGTCTACGAAGCCGAATCGCCCGACCCCGACGACAAGAGCTTCGAGCAGCGGGTCCGCGCCGAATGGCCCGAAGGAACGACCGTTGGCCTGACCGAAGGCGACGACGCGACGCTCCAGACCGCAGCGCTCGCCAAGTTCACGCTCCGCGGCGCCGGCCTGTTTTTCGACCACGAGGAGTGAGCATGCCCCCCCGTTATCTCTCGGGCGCACGACGCACGCGGCAGGCCCGGGCGATCGTTGGCGCCGCGCTGCTGGCGCTGGGCGTCGGCTTCGGCTCGCCCGGCTGCGAACTGGTGGCCGTGCCTTTCGCGGGCTTCGAGGACTACACCGTGCCCGCGGCGTACGAGTTGCCGCATCGGTCGACCGTGCTGATCGTCGAGCCGCGGTCGCGGGCGGCGGAAGACGAACGCTTCGCAAGGCAGATCGCCGCGCGGGCCCACGTGCAGTTGGACCGCAACCTCGTGAACCCCGCCAAGCCGGGGAAGCCGGTGCCGCCCACGTCCGACGAGCCGGGCTTGTCGATGGTCTCCGCCGCGGAAGTCGCCCGGTTTCAAGACCGCCGCGGCGAGGCGTACTACCACTTGTCGATCGAAGCACTCGGCCGGGAGCTGAATGTGGACACCGTGATCTACGCCAAGGTCATCAAGGCTCGGCTCAACGACCAAGGCTCGGTGTTGCAGCCCGAGTCGCGGGTTTCGGTGCGCGTGATCGACGCCCGTACGGGGCGGCGGCTCTGGCCCGAAACCACCCCGGGGATGGAGGGTGCCGCGACCGGCTGGCCCATCGAAACCGGCGGCACCCACCAGACCACCTCGGCCGGCGAGTTGAGCCCGACCATGCGAGATCGGGCCTGGCAAGCGTTGGCCGATGACGTGGGCCTGGACCTAGCGCGGTTGTTCTACGCGTGGGAGCGTCCGCAGCCCGGTGCGGCCGCGGAAGCCGAGAAGCGCCGCGTGGAACGGCAAAAACGCTCCAACGAGGCGGTGCTGCGATGAACCCGCCCGCCCCCGATCCGACGAGCGTCGAAAGCGAACACGACCGCCCGGCCCGCGTGCTGCACGTGCTCGATGACCGCGGCCCCGAGTTGTGCGGCGCGACGCTGGCCCTGCTCGCTCAGACGCTGCGCGAGCAGGAAGAAGCCGGCATCCAGACCCGGGTACTCCTGCTGGGCGGACGCACGCTGGGCGAAGCCGCTCACGCCGCCGGCGTCGCCGAATTCGAGCGCGTCACGCCCCCGCTGGGCAAGCCGTGGCTCGCGCCGACCGTGCTGCACCGCGCTTTCGGTGAAGACATCGGCGCGGGGCAGAACCCAAGGCGCGCCGACGGCGTCGAAGCCTGGTCACTCGTGGCGTTGGGTGCGTCGGCGATCTTCCGCCCGCACACGCCACGGGTCTTTCACTTGCTCCAGGAACCCGACCCGGCCGGCAAACGCCGGCTCACCCGACTGATGATGCGGGCCGGCTTCGACGCGAAGGTGCCCACCGCCCACCTGCGAAGCCGGCTGATCGACGCGGGCCTGCCACCGGGCCGGGTGTACCACGAAGCGACGCCGCTCCGCCCCCGCGCAGCGCTGCCGCAAGCCGTGGTCCCCGCCGCGACCTACGGACGGGGAGCGCACCGCCCCCGCACCTTGGCGCTGCTCGGCGAACCCGCCTGGGACGTGCCGACCCACGACGCCGCTCTGGCCACTTCCATGGCCCAAGAGATCACGCAACGCCCCCTGCGGTTGGTCGTACACCCCGCCGCGCACGACCGGCCGCGCGCTCAGCGCCTGCTCGAAACCGGCGGGCGGCCCTGCGTGCTCATTCAGGACGACGCGACCGACACCCCTTGGGACCTGCTCGGCGGCATCGACGCCGTCCTGCTTGGGCCTCGGCAAGCCCCCTTGATCACCCCGCTCGCACTTGAATGCGGTCTGCCGATTCTTGCGCCCGACCTGCCCCAGCACCGCGAACTGATCGGCGAAAGTCACGACGGCCGGCAAGTCTTCTGGGGGCCCGATTCCCGCCCCCGCCACCTCGCTCACGCGATAACCCGGTGGCTGCGCCACGAAGACCCGACCATCCGCGCGCCCCGTGCCACCGTCGGCAAGCTGCTGGCCATCTGATCCCCCATGCCGGTACCGCCGCCAAACCTGCTGCTTTGCGAAGCCTGCGGCTACCCGTTGCCCGGCGTGAACGAATCGCAAGCCTGTCCCGAATGCGGCGCGCCCGCCGCGCGCTCCAACCCCGCCCGACGTACCGGCCCGCTCTGGAACACTCGACCCGGCCCGGGCGCGTGGATCGACATCGCCCTGGCGATGCTCACCCGCCCCGCCGCGTTCTACCGGGAACTGCGACTGGGCGGCTCGAACGTCATGCCGCGGCTGTTCCTGCTCTCGGTCGCGTGTCTGGTCGGCGCGGGCTGGGCGGTCGGCGAAGCGTGGTGGAACGACCGGCCCGCCCCCTTGGCGTGGGGCCTGGGCATGCTCGCGGCCAAATCGGTCTTGCTGCTTTCGTACCTGGAGGCGGGCGGCGTCACGTTCTTCTCTCGGCGGCGCGGCTGGCGTGTGCCGTTTCGGCTGGCCGAGCGGGTGGTCTGTTACGCGGCGTTCGGCTGGCTGCCCGCCGCGGCCGGGCTGATCGGACTCAACGTCGCGTGGCAATCCGGCGGACTGGCCGAAACGCTCCGCCCCTGGCTCCCCGCCTCGGACGTGCTCCCCGCCGCGTCGCTCGCCCCCATCGTGTTCGTTGCGATCGGTGGTGTGCTGATCCTGGGCTTCGAAACCTGGGTCTATGTCGGCGTCCGCCAAGTCCGATTCGCCAACCCGCCGCAAGCCCAACCCGCCCGATCGCCCAACCCGAATCCAACTCGCCTTGACGCTGAACACGACGCAAACATATGATCCTAAGTGCCCGACCGACGTACGACGGGCATACCACCGGCACGATTCAGGGGGCCTGACCGCCCACCGACGACCCGGGAAGACCGTTCGCCAAGACGCGGCCCGAACCGCCGTTTCGACCGCAAATACGCGAATTTAAAGAACTTAGACCGCAACCATCTCTTCGAGGATCCCGCGGTGGCGCTGCTGATCTCCATCCTCCTGCTCTGCTTGGCTGGCCTGCTGGCGGTCGGGCGACGCACCGTCGACGCGGACACCCGCTCGGCCCCGGAGGCGCGTATCAGCCACCCACGACCGGCCCTCGACCCGCCTCCGCCCCTGCCCCGCGCAGCCGGCTTGGCCACGGTTGTGCCCCGCGCCCCGGACGGCTCCATGCCGAGCCGACCCCGCCCCTAAGCCCGTCTGGTCTTCCACAGCCCGCCTCGCGGGACTGGTCGTCAACCCGAATCGTGCCCCGGCGCGTCCCCGACGCGACGGTGTAAGCCGCGTTTCTCCCTCTTGCCCAAGGGTTGACCACCATGCTTGAAGCCCTGCTCCTAATCGTCGGCCTCGTCGTCGGCGCGATCGCCGGCCTGTTCGGCGCCAAATTCGTCACCGGCAAGTCCGTCGCCGCCGCCAAGACCGAGGCGGAAGCCATACTTACCAGCGCCCGGTCGCAGGGCGAAACCCTTGCCAAACAGATCGAACTCGACGCCCGCAACGAACAAGCCAAGCGCCGCGACGACCTCGCCGCCGAGTTGGTCAAAGAACGCGACGAACTCGACGAAAAGGAACGCCGGCTGGCCAAGCGGGAAGACCTGCTCGACCGCAAGCTCGAAACGCTGTCGGGTAAGGAGAAGCTGATCGCCGAGATGGCCGACGACGTCAAGCAACGCGAACAGGCCGTCAAGGGCCGGCAGGAAAAGCTGGATGACCTGCTCGCCAAGCGAGAAGCCTCCGACGCCAAGCACGAAGAACATAAGAAGCAGGAACTGCTCCGCCTCAGCCACCTCAGCGAAGAAGACGCCAAACGCGAAGCCCTCGAACTTCTTCAACAGCAGTGCCAGACCGAGGCCGGCGAGATCGTCAAGGCCGCACAGGAACGCGCCCAGGAAGACGCCAAGGAAAACGCCCAGAAGGTCCTGCTCGAAGCCATCCAACGCTTCGCCGGCGAGCACACCGCCGAGTCCACGACCAACGCGGTGCAGATCGAAGACGACGCGATGAAAGGCCGGGTCATCGGCCGCGAAGGCCGCAACATCCGCGCCTTCGAACAAGCCACCGGCGTCGACGTCGTCGTCGACGACACGCCCGGCGTCATCGTCGTCTCCTGCTTCGACCCCGTCCGCCGCGCCGCCGCCTCGCACTGCCTCCGCACCATGCTCAAGGACGGCCGCATCCACCCCGCCCGCATCGAAGAACTCGCCAAGGAATCCTTCGAGTTGTTTGACGAGAAGATCGCCAAGTACGGCAAGGACGCCGCTCTCGAGATCAACCTGCCGGGCATGCACCCCAAGGTCAACGAGACCATGGGCCGGCTGCACTACCGCACGTCCTACGGCCAGAACATCCTCCGCCACTCCATCGAGGTCGGCGCCCTCTGCCAGGTCATCGCCGACGAGCTCGGCCTCGACGGCGAGCTCGCCCGACGCTGCGGCTACCTGCACGACATCGGCAAGGCCCTCGACCACGACACCGAAGGCGGCCACCCCAAGATCGGTGCCGACTTCCTCCGCAAGCACGGCGAAAAGAACGAAGCCGTCCTCAACGCCGTCGAAGGCCACCACAACGACATCCCCAGCACGACGCCGTACACGCCCATCGTCATGGCGGCCGACGCGATCTCCGGCGCCCGCCCCGGCGCCCGCCGCGAAACGCTCGAGAAGTACATCAAGCGCCTCAAAGAGCTCGAAGAGATCGCCCGCAAGCCCAAGGGCGTCAAAGAGGCCTTCGCCGTCCAGGCCGGCCGCGAGGTCCGCATCATCGTCGACCCCGAGCGGGTCGACGACGGCGCCTGCCACGCCATCGCCCGCACCATCGCCGAGAACGTCAGCAACGAGATGACCTTCCCCGGCGAGATCAAGGTCACCGTCCTCCGCGAGATCCGCACCATCGATTATGCTCGCTGACGTGAAATCCACGTCAACGCTGCCCCTCGAAACGAGCCACCGACCGACCAGCACCCGCCTGTTTGGGGCGTGGCTCGGCGCGATGATCACGCTCGTTCTCGCGTCCCCCGCCCTGCCGGACGACGTCGACCCGGCGACCAGCACGATCTATATCGAAGCGGTCACCCGGCAGCCGCAGTACACCGAGCCTTGGCGGCGGTCGGCACCCGAGACCAGCAGCGGCACCGGCTTCGTCGTCGAGGCCGCCTTCGACGGCCCGACCGCGCGTTACATCCTCACCGCCAACCACGTCGTCCAGTACGCCGACGCCATCACGGTCTACCTGCCCGAGCCCCACGGCCAGCACCCGGCGCGACTCGTCGTCGCCAGCCCCGAATTCGACCTCGCCCTGCTCGAGCTCGAACGCGGCGACCAGCTCCAAAAGATCGCGCCGCTGCCGATCGCCCCGGTCCCCCCCGTCGTCGAGCAGGACATCCGGGTGTTCGGCTACCCCATCGGCGGCGCCGACCAGTCCGTGACCTCCGGCATCGTCTCCCGCATCGAAACGGCCTGGACCGACTACGACCGGCTCGCGCTGCGGGTCCAGATCGACGCCGCGCTCAATCCCGGCAACTCCGGCGGCCCCGCCGTCGGACACGGTCGCGTCCTGGGTCTGGCCTATCAGGTCAACGACGAAGCGGAGAACATCGGTTACCTCGTTCCCAGCGTCGAGATTACCCGCTTCCTGCAAGACGTCGCCGACGGTGCCTACGACCGCCCCGCGCATCTCCAGGTGTTCTGGCAATCGGTGATCCACGACGCTCAGCGCCGCGCCCTCCGCGTGCCCGACAATCAGACCGGGGTCTGGGTCCGCAACGTCCGCGAGCTGCCCGCGGGGCATCCGCACGCCACGCAACTCCGACCCAACGACGTCATCACGGCCATCGGCAGCGCCAACATCAGCAACGAGGGGCTCGCCCCGCTCTACCCCGGCATCACCGGCCGGTTCGAATACCTCGCCGACCGCTACGCCTTCCAGGGCAAGGTCCCGCTCACCGTTTACCGCAACGGGCAACGCCTTACCGTCCAGGAGCCCGCGCCCAACCGCCCGCCCCGCCTCGTGCCCTGGCTCATGAACGAACCCCCGCCGTACTACATCTACGGCCCGATCGTCTTCACCCGCGCTAGCCGCGAGCTTTACTACCTCGTTGGCGACGGCTTCCGGCCCATCCTGGGGCTTTACGGCAGCCCGCTGATGACCCGTTTCGTGGATTGGAAAGAACACGACGAGCACGAACTCGTCGCCGTCGCTTCGGCCTACTTCCCCCACGGCAGCACCCGCGGCCTCGAAGACCCGACCTTCAACATCATTCAGAGCATCAACGGCAAGCCCGTTAAGAACCTCGCCGAGTTGGTCCGCACGCTCGAGGCCTCCGACGACGAGTTCCTCGAGATCGTCTTCGCCGACAGTTATTCCGACCGCGCCGTGTTCGACCGCCGGGTCATCTCGACCGCCACCGAGTCCATCCTCGACGACAACGGTATCCGGCACCGCGCCTCGTCCGGCCTACGCCCACTGCTCAAGAACCCCTGACGCCTCGCGTCCCCGCCGTGATGCCCACCGACGACCTCATCGCACGAACCGGCGAGTGTCCGATCACCGCGTTGCGGATCGCCGACGACCTCCGGAAGCTCGGGCTCGCGTCGGGCACCACGGTGATCGTCCACTGCTCGCTGTCCGCGTTGGGCTGGGTGGTCGGCGGAGAGCAAGCCGTGATCGACGCGCTCTCGGACGTCGTCGGGCCGACCGGCACGCTCGTGATGCCGACGCACAGCCCAGACTGGTCCGACCCCGCCGATTGGCAACACCCTCCCGTGCCCGAGCGTTGGTGGCCGGTGATCCGTGAGCACTGGCCGGCTTTCGATCCGGCCCGCACACCCAGCCAATCCATGGGCGCGGTCGCGGAAGCGTTCCGCACGATGCCCGGCGTGCTCCGCTCGACCCATCCCCAGGTGTCGTTGGCGGCAAGAGGACCGCGAGCTGAGTGGCTGACCCGAGACCACCCGCTGCCGTTTGGGACCGGATGGGCGTCGCCCTATGCGAAGCTTTACGAAGACGACGCCTACGCCTTGCTGCTGGGGGTGGGCTACAACCGGTGCACTACGCTGCACCTCGCCGAATACCGCATCGGCTCGCCGCGCATCCCGCTGTACACCGAGAGCATGGCCGTCAACCTCGATGGCCGGCGGTCGTGGACGAGCGTGGACGACCTCGACACCGACGACAGCCGCTTCCTTGCGATCGGCGAATGCCTCGAAGGGGAAACACCGCACGTCTCCGCAGGACGCGTCGGCTTGGCATCGTCACGTCTCTTCCCGATCCGGCCGGCCGTGGACTTCGCCACCGGTTGGCTGGATGCCAAACTCGACGCCGAGGCCCCCTGATGGCAAACCCCGTCAACAAAAAATCCACCGGCACCACCGTCCTGGCCCTCGTCGTTGCGGCCGTGCTGGTGATCGCACAGCAGCTCGGCTGGATCGACTTGGGCACCGACGAACCCGACGCGGCAACGGGCGTACGGCAGACCACGCCCAGCTCGTCCGACACATCCGACACGCGCGGCCGCCACTTCATCACCGACTTACAAAACAACGGCGCGGCCGACACCCCCGTCACCGCGTCGGGAACCATCGTCAAAGTACTGCCCGATGACAACGAAGGCTCCCGCCACCAACGCTTCCTCGTCGAGCTTTCCGACGGCCACGTCATCAAGGTCAGCCACAACATCGACCTGGCCCCCCGCATCCCGAACCCGCGCGAAGGCGACACGCTGGAGTTCAAGGGCGACTTCGAGGCCAACGAACTCGGCGGCGTCGTGCATTGGACCCACCACGACCCCCGCGGCCGACACGAGCCCGGCTACCTGATCCACGACGGACAGAAATACGAGTAGATACCGGGAGGCACCGCACGTGTATTTCTTTCGACTTGGATCACTCAAGCGGCAGCTCAATCAACGCCCTGCGACCGACCGCGAGGCTCTGCCGTATTTGCTGGTGTACGCGGGGCTTGGCGTTCTAGCCACGGCACCGGTGCCGGGTAGCAACGCCTTCGATTACGCCGGTGTTTTCGGCAGCACGGCCATCGTGGTGCTCGGTTCGCTGTACGCCTACCGCCGCAACGGAGGCGCGAGCGGCAGCCAGTTCCTGCATCGATTTTTCATGGTCGGGTGGGTGGTGGCACTCCGATGGGCGCTAATCGGCATCGCGGTGGCGATACCTCTGTATGCCGGACTCGACGCCGCCGGCATCAACATTGAGCCGACGTCGTGGTGGGACCTTTTGTTGTGGTGGACCGTGGAAACCGTGATCTTCCTGCGATTGGGGCACCACCTCGCCGACCTTTCGCGGATGCCGCCCGAAGCAAACGCGGACGCAACCGAGGCTTCCTGAACGACGTGGGCCGACTTCTCGGACGTAAACCGCCCTTCTGCGGGTATTCTCGTCGCATCGCGGGTGCCTGCCGCCGCCGTCCTCACCCTCGCCTCACGCACAGTCGATAAACCGATAGACGCTGTGTTTCACGGCCGGGGGGCCGTCGTGCGACGCGAGAGCCAGACCGATCAGGGAGCACCCACCATGAAACACTACGACGTCGTCGTCATCGGCACCGGGCCCGCCGGCCAAAAAGGCGCCATCCAAGCCGCCAAGCTCGGCAAGAAGGTCGCCATCATCGAGAAGCAGAACGTGCTCGGCGGCGCACAGATCAACACGGGCACCATCCCGTCCAAGTCCCTCCGCGAGGCCGCCATCCACCTCACCGGCTCCAACCGCGGCGGGCTCTACGGCGACAACAACCCGGTCAAGAAGAACATCACCATCGAAGACCTCGTCGGCATGTCCTCGCAAGTCATCCGCCACGAGTGGGAAGTCATCCGCGACCAGTTCCACCGCAACGGCATCGACCTGATCTGGGGCGCCGCCCACTTCGAGGGCCCGAACCTGGTCATGGTCACCCGCGACGAAGAGTCGGAGATGATCACCGCCGACAAGTTCCTCGTCGCCGTCGGCACCCGCCCCGCCCGGCCGGCCAACGTGCCCTTCGACGGCCAGCGCGTCTTCACCTCCGACGAAGTCACCCGCCTGCACAAGCTGCCCAAATCCATGATCGTCGTCGGCGGCGGCGTCATCGGCACCGAATATGCCTGCATCATGGCCACGCTGGGCGTCCGCGTCACCCTCGTCGAAGGCCGAAACCAAGTGTTGGGCTTCCTCGATTCGGAGATCAGCGGCGCGTTCATGTACTTCATGCGCTGCGAGGGCATCACGCTTCGCCTCGGCGAAAAGGTCGAGACCATCGAACAGATCGAGGTCTCCAACGGCACGACGCGGCAGCTCGTGCAAGCCAAGCTCGAGTCCGGCAAGGTGCTTAAGGCCGAAACGCTGCTCTACGCCGTGGGCCGCCAAGGCGTCTGCGGAGCGCTGGGCCTGGACAACGTCGGCATCTCCTTCGATGATCGCGAGCGGCTGAAGGTCAACGAGCACTACCAGTGCCTCCGTCGCGTCGAGGTCGAGCAGGAAAACGAAGTGCTCGTCACCCCGGACGGCATGGCCGAGGGCACCGGCGATGGCAACGACTCGCGCTTCCAACGCCGCAAGGACGACGCGGCCAAGCCCGAATACCGCTGGGAGACCGTCGATCACGTCTACGCCGCCGGCGACGTCATCGGCTTCCCCGCCCTCGCGTCGACCTCGATGGAGCAAGGCCGACGTGCGATCGCCCACGCCCTGGGCGAGCCCTGCGGCAACTACAACACCGACCTGTTCCCTTACGGCATCTACGCCGTGCCCGAGATCTCCATGGTCGGCAAGACCGAGGAGCAGCTCACGCAGGAAGGCATCCCCTACGAGGCCGGCATCGCGCGGTACGAAGAAATCGCTCGAGGCCAGATCCTCGGCGACCGCACCGGCATGCTTAAGATGCTCATCCACCAAGACACCCACGAGGTGCTCGGCGTCCACGTCATGGGCACCGGCGCGACCGAGTTGGTTCACATCGGCCAATGCGTCATGGGTCTGGGCGGCAAGGCCGACTTCTTCATCGACAACGTCTTCAACTTCCCAACGCTCGCCGAGGCCTACAAAGTTGCCGCCTACAACGGCCTGAACAAGCTCGCCCACATCTAAGCGCAGCCCGATCAAACACCCTCGCGAGGCCCACGGATTTCATGCGTGGGCTTTTTCCTTCAACCACCGGTCCGCGACGAACGGCCCGAACGGCAGCAGCGCCGCGACGAACACCCCGACCGTCAAGGCAAAACTCAGGGGCACCCTCCGCCAGGCGATCAACAGAAATCCCGCCAACGCGATGAACAAAACGCCGTGCGCCCACCCGACCACGTGCACCGCCTCCGGTAAGCCCGAGGCATACTTCAGCGGCATCGCAACGCCCAACAACAGCAGGTACGAAACCCCTTCCAAAAGGCTCACCACACGGAGTCGGCCCAGATCGGTCTTCCACATGCCGACGTTGTATGCGTTGGGGGCAAACCCGACCAAATCCGGGCCGCGCCCGCGATCACTCCGCCGCGGCCAGATCAAACAAAACGCGCGGCGTCAGCGGCGCTTCCGTCGACTCGACCCGGGCGGGTTCGTGCGAGGCGATCACGCGCGAAACGGGCAGCCCGGCCGAGCCGGTGAGGTAATCCACGACGGCCTGCACCCGGTGTTGCCGCAGATCCACGAACGCCTCGGGAGGCAAGGGGACGCGGGCCAGCACCTCCCGTTCCGCTTGCTCGAACGGGACCGGGGGCTCGGTCGGTTCAGCCGATGAACTCGCAACATCGTCAACCAGATCGGCATCAAGATCGGAAGGCTTCTGCGATACAGACTCGTCTTGCGGGTTCACCTCCGGGGCGTTGTCTGTCGCCGCTACGGCGGTCGATTCGGACGACGCGGTTACGTCTGAGTCGGGCTGAGCGCTATCGGTATCCGGCTTCGCATCCGGCTCCAACCGCCGTGGTTCCGGATAGGTCGAGGTCTCAGCTGTTTCGAGCACCGGTTCTGCATCGAGGTTCGTCACCGCTTCTTCCGACGGGACCGATGCGGGTTGAGCCACGGGCGTCGGGGCGGCTGTACCCCGGAAACGAACGGATCGGCCGGCACGCAGACGCCTGCCGCGCGGACGCACGTCAGCCCGGCTTTGTGTTTGTGCTTGCGCAGCGCCCACGACGCCTTGCTCGGCGAGAATCGGCAGCTTCAGACGCATCTCTGACGGTTCGTCCGCGACGACTTCTTCGGCCGCCAACGGACGCGCCTCGGGCATCACCTGGTTTGCTTCGGCGTGCTGCGCGTCGTTCGGCCGTTCGGCTTCGCCTGGTGTCGAAGCCAAAACGTCCACAGACGCCGCGTCCGACGCGGCCTGCGGTGAAGGGACGTCCAAGCCGGGTTCTTCGACGACAGCCCGCGACTCTTCCGCGGAGGGGGCGGAGTCTGGCGTTTCTGCGGCTTGCTCCGGGCTCGGGGAACGCATCGCCGCAAACGCGAATCGCACCGCCTCGCGATACTGCTGATCGTTGACACCGATCGATGACGGGTCCATGCGCCGCGGGTCGCCTTCGGGGAGCGTCGCGGCGGTGTTCTCCCGCAACGCCGCTTCGAACGCGGCGCGACGTAAGGCGGGCTCGTCGATCCCGCGCGTCGGCACACCCCGGACCGCCATCCGCAGCGCGGGCCGCTTGAGCATCGCTTCGCCGAGCAGGTCCAGCTTGCTCATCGCGTCGCCGGTGAGCTTGGTCGAGCCGGGCGCGAAGCCCACGAACGACAGGTCCGGCGGTTCGCCCGACTCGCCCTCGCCTTGAGGGATCAACCCGCCGAGCATCTGGAACGGCGAACTGGCGACGCCCACCACGAGGTTGGTCACCGCGTGGCCGACGATGCCGACGATCGAGACGCTCGGGTCCGACAAGTCGCCCGAGATGCGGATCGGCGGCGGGCTGATCGTGCCGTCGGGCCCCTTAAGCACCGCGACCGCGAGGCCGACGGGCAGCTTGGTCGCGTTTTCGCTGTCGACCTTTTCGCCGAAATCGAACCCCAGGATGCTGACCGGGATCACCGCCTCGAGCTGCTGCGCCATGAGCTGGATCGTGAGCGGGCCGTTGGGCTTGGTGTTCAGCGTCCCATCCTCGATGGCCCGGCCGACGTATTCGCCGCTAACCGGAGACAGCGGCTGCAGGCGGAACTTGTCGATCACGATGTTCAGATCGATCGTCGAGCCGAGCGGGTCGGCCAAGTCGGGCAGTGCCGAGCCGTTCACAGCGATGCTGCCGTCGTAGACCTTGGTAAGAAACGTGATTTGGACCGGGTCACCCGCGGCGGTGTCGAGGCCGAGCAACGCCAGGTCCAGGTCCCGCAGCGGTACGTCGAGCGGCGGGCCCAGTTCGTGCACTTCCAGGTCGATCGCGCCGCGGACCGTGAACTCGCCGATGCGGACCTCCGGCAGGCCGGCTTCGCTTAACGCGCCCGCCAGGTCGGAGCCCCGAACACTCAACGTGCCGTCGGGCAGACGCAGCCGAGGGTCCGCTTGCCGGACGTACGGGCCGAGCGGCGCGAGGGCAAAGCCGGTGTTCTCGAACGCGGTGACGACCGCGCGGGACGCGAGCGGCTCGACGCGTCCCCGTGCTTGGATCGCCCCGCCGGACACGACCGTAGCGCCGAAGTCGAAGTCCGTCGCAAACGCCGCTTCGCTGGTGATCGGCCCCGCGGTCAGGTACGTGTCCGCCACCGACAATTCGACGTTCGGCTCCACGGCGCGGTCGGACCAGTGCGCTCGCGCATCGCTCATCTCGAACGCGTCGAGCCGCAGCGACCAGGGCTGCGTCGCCGCGTTGGCGATATCGATTAAAGCGCGTACCGCTTCGTCGTAGGGCTTCGGCACGCTATCCGCGATCTCGATCGGGATCAGCGGCGCGTCCGCATCGGCGTCCGATCGAACGGACGCTTCCTCTTTTCCAGAGGCAGACTCGGCCCGTGCCGCGGCGATCGCGCCCAACGCCTTGAGCACCGCGAGCGTGCCGTCGGACTCCCGCTCCACGGTGGCGTCCGGCGCGACCAACGCGATCCGGCCGACCGTCAGCGAACGAGCCACGGCGTCGGCGGCCAAGCCTTCGATCGTGAAGCGTTCCAACGCCAGCAACGGGTGGGCTTCCAACGCGACGTCGAGCGCGGTCACGTCCATCCTCTCGAGCGTGACGCCCACCGCGCGTTCGGCCCGAGTCGGTGCGACTTCGTACGACAAGTCCAGGCTCGCCAGGCCCGAGCCGATCTGTAGCGGCGCGAATTGCTGCACGTACGGTTCATAAACCGACAGGTCGAAATCGGTCACGGTCACCGCGCCCGTGGCTTCGAGCGGGTTGAGGAACACTTCGCCCTCCCACGTGACGTTTTCCGCCGCTTCGGTCGCCGCGGAGAACCGGTGCGTGTTGCCGTGCAGGGGCTGCGTGTCGAAGTCTTGGACCGCGAAGCTGATCGGCGAGACCGTGCGGTCCGGCGAGCCCGCGATCATGCGGTCGATGAATTCGAGCTTGGCCGCATCGATGGCCAGCGACCGGCCGCGCACCCGCGGCAGCGTGATCGGCTCGGTGCTCGATTGATCGGAAGGCTTGATCAGCTTCGCGAGATTCAGCGAGCCGTCTTCTTCCAGCACGGCCAACAGGTACGGCTCGTCGAGCGCGACGTCGCCGAGCACGAAGCCCTCCCGGAACAACGACGACGCCTGCAGGTTGCCGTACAGCCGGCCTAGGCCGATCACCCGGGCTCCGGCTTCGTCGGTGACCGACACGCCTTCGAGCGTGAGCGACAGGGCGAACGGGTTGACCCGGATCGTGTCCACGGTCACGTCGCCGTTGAGCGATTCGGAGACCATCGGCACCACCCACCGCTGCGCGGCCCACGGCACCACCAGAAAACCAATCGCCGCGTAAGCCGCCACGGCGACAGGCACCGCGATCGCCAGACGCTTCCGCCAGCGTCCCCGCCTTTTTTCAGGCTTCACGCCGTTTCCGTCGCTTCGAGACTTGGCCACACGACACCTCCGCACCGATCGATCGAACGTACCTGCTGCAACCGTGAAGTTTAAGGGAGGGGGCCGTTCGATCCAGTCAAGGCGAACCGGCGGGTTCGCTCAGGAGCCGCCGCTTGGCTTCGGCGTAACGCTCGACGGTCTGTGCGACGATCGAATCCGGGATGCTCGGGCCGGGCGGCCGCTGATCCCACTGCCCGTCGCAAACGAGCCCGAGCAAGTAATCACGGACGAACTGCTTGTCGAAGCTCGGCTGCTCCCGGCCCGCCGCGTACGACTCGGCCGGCCAGAAGCGGGAGCTGTCCGGTGTCAGCGCCTCATCGATCAGGATCGGCTCGCCACCCGCGTCGTCCGTGGGCACGCCGAACTCGAACTTCGTGTCCGCCAGGAGAATGCCGCGTTGTTTCGCGAGATCGTGGGCGAAACGATAGACGGCGAGCGACGCGTCGCGCAGACGACGCATCGTGGCTTCGCCGACCCGCTCCGCCGCGGCCTCGAACGTGATCGGTTCGTCGTGGCCCTCTGCCGCCTTAGTGGTGGGCGTGAAGATCGGTTCGGGCAGCCGTTCGCAGTTCTGTAAGCCGACCGGGAGTTCGACCCCGCAAACCGCCCCGTCCCGCCGGTACGCCGACCAGCCCGAACCCGTGAGATATCCGCGAACCACGCACTCGACGGGCACGACCCGTGTCGGCCGGCCGATCATCACCCGGCCGTGCAGCGACGCGCGTTGCTCGTCGCTCAAGCCGACCAGATCGTCGGGATCGGTCGAGATCAAGTGGTGCGGCAACAGGTCGCCGAAATGCTCGGCGATCCGCGCGAACCACCACGCGCTGATCTGCGTGAGCACCGCGCCCTTGCCCGGCACGCCATCGGGCATGACCACGTCGAACGCCGACAACCGGTCGGTGGCGACCAGCACCACGCAAGGCCGGCCGTCTTTGAGGGTCGCGTCGTACACGTCGCGGACCTTCCCGGCGCGGCGGTTGGGCAACGGCAGGTCTGTGGTCATCACCGGCGTCTGAATCATGCCGCAGAGACTACCGCGTCGCCGCCGCCTACCGTGCGGTATGGCGAAGCCCCCCAAGCCGACCCGCACGCCTACCCGCCGCGTCGCCGACGCCCTGCACAAGCGGGACGACTTCGATCAACCCCGGCAGGCCGCGTACCTCGCCCTGGTCCGCACGGCCAGCGACCTGGGCCGTGAACTGGCCGAGCTGTTCCGCAGCCACGGCCTGACGCTCTCGTCGTACAACGCGCTGCGGATCCTGCGCGGCCACCACCCCGGCGGCCTGCCTTCGCAAGACATCGGGCCTCAGCTTCTGGACCGCGGCGCCGACGTGACCCGGCTGGTGGACCGGCTGGTCAAGCAAGGCTGGGCCGAACGGACCCGCGACCCGCGCGACGGCCGGGTGGTACGGGTACAGATCACCCGCAAAGGGCAGGGGCTGCTCAGGAGGCTGGACGAGCCGGTGATGGCGATCCACGCGGAGCAGTTCCCGGGATTCAGCGACGCGGAGATCGATCGCCTGTTACGCCTGCTCGAGAAAGCCCGCGAGCCACATCTCACATAAAATCAGATCCGAGAACCGCCCCGCCATACGGCGAATCGAGAGCCCTCCCATCAAGCCGCCGTTGCGTTCCGGGCTACAGCCGGATCGACGCGGGCAGTCGCGGCGTCGCCCCGGGTTGGTGCGCGACAAACGCCGCGACCCGGTTGGCAAAGTCCAACGCCGTTTGGAGGTCCCGCCCCGTCGTCAAAGCCGCCAGCAACGCCGCCGAGCACGAATCTCCCGCGCCCACCGTGTCCGCGTCGGGGTGCCGACGCTCGGCCTCGGCCGTCTCGCCTTCGACCAAGCCGTCCGCGGTGTACGCCGCGGTTCCCTTCGCCCCGCGGGTGAAAATCACGGCTTCGAGCCCGAACGCTTCTCGGAGCGACTCGGCCGAACCGGTGCCGGTCAAAGCGTTCACCGTGTCGAGTTCTTCGTCGTTGAGCTTCACGTAATTGGCCAGTTCGCACCCGCGCCGGAGCACGTCGGCATCGAAGAAGTCGGTCCCATCGGAAGACCGCAGGTTCACGTCGAACAGCCGGATCGCGGCGTGGGCCTGAGCGACGAACCGTTGGATCGTCGCTCGCGAAACCGCTTCGCGCTGCGCAAGCGAGCCGAACGCCACGGCCGAGGCCTGCGCCGCCAGCGCCGCCAAACCTTCGTCCCAAGCGATCTCGTCCCAAGCCGCGTCGCGTTCGATGTGGAACGTGTGGCCGCCGCCGTTAGAAGCGTCGTGTTTCTCCACGGTGACCCGGCCGGTTTCGAGCCGGGGGTCGCGTTGCAAGAAATCGACCGGGGTGCCTTCTTCAAACAGCGTGCGTTCGATGCGGTCGCCCAAGGCGTCTCGGCCCACGCGGCTCACGACTACGCCCGCCCCGCCGCCCCCGTCCCCGTCCCCGTCCCGCAGCAGCCGATGCGCGTGGACCGCGACGTTAAGCGGCGCGCCGCCGAGCCGAGCTTCGCCGTCGAACACATCGAAGAGCGCTTCACCGATCCCGACGATCACCGGGTCGGCGGGCCTGACGCCGGACGCGTTTGTTTCCGTGTGGGCGTTCACGCTTCCACCGGCTCGGCCGCTGCTTCGTTGACATCCAGGTCCACCGAGTCCGGCTGGAGCGCGTCGTACTTGCCGCGGAACGGCTCGAAGATCGCCAACGTCCGCCGCGCGATGCCGGTCCAGCCGAACGTCCGCCGGGCGAAGCGGGCGCCCTCGACCATGAGCGTGTCACGCAGCCACGGGTAGCGCAGCGGCATGGCGAGCATCGCGCCGAACTCTTCGGGGCTCTTGGGGTCGGCGACCAGCGCGTGCTTGCCGAATTCCACCTGCTGGTGCAGCCCGCCGTGGATCGTCAACACGGTGGGCGTGCCGCAGGCCATCGCCTCGACCGCGGTCATGCCGAACGGCTCGTACCGCGAAGGCAGCGCGAACACGCCGGGCGCTCGGTAATACCGGGCCAAGTCGTCGTCCTCGATGTACCCGAGCCACTTGACGTGTCGGGCGATGCCAACGTCCTTGGCCAAGTCCTTCCACTTGGCGAGCAGCTTCTTGTCCTGCTTGGAATTCGCCCCCGCGGCAAGGACGAGGCGGGACTTGGGCACGAGCTTCCGCACGTGGGGGAAGGCCTTGAGGATCAGGTCGTAGCCCTTGTTGTGCGCCGCCCGGCCGACGACGTAGATGTCGTTGGGCTTGATGCCCAGTTCCGCGCGGGTGTTCGCGAGCTGCGACGGCGGCGCGGGGGTGAAGCGGGCCTCGTCGATGCCCGGCGGGATCATCGTGATGTTCTCGCGCGGCAGCTGGTACTGCTCCTCGATCAGGTCGACCTGCTCGTCGGAGGTGGCGATCACGTGGTCGCAGCTGCGGTAGATGATGAACTCTTTGCGGATGCGTTCTTCGAAACGCAGGCCGCCGCCCTCGCCGGCGTCCTTGGCGCCCTTCATGCGGTGCTGCTTCCACCAGCCCAACGAGTGCGGCGTGTGGATGTGCGGGACTTGGAGTTCCTCGGCGATCTTCTGGCCGGCGAAACCCGCGTCCCAATAGTGGCTGTTGATCACGTCGTACTTCAGGCCACGCTTGCGGATCGCGGCGAGCGTGTTGGTGACGAAGTCGCCGACGTGATCGTGCATGTCCTCCTTGCGGATGAAGCCCTTGCCGCCGAAGGGAACCCGCCAGACCGACAGGTTGCTGTTGACCACGTCTTGCACGGGCTGATCTTCGAACTGGCGGGTGAGCACGTCGACGTGGTAGCCGAGGCGGGCGAAGCGTTTGGCCAGCTCGAGGACGAAGACGACCTGTCCGCCGGTGTCGGGCTTGCCCAGTTCGGGCTCGGCGGCGACGTAGCCGTGCAGGGAGATCATCAGGATGGAGCCGCGCGGGGCGGGAGACATGGGGGCTTCCTCTCGTGGCGAGGTGTGCGAGGCCTTTCCTCGAACATAGGCATTTTGTGCATGCTCGCCAGCCGCCCCCGGAGAAACCCCGCTCATCTCGCGAGGTTTAGACGAGCACGCCGAAGTGCCGCAGGCCTTCCAGCACCCCCGCGGCGTGCCGAGCCCGGGCGTGGTACGACGTCTCACCGGGCATCGCGTCGAGCAGTTCGGCCCGGGCGTTGCCCACCGCGATCGCCCGTGGCGCGGCTTGGAACATCGCCAGATCGTTCGCGGAGTCGCCGGCCACCACGAGGTTGAAGACGTGACCACATTGTTTTTCGAGCTGCGCGTGCAGGAAACTCGTTGCCTCGCCCTTACCCGCACCGGGCGGCAGGACGTCGAAGTCGTCGATCCCGGAGGCGATGATCCGCACCGGCAATCCGGCTCGCCGCAACGCGTCGCAGACCCGGCCTTGAGCTTCTGGAGGCACCGCAAAGCTGGCCTTGCGCGGCGTCTGAAACTCGTTGGCGTGGGGCGCGTGGCCCAAGCCCGTCACGGCTTCGACGACACGGTCGCGCGGCCAATCGCCGAGGTGCTCCCCCCACGCTTCGCACGGCCGCCCGCCGATCCGCATCTCGGTCCCCATCGCCGTGACGGTCGCGGCGATCGGGAAATTCACCGGGAACCCTTCGCGCACGGTGCGTTCCACGCTCGCCCAAGGCCGGCTCGAATTTAGCGCGACCGCCACCGTGTCCGCGTGCCGCGTCAACGCGTCGGCCAACTCGGCCAACGCCGCGCCGTCTCCGGTCAGCGTGTCGTCCACGTCGCTCACCAGCAGCCAGAACGGGCCGCTCAAGGGAAGCCCTCGGGTTTCATCCGAACCGACGGCTCGGGGACCGGTCCGGTCCCGGGCACTTGGCCCGTCGTCCCGGACGGGTCAGACTCACGACCGAAGGCCATCGCCTGCTCGTCCGCCACCGCCTCCGCCGCCGAGCTGCATAGCGTCCCGCCGGTCGATTCCGGCCGCGGCGCGTCGAGTGTCTCCAGTTGGAGACCTTCCAGGTGCAGCGTCGCGCTCTCGGCGTAAAACCCGATGCGCCCCTTCGCGTAGGTGTCGTCCGCCAGCGTCAGCAGCACGTACCCGTCGATCGACACCTCGAGGTACACGCCGTACGACACGACCTCGATCTGCCACGGCCCCTTGGCGTCGCTAATGAAGTATCCGGCCTGCAACTGCGTGTATTTGAACGCGTGGTCGAACGCGTGGTGCGTGCGGTTCTCGCCCCACGCCCGCAGCTGCGCTACGCCCTTGATCAGGTCCAGCGAGAGGTAATACCCATCGGCCTGCGCGTCCGCCCGCAGCACCATGCCGCATTTGCCGTGGCCGTCCAAACCGATCGTCGCTCGCATCCGGAAATGTTCGTGTATTCCCGGGAGCAGGAACGCCTCGTAACCGCTTTGGCAGCTCAGCGAGCCCTCGCCCGCTACCGTGCCCACGCTTACCTGCGCGTGCGGGTTGGCGAGCAAGCGGTCCCAGTGTTCCACCGGCGGGATCGGCTCCTGCTTGAGTACTTGCCGATCGAACCCACCGAAACTCTTCATGCACAGCCGCCCCGTCGAATCCGTAACCAGGCGTTTCGGCGGCGGCAACAGCTTCCGCACGATCGGCTGACCGGCGTGGCTCTCGGTTTTGGCGAAGAAGTTGAAAAGCAACCAGTCGCCGTTGCTGCGGCAGATCCGCGCCGCGTAATTGCCCTTGGGCAGCAGCACGTTGTCGAAGTAGTTGTGGAAAGGACCTTCCGGGCCCGAATCAGGGTCGGCGTACCAATAGTGGACCTTCGTGTCTTCGCGGATCGACCCCATGAGAAAGTGCTTGCCGTCGAGTTCGAACAGCACGGGCACTTCCACGTCGTCGTATAGCCCCGGCCGGTACAACGGCGGCGCAAACTCGAAGCGATTCGGCGACACCTCTTTCGCCAGCCCCACACATCCGCGACGCACCACCGGGCCGTCCTTCACGCGACCCGAAAACAGCAGCCACCGCCGATCCTTCCCGTCCGTAAAAAAATACGGATCGCGGAAGCTCACCCAGCTGCGCCCCTCGTTCACGCTCGATTCGTAATACGGCCCGGGCACCTCCAACGGGTAATCGCCCGCGTGGCATCGCTCCCAGTTCATCAGGTCGTACGAACACGCCAACCCGATCCGCTGCACCCGGCCTAGTTCGTGGCGCGACAAGCCGGTGTAGAACATCCGCCACCGGCCTTGCTCGTCGGGGTCCGGCGAGACGTGCATCGTCCAAAGCATGTCGTCGTCCCACGTGCCCGGGTCATCGACGAACAGCGCGTTCTTGACCCGCGTCCAATTCAGGCCGTCTTCGCTCGTGGCGTGGGCGATGAAGTCGTGATTCGGCAGCACCAGATGGAACAGATGGAACAGGCCGTCGTGGTAGACGACGTCGACGTCGCCGATGTCCGAACGCAGGAAGCCGTGGGACGCGTACATCTTCCCAGACTAGGACATTCGACCGGCCACCCCAAGTGCGCGGTGCCGTGCCGCGTCAACCCCGGCGTGGCGGCCCGGTCGAGCCGTGCACCTCGAGCCAGGCGGACTTGGTGGAAGCCGGGGTCGGGCGGTCGGGGTGCTCGATGAGCTGGTTGAGCATCTCGAACGCCGAACGTCCTAGGGCGATCGCGTCCTGGCAAACCGCGGTGAGCTTCGGCCGAGCGAGGAACCGCCACTCGTGGTCGTCGAAGCCCACGATCGACAGGTCGCCGGGGATGCTCAGGCCGAGCGTCTGGGCGCGATTAAGCGCGGCGAACCCGGCGATCGGATCGACGAAATACAACGCCGTGGGCCGGTCGGGCATTGTGACGAACCGGTTCATGAACGCTTCGCCGCCGACGCGGTGGGCGGGGGTGCGGAAGATGCGCGACGCGTCGTGATCCAGCCCCGCAGCATCCATCGCTTCGTGGTAACCGCGCAGGCGGTCGAGGTGGTCGCAGTCGTCTTCGACGTTGGTGACCACGCCGATGTCGCGGTGGCCCAGGTCGATCAGGTGTTCGATCGCCTGCACGCTCGCCGCGGTTGAGTCGGCCCCGACGAACCGCAGGGTCGGATGCTCGAAGCGGTCCCCCAGCACCACCGCGGGGAACCCTTCTGCGGCGATCTCCAAGGCCGGCTGCCGCGAAGCCACGCCCGAGCGGAGGATGACGCCGCGGATGCCTTTGCGTAAAAAAACCTGCGAGAACGTTTCGTCCTCCTGTCGCACGCGGTTGCCTTCGAGCACCATCAGGTCGTAGCCGAACTCCTCCATGCCCGAGGTCATGCCCTCCATCAGCGCCGCGTCGAACGCCGATCCCACCGCCATCGCCCCGGTATAGAGCAAAGCGATATTCACCGTGGACCGCCGCCCCACCGTCGGCTGATACCGCTCTCGATTCGCGACCTCGAGTACCCGCTTGCGCACCTCGTCGCTCACGCGCGGGTGGTTGTTGAGCACCCGCGACACGGTGGTGATGGACACGCCAGCCTGTTGCGCGATCTCACGGACACTGGACATGTGCCACACTGTAAAGGCCGGGAAAACCCCGAGCCGGCGACCGGTGTTACAGAAGTGAAACAGTTTCATGTATACTCCGATCAAGCATCTCACGCGTCTCCTCCTCTCGAAAGGCAATCCATGTTCAAGCGAACCCGTCCCGGTTATTGCGCTACCGCCTTGCTCATCGCCGCTAGCCACGCTGCCGCCGACCCGACCGCTCCACACTTGCCTCCGGCGCAGACTCCCGCCGTCGCCGTCGCCGGCGACGCCGAAACCGGTTACACCCTCACCCGTGACGGCGAGCCCTACTTCGTCCTCGGGGCCGGCGGGCAGGACCACTTGGCTCAACTTGTCGCCGCCGGCGGCAACACCATCCGTACTTGGGGCGTCGGGCCCGAAACGATGGACCTTCTCGACGCCGCCCACGCCCGCGGGCTCACCGTCGCCGTGGGGCTTTGGCTCGAACACGAGCGCCACGGCTTCGATTACGGCGACCCCGAAGCGCTCGCCGAGCAAACCGCCATGGTCCGAGAGGCCGTGCTCGCCTACCGGCATCACCCCGCCGTCCTGCTCTGGGGCTTGGGCAACGAAATGGAAGGCTTCGGGGAAGGCGACGACACCCGCATCTGGGATCACGTCCAACAGCTCGCCGCCATGGTCAAGCAACTCGACCCCGCCCGCCCCGCGATGACCACCATCACGGAAGTCGGCGGCCAACGCATCCCGATGGTCCACGAGCGTTGCCCCGACATCGACATCGTCGGCATCAACAGCTACGGCGGCGCCAGCAGCATCCCTCAGCGCTACCGCGAAGCCGGCGGCACGAAGCCCTACATGATTACCGAGTTTGGCCCCCTCGGCACGTGGGAGGTCGGTAAAACCGAATGGGGTGCCGTCATCGAACCCACCAGCACGCAAAAGGCCGAGTTCTACCGCAGCTCGTACCTCGGCGGCGTCGAGTCCGAACGCGGCGGCCTATCGCTCGGGTCGTTCATCTTCCTCTGGGGCGAAAAACAGGAAGCCACCGCGACGTGGTTCGGCATGTTCCTGCCCTTCGGCGAACGGCTCGGCTCGGTCGACACGATGCAAGAACTCTGGAGCGGCACCGACCCCGACAACGCCGTGCCCACCGTCGAACCGCTGACGCCACGCGGCCCGGTCCGCCTACAACCGGGCGCGACCCTGAAAGTCGAACTCCAAGCCCGTGACCCCGAAGGCGACCCGTTGCAGGTTTCCTGGCGGCTCAAGTCCGAAGCTTCGGAGTACCGCCTGGGCGGCGACGCCGAACCCCGCGTCGCCGAGTACCCCAGCGCCGTGATCGAAGCCGAGCTCGACCACGCCACGCTCCGAATGCCCGAAGCGCCCGGGGCTTACCGCATATTCGCTTACGTCCGCGACGGTCACGGCGGCGCCGCCACCGCGAACTTGCCGCTGCTGGTCCTCGACCCACAGCCGGAAGAATGAAAACCCACGCAAGGCCAATGGGCGATCTCGGGCTCGAACCGAGGACCTTTCGGGTGTAAACCGAACGCTCTGGCCAACTGAGCTAATCGCCCGCGGGCCGCAAGCATAACCCAACCCGACGTGGGTCCCGCGAATCGTCACGCGGCCGCGGCCAGGGTCCGCACTCGGGCCAACGCGTCCAGCGTGCCCGCCGCTATACAGCGCCGGGGCCACCACCCGCGTCGCCCCGGCCCGCGTGAACTCCGCCGCGGCGTCTTCGTGGTCGCACCGCGCGATGATCGCACAGTCTGGGTGCTGCGACCGGGCGGTCAGCGTAATCACCAGGCTCTCGTTCTCGGTCGCGGTACACGCCACCAGCCCGCGACACTTCTCGACATTGGCTCGCGGCAGCGTCTCGTCTTTGCCCGCGTCTCCCTGTACCACGAAGTGCCCCCGCTGCCGCGCCCACTCGCAGCGCGAGTCGTCGGGGTCCACCACCACCACGGGTTGGCCTGGCTCCGCGAAGCGTTCGCAGATCGCGCGGCCGACCCGGCCGGCCCCGCACACGACAAAGTGATCCGACAGCGCGGCGATGTGGCGTTCCATACGGACACTCCAATTCAAGCGTTTGCTCACGGCCAACTGCACCACCTGGCTGAACGCGTACGCACAGGTACCGATCCCCGCCAGAAGCAGAAACAGGGCGAACACTTCGCCCTTGCCGTCCACGCCGTAGTCCTCGTAGCCCACGGTCGTGATCGTGATCAGCGTGAAGTACAGCGCGTCCCACGCGCTCCAGTGTTCTTCGAGATACATAACCCCACCGTGCCGATCGCGACGACCGACACGAAGGCGAGCACCGCCCAGGCGACGTTCCTCCGTTGCTGCTCTAACAGCGCCGCATCGCTATAGGTCGGGTTGCGATTCGACCCGTACATACCGGAAAAATCGACGCGATCCGTTCGCCGTTGGAGCTTCGGCGAGCATTACCGAACCCGGTCGTACCGCGTCGCCGTGTACGCGTGGCTGTGCCTTTCGTCGGCCGGATGTTCTTCAAGCGTCGTCGCGGTCCAGCCCGAAAAATCGAACGGCTCAAGGAACGTATCGCCTTCGAACGTACCGTGCACCACCGTTTCGTACACGCGGTCCGCCTTCGCAAACGCCTCGACGAGCAGGCCCGCCCCGCCGATCACGAAGACCACCCCGCCCGGGTTCGTCTCGCCTCCGGGGGCGAACTCAGTCAACGCCGCGTCCAGGTCCCGGCCGATCAAGACGCCCTCTGCCGCGTGGAAGTCCGGCCGCCGCGTCAACACAACGTTCGTCCGCCCCGGCAGCACGCCTTCGTGGTCCTCGTACGTCCGACGCCCCATCAAAATCGGGCTCCCCATCGTCGTCCGCTTGAAATGCCGAAACTCGTCAGGCAAGCGCCACGGCAACCCGCCGTCTGCGCCGATGCAGTGGTTTTCAGAACGTGCGTAGATCAGGGCAAGCGTCATGGCCCGCAGCCTAGGTCAATCGCCCACCCGCCTGGTTCACACCGCGACGGCGGCCTTGATGTGCGGGTGCGGGTCGTAGCCGACCAACTCAAAATCCTCGTACGTGAACGCGAAAAGATCGTTCACCTCCGGGTTGAGCTTCATCGTCGGCCGCGATCGCGGCTTGCGCCGCAGCTGCTCCCGGGCCTGCTCGAAGTGGTTCGCGTACAAATGGGCGTCGCCGAGCGTGTGCACGAACGTGCCCGGCCTCAGCCCCGTGACTTGTGCGATCATCATGGTCAGCAATGCGTAACTCGCGATGTTGAACGGCACGCCAAGAAACACGTCCGCCGACCGCTGATAGAGCTGACAACTCAGCCGGCCCTCCGCGACGTAGAACTGAAACAAGCAGTGGCACGGCGGCAACGCCATCGCTTCGATCTGCCCGACGTTCCATGCGCTGACGATCAAACGCCGCGAGTCCGGGTTCGTCCGGACCTGCTCGACGACCCGCGAAATCTGGTCCACGGTCGTACCGTCGGCGCAACCCCAACTACGCCACTGCTTGCCGTAGACCGGCCCGAGCTCGCCGTGCTCGTCGGCCCACTCGTCCCAGATCCGCACGCCGTGCTCCTTGAGGTACGCGATGTTCGTCTCGCCCCGGAGAAACCACAGCAGCTCGTGGATGATCGACCGCAGATGCAGCTTCTTCGTGGTCACCAGCGGGAAGCCGTCGCTCAGGTCGAACCGCATCTGGTGACCGAAGATCGACCGCGTACCCGTGCCCGTGCGGTCGGCCTTGTCCACGCCTTGATCCAGGATCGTCCGCAACAGGTCGAGGTAAGCACGCATCGGGGGAGTGTACCGACGCCCCGCCGATCGGCGGGCTAAGCTGGTGCCCCGCAAACTCGATCCAAGCAAACTCCAGGAGAATCTCATGCCCGGCCCGCTCGACTACGGCGTCCAGTCCTACTGCTTCCGCCACTTCAAAGACAACGCCGACGTCGCCGCCAAGGCTCGCCAGATCGGCGTCGACAAGATCGAGCTCTGCGAAATCCACGCCGACTTCTCCGACCCGGACGGCTTCGCGGACGTGGTGCAGACGTACAACGACGCCGGCGTGCAGATCGTCTCGCTGGGCGTGCAAACGTTCACCGGCGACGAGGCCGTCGAGCGTAAGTGGTTCGAGTGCGCTAAGGCCGCCGGCGCCAAGCACATGTCCGCCCATTTCAAGATCGACAGCTACTACCACGGCATGCCCAACGTCGTAAAGCTCTGCGAAGAATACGACATCACCCTCGGCATCCACTGCCACGGCGGCTACATGTTCGGCGGCTCGCCCGACGTGCTCGAATACCTACTCAAGCTCGGCGGCCCGCGGATCGGCCTCTGCATCGATACCGCCTGGTGCCTGCAGATCGGCCCGTGGCAGGGCAAGCCCGTCGAATGGGTCAAGAAGTTCGGACAGCGCGTGGTCGGCGTGCACTACAAGGACTTCGTCTTCGACCGGGCCGGCATGTGGAGCGACGTCGTCGTCGGCACCGGGAACCTCGACCTGCCCGCGTTCGTCGGCGCGTTGCAGGACGTAGGGTTCGACGGTTACGCCGTCATCGAATACGAAGCCGACGTCGAGAACCCCGTCCCCGCGCTGACCGAATGCGTCGACAAGATGCGGGCCCTCACCGCTTGAAACCTCCGACCGTCGCCCGACGCCGGCAGAGCACTTTTTCGGCCTGCTCGCTTAAGCGACCAGGCTGCCTCTCAGCAAAAAATCAGCGGAACGGCCGTGCGATTAGCGTGGGTCGCCCAGCAGCGGCCGGAGCCGCCCGCCGTGTTCGTCGAGGCGGGCCCGCGCGGCGTCCGCGTCCAGGCCCAGCCGGGCCATCACGATCGCGAGCTTCGTGCTGCCGTCGGCTTGTTCGAGCGTCGCCAACGCCGCCTCCCGCGACAGGTCGGTCTGGCTCTGCACGATGCGGACCGCGCGGTCGCGGAGCTTCGCGTTGCTCGCTTTGACGTCGATCATCAGGTTGCCCCACGTCTTGCCCAGCCGGACCATCGCGAGGGTGCTGATCATGTTGAGCGCAAGCTTGGTCGCGGTGCCGGCCTTCATCCGTGTGGAGCCCGTGACGACTTCGGGGCCCACGAGCAGTTCGACGCCGTGGTCAATGCCGACGTCACGCGACGCGGGCAGATCGGCCAACGGAACGCAAGTCACGAAGCCCGTGGCGGCACCGCGGCGTTTCGCGAACGCGACCGCGCCCCAAACGTAGGGGGTCGTACCCCCCGCCGCGATGCCCACCAGTGTGTCCGCGTCCGTCAGCCGCAGCGCTTCGAGTTCGGCCACCGCGCCGTGCCCATCGTCTTCTTTGCCCTCACTGCTCACCCGCAGCGCGCCGTCGCCGCCCGCGATGATCCCGATCACCCGGCCCGGGTCGGCCTGAAACGTCGGCGGCACCTCCGACGCGTCGAGCACGCCCAGTCGGCCCGACGTGCCCGCGCCCACATACACCAGCCGGCCGCCCCGCCGCATCCCCGCAACCACCGCATCGACGAGGCACGCGATCGCCGGAATCGCCGCCGCGACCGCCGCCGGCACCGCGGCGTCCTGCGCGTTGATCACCCGCAGCGCCGCCTCGGTGTCCAGCGCGTCCAGCGACGCCGACGCATCGTTCCGCCGCTCGGTGAGCAGGTGCCCGCGGTCCGCAGAAATTTCGGATTGGGGATCAGCCATGAAGCAATCCGTGATTCCAATTTCGAAGTTCCAATCCGAAATCAACGATCCCAAGCCGACTCAAGGAAACACCCACATGCCCGCCCGCCCCGGCCGCTGCGCCCCGGTGATCCGGGAGAGCGTGATCGGCACCCCGTCCTGCGACAACGCCCCGAGCACCGCAAACCCCGCCGCCTCCCGCGCCTCGCACGGCATGCCCACCGCGTCGCTGGAGACCACGCTCTCGAACGGCGACAACGCCGCGATCCGTTCGACCAGCACCGGGTTCCGCGCGCCACCGCCGGCGAGGATCAACTCGTCCGCCTCGGGCGCCGCCACCGACGCCACCAGCGTCGCGACGCCCTCGATCGCGCTGGCGATCAGGTCGGCCGGCGCGACCTGCCGCCGCAGCTCGGACACCAGGCGATCGATCCATTGCTCTGGGAAGTCTTCTCGGCCCAATGAATGATGCCCCTCCCCGAACAGCGCCGGGTGCTTCTCCAACACGTCGACCACACAGCCCGTCGGCGTGCCCGTTCGCGCGATCGCCCCGTCTTCGTCGTACATCTTGCCCTTCACCAAACGCTGCACGATGCCGTCGATCAAGATGTTGCACGGCCCGATGTCGCCGCCAGTAATCTGTTCGATCGGTCGGTCCGGCGGCAGGCTCGTGACATTGGCGATACCGCCCAGGTTCACGACCAGTCGGTGCTTGTCGGGGTGCCGGAACATCACCCAGTCCGCGATCGGCGTGATCGGCGCGCCCTCGCCGCCCGCGACCAAGTCGGCCTGCCGCAGGTTGAAACACACCGTCGCCCGCAGCGCCCGGCAGCAGGGCATCGGATCGAACAGCTGCCAGCTCACCCCGTCCTCGGGCGCGTGCCAGATCGTCTGACCGTGCGCGACGATCAGGTCCAACGACCGGCCCTCCGGCAGAAACTTTTCCACGCACTCCACGCACGCGTCGGCGTACGCCTGACCCAGCGTCCGCGAGGTCAACGAAAACGTCAACGCCGGGTGCGCTTCGCCCGCCGCGAACGACCGCAGCTCTTCCGCCAGTTCCCCAAGGGGCCGACTCACCAAGCCCAGGTACTCTGCGGTCATGTCCAACCCGACGCCGTCGACCCGCACCAGCGCGACGTCCAAGCCGTCGAGCGACGTGCCGGTCATGGCCCCCAAGACGTAGCGTGAAGCAGGCATGGACAAAGCGTACCGCGAGTCAAGTCTTCTCGTAACTTAGTGCCGTGCCACGCATCGCTCACCCACGGGTCGCCACATCGCTAGGCGGGATCGTCCTGCTTTGTTTGCTGGCTGTTCCAGTGCAGGTGATTCGGGACACCTTGGCGCTAGCCGATCGCAGCGAGCTCATGGATAGGGAAAGGTGGTTGTATGCCGAGCTACGAAATGAGGCCGACCGGCTGTTGCACAACCATGAAATCGCCCGCGACCACCACCGCGTCTACGCCGTCGATCTGGCTCAACTCGCGATCTACGCCGCGTTGGCCGAAGACCGCGCGATGTACGATCCGCTTCGCGCATTAATGCTCGAACACCTCGTCATCGACACGCCCGTCGATGACCCGTACGCCCACGGCATGGTCGCCTGGGGCTACACCGCCGACCCCGACGACGCCACGCGACGCGTCGAGCCGCTCGATGCCTCGGGCACCACTGAAGCCCTCCGCGTCGCCGAGGCCCTGATCCTCGGCGTCGACGCCTTCGGCCACGACGACGAGCCCGTGGTCCGCGACATCCTCCACGCCTACGCCCGCCACCAGACCATCGAAGGCGACACGTGGTACGTCCGCAATTATTTCAACCTCGGCACCCGCGGCTTCGCCACCAACTGCTTCCTGATCGACCTCGACCCCGACCTGGTCGCCCGCCTGGCCGAACGCTTCGACGACGACGGTCTACGTGAGCTCGCCGATCGCAAGGCCGCGTTGATCGAGCGCTGCCGCGTGGCCGCGCCCGCCGGCCATGGCCTGCTGCACCAGATGATCCGCCCCGAGATCGCCACCGCGATGGGCGATCGCTACGTCGTCTACTCCGCCAACGGCCACGAGCAAACCAACCTCACGCTCACCGTCGCTGAACGCTGCGTGACGACCAACCCCGACGCCGCCCGCGCGGCGCTGGACTTCGCCCTGGACCGCCTGCCCCGGCTTTACTTGCACTACGACACCGCCACCGGCCGACCCGCACGCGGCTTCTGGGCCACCGCGCACGGCGGCCCCGAAACGCTCGCGCCGCTGCTCCGCCTGGCCGTCCACCTCGACGACCCCGACGCCGTCGAGGCGATCCTGCCCGAGCTGCTCCGCGTCGCGGACGAGTTGCTCGAATCCGACTACACCGTCAAGCTCTATGCAACCGGCGAAACCCTCTGGGCGCTCGAACTCGCCCGGCAATACCTCGACCGCCCGCCCTCTCGGTAAGCCCCGCCCATGCCTAGCCTCGATCTCGATCCCCGGCACCTGCCCGCATTCCCGTTCCGGCTCGACGACTACCGCGTCACGCCAAACGAGAAAGTCGATCTCGCCGAAACGCCAACCCGCTACGAAGGCCCGATCGACAAAGAACAAGGCCGGCTCCTGCTCGCCCACGAGCACCAACGCATGATCGCCTTGCAGGAGAAGCTCTACGCCGAAGGCAAGCAAGGCTTGCTGATCGTTTTCCAAGCCATGGACGCCGCCGGCAAAGACTCCACCGTCCGCCACGTGTTCAACCCGCTTGACGCCGCGGGCTGCCACGTCACCAGCTTCAAATCACCCAGCAAAGAAGAGCTCGCCCACGACTACCTCTGGCGGGTCCACCACCACACCCCTGCCCGCGGCGATATCGCCGTCTTCAACCGCAGCCACTACGAAGAAGTGCTCATCGTCCGCGTCAAGGGGTGGCAACCCAAGAAGGTCATCCAGCGCCGCTTTGACCATCTCAACTGCTTCGAACGGATGCTCGCCGACGAAGGCACCACCGTTGTCAAGTTCTTCCTGCACATCTCTAAGGACTACCAGAAGCAACGCCTCCAGCGCCGGCTCGACCGCCCCGAGAAACACTGGAAGTTCAACCCCGAAGACCTGCTCGAACGCGCCCACTGGGATGACTACCAGCACGCCTTCGAAGACGTGTTCGAGAAGTGCAGCCCGAAACACGCGCCCTGGCACATCATCCCCGCCGAGCGGCGCTGGGCAAGAAACCTCATCGTCGCCCGAATCGTCGCCGACACGATGGAGGCGATGGACCCACGGATCCCTGAGCCGGCATTCGACCCTACGCATATCACCATCGAATAGTGGAAAACAAACGCAGAGCAGCAAAAGCGTCGGATCGTTAGCTTTCCTCCGCGTCTGTGTGCCCTCTGCGTTAAATTGGTCGAAAACCAAGGCAGGGAAGCCAAACATGACCGCCACCAAGTCCTACACTGCCGCCGACATCACCGCCCTCAAAGGCCTCGAACCCGTCCGGGTCCGCCCGGGCATGTACATCGGCGGCGTCGATTCCCGCGGCCTGCACCACCTGTGCTGGGAAATCCTCGACAACTCGGTCGACGAGGCGATGAACGGCCACGCCTCCGAGATCACCCTCACCCTCCACGCGGGCAGGGAAAAGGTCACCGTCGCCGACAACGGCCGGGGCATCCCCGTCGACAAACACCCCAAGACCAAGAAGCCCGCGCTGGAGATGGTGCTCACCGAGCTCCACGCCGGCGGCAAGTTCGAAGGCCAGAACTACAAGACCTCCGGCGGCCTGCACGGCGTCGGCGCGTCCGTCGTGAACGCGCTCTCCAAAAAACTCACCGCCACGGTCAAACGCAACGGCAGCGAGTACCGCATGGAGTTTGCAAAAGGCAAGCCCACCAGCAAGCTGCTGAAGAAAAAAGGCACCGTCCGCGGCACGGGCACGACCATCGCCTTCGAGCCGGACGCGACGATCTTCCCGCGGATCGAGTTCGACGCCGACACCATCCGTCAACGCCTGGAAGTCGTCTCGTTCCTGCATAAGGGCGTGAAGGTCCACTTCATCGACGACGACGCGAAAAACAAAATTACCTTTCAGCACGACAACGGCATCGCCGATTACCTCGACGCCGTGCAGAAACACCGGCAAGCCAAGCCCATCCACGACGCCGCGTTCGGCCTGGACCGCGAGGTCGGGGACGTGCGGATGGAGGCCGTGCTCCGCTGGACCGACGCGACCGACGAGCATGTCCGCGGCTACGTCAACGGCATCCCCACCGGCAACGGCGGAAGCCACGAAGCCGGCCTCCGCGCCGCGATCAACAAGGCCGTCCGCAACTTCATCGATACGCACAAGCTCACGCCCCGGGGCGTCAAGATCACCCCCGACGACATCCGCGAGGGCGTGGTCGGCATCCTCTCGGTCTTCATCCCCGATCCGCAGTTCCAAGGCCAGACCAAGGATCGGCTCAACAACCCCGAGGTCCAGCCGGCCGTGGACAACGCCGTCCGACCCGTGCTCGAGCAGTGGCTCAACGAAAACCGCAGCGTTGGGGACACGATCGTCGCGCGCATCGTCAACGCCGCCCGCGCCCGCGCCGCCGCCCGCTCCGCCGCCGACGCCGTCACCCGCAAGACTGTCACCAGTGCGAACCGGCTCACGCTCCCCGGCAAGCTCGCCGACTGCACCAGCTCCAACCGCCACGGGGCCGAGCTGTTCATCGTCGAAGGCGATTCGGCGGGCGGCAGCGCCAAACAGGGGCGAGACCGCGCCACTCAGGCGATCCTGCCGCTGCGCGGCAAGGTGCTCAACACCGAGAGCCAGGCCCTGACCAAGGTCCTGACGAACAAAGAGCTCGCCGACCTCGTGACCGCGTTGGGCTGCGGCATCGGCAAACACTTCGCCCCGGCCAAGCTGCGCTACCAGCGGATTATCCTGCTCGCCGACGCCGACTCCGACGGGCACCACATCACCACGCTTCTACTGACGTTCTTCTTCCGGCACCTGCGCCCGCTCGTGGAAGACGGCTTCGTGTTCATCGCCGTGCCACCGCTGTATCGCGTCGAAGTCGGCAAGCATCGGATGTACGCCGCCGACGAAGCCGAACGCGACGCGTTTCTCGCTTCGGTCAAAAGCAACGCCAAGCCCGAGATCACCCGCTTCAAGGGGCTGGGCGAGATGATGGCCAAGGACCTCTGGGAAACGACGCTCAACCCCGAGACGCGGCGGCTGCTGCGGGTGGACATCACCGACGCCTTGGCCGCGGACCGCGTCATGGACGAGCTGATGGGCAAAGACCCGTCCGCGCGGTTCCGCTTCATCATGGACCGCGCAGAAGACGCCGACGACCTGGACGTTTGATTTATGCCCCCCGACAGGTCGCGTGAGCGACCACACCCCTTT
>JBCDDH010000029.1:0-38103 GCA_039180415.1 Planctomycetota bacterium | reverse complement strand
CAGCAGCACCATCACCCGCAGGCTCCACACGGCCAGGCGGTGCTTCGCAAATTTCAGCTTCGTGAGCTGCCATTGGCTCAGGTAGGCCGAGCCGTTCTCGGGGGCGGTTGAGCTCAACGCGACGCCCCCTCGTAGCGGATGCGGGGGTCGAGCCAGAGCAGCAGCAGGTCGCTGACGAGCGTGCCGATGAAGCCCAGCAGGCTGAGCACCATGAGCATGCTGCCCGCGAGATACATGTCTTCGGTGAACAGCGCCGAGAGCAGCAGCGGCCCGACCGTCGGCAGCGCGAGCACCATCGCGACGATCGCGCCGCCCGACACGATCTGCGGGAACAGGTGGCCGATGCCGGAGACGAACGGGTTGAGCGCGAGCCGCACCGGGTACTTCAGCAGCAGCCTGAGCGGGCGCACGCCCTTCGCGCGGGCCGTCACCACGTAAGGCTTCCGCAGCTCGTCGAGCAGGTTGGCCCGCATCACGCGGATCATCCCGGCCGTGCCCGTCACGCCCAACACGACGATGGGGATCCAGATGTGCTTGAGCAGGTCGACGACTTTCCCGACCGACCAGTTGGGCTGCGCCGCGTACTCCGGGCTGAACAGGCCCGACACGCCGCTGACGGCCATGAGCACCAGCGCCAGCAGGAAGGCCGGCGTACACATGCCCAGGAAGCAGATCAGCGTGAGGACGTAGTCGGTTGGGCTGTACTGCCGCACGGCCGAGTAAATGCCCACCGGCAGCGCGATCAGCCACGTCAACGCGATCGTGCCGATCGAGATCGCCGCGGTGAGCAGCAGGCGGTCGCCCACGAGCTGGTTGATCGGCGTGAGTGTCTCCATCGACCGGCCGAGGTTGCCCTGCAACAGCCCGGTATCCGCCGCGTCGAAGGTCCAGAACCAATCGACGCCCATCCACCGCAGGTACCTCCGCCACGCCGGGTCGTCGAAGTGGAAGACGGTGCGGAGGTCTTCGATCTGCCGCAGGTTCGCTTCGTCGCCCGACTCCTGCAGCAGCATGATCCGCGACGCGAGGAAGTCGCCCGGCGGGAGCTGGATGATCACGAACGTGACGACGCTGACGATCAACAGCATCGGCACCATGATCAGCAGGCGTCTCCAGACGAACGGGTGCCGCCAGGCCAGCACCGCGAGCATCAGCCCCAAGGCGATCCAGACGAGCGTGACGATGACGCTCGTCGCGCTGGTTCCGCGGCCGTCAGACCCGTCGGCCGCGGGGCGCGAGATCGGGTTCAGCAGCGCGTCGGCAACGTCGGCCCGCATCGCCGCGGAGTCGCGCCGCTCGGCGTCGGCGAAGAAATACGTGTCGTGGCCCGCGTTGCTCGGCGTCGAGAACTCCGCACCAAACAAGGCCACCGCGGGCACGTTCCGCATCTGCGCGTCGATCACCACCGGCACCGGCGGCGGCGTCACGAAGCTGATGCTCCAGACGTTCTCGGCCGCGATGTCGTACACCGTTCGGAGGTGCCGCGCCTGCTCGGCCGGGTCGACCGCGCCGCGGGCCGCGACCCACGCCGACACCGCGTCACGCATCGGGTGGCCTTCGGGGATCGGTGACGCGCCCCGTGTCTCGGCGGCCTGCGCGCTGCCGTAGTAGCCGCCGAGCATGAACCACCGCGCCCAGTTCACCGCGTAAAACGATTCGGTATCGATCGGGATCAGGTAGCGCGGCGAGAGCAGCGGCACCGTGTCGCTCTCGCCGGTCCAGACATTCAGGTCGAAATCCGCGGCGTCCTTCTGCACGTAGAACAGCGGCCGGGCGCGTTCACGCGGCACGACACGCACGCCGACCTTTGCCCAGTCGTCCACGATGAACTCGGCGGGGCCAACGCCGTTGTACGCCGTGAAATCCAGGAAGAACGTCATCCGCGTCCCGTCGGGGAACGTCCGCATCCCCTCGGCGTCACGGTCGGTGAGTTCCAGTTCGTCCAGGAGTGCGTTGGCCCGATCGGGATCGTGTTGGGTGAACGCTTTCGCGAGTTGCGGGGCCGGGAAGTCGCTCTCCGGGCCCGGCGAGACCTGCGCGGGCTCGCCGATGCCGACCTGCTCGGCCTCGCGAATCGCGTCGCGATCGACGGCCAACGACAGCGCCTGGCGGAACCGCTTGTCCGCCAGCAGCCGCGCCTTCCACGCGGTGTCGGGGCGCTCGGGATCGATCCGGCGGTTGAGGTTCGGGTTCACGACGTACGCCGAGCGGACGGTCGGGTACCAGTGCAGCACCTCCGTGCCCGCGAGGGGGCGGCGCGTCATCAACTCGGTGTAGTCCGCGAAACGGATGTGGCGGGTCTGCATCGAAACCCCGCCGTTGGCCGCGGTCAGCGCCAGCATCCGCGTGTCGAGCACGTCGAACTGCAGGCGATCGATGTAGGGCAGCTGATTGCCGGCTTCGTCCACGACGGGGTAGTACGGGTTGCGGACGAGGACCTGCGGCGGGTTGCTTCGGAAGCGCTGGTAGATCCAGGGCCAGAGCCGGGGATGGTCGGGGTTGTTCCACTGCTTGACGTAGCCGTACAACGCCGGGGCGCTGGGCAGCTTGTAGCGCCGCATCGTGTCGGCGACGAGGTCGGGATCGCCGATTTCGGGGTCCGGGTGGAACGGCCGGAGGTAATGCTCGGGCGTGTTGGTCAGGACGTTGACCTTGGCCAACACCTCGCGAAACAGCGGGTAAGGCTCGTCGAAGACGAAGCGCACGGTCCACCGATCCAGCCGCTCCATCGTTCCGAAGGTCGCGCCGTTGCGCATCCACGTCGGCGGGTTCTCCGCGGTGAGCGGGTGGTTGACGTCGCAGGTCCACCAGTACCACAAGTCGTCGGTGTCGTAAGGATCGCCGTCCGACCAGCGGATGCCTTCGCGCAGTTTGACGGTCCACGCCCGGGCGCCGTCGCTGGGCTGCACCGACTCGGCGAGATGGTTCACGATCGGGTAGCCCAGCGGCGACCAGCGCGTCAGCGTCGAGCCGTTGAGCCGCCAGCTCACGACGCTGACGTCGTCGGGGCCGATCGCCAGGCGTAGCCACGTCCCGCCGTACGTGCCGACGCCGTCGTGCCCGCGCAAGGCCGGGGGGTTCTCGGGCAGCCGCTTGGCCAAGGGGGGCAACGAGCCGCGTCGCACCAGATCGGACAGGATGGGGGATTGGCCGGTCGGCGCGACCGGGCCGTCGACGTGCAACGCGTAGCGCTCGTCGCGCGTGAACGCCGGGTCGCGGGCGTCGTCCGCCGCGGCGGCCACCGCGGGATCCATGGCCGGTGGGGTGTCGCTCACGCCCACGCGGGCCGACCACCCGACGAGCCACACCACGGCGACGGCCGAAGCCGCGGCGATCACCATGGGAACGAGTTGTGACAGACACGCACGCAAAAGAAGAGAACGCCTCGCGGCACCGCATCCGCCTTTACCCTAGCAGCGCGCGCGAAAAAAAGCCCGCGACGCGAGACGCCGCGGGCCGTCACTTTTCTTCCAGCATCTTTTTCCGCCGGAGGATGTGGTGGTAGTGCTGGGCGAAGCGGTGGGCTTCGTCGCGAATGGCCTGGCAGAGTTTGAGCCCGAGGTTCTCGCGGCCGAGCTTGATCGGTTCGGCCCGGGCCTGCGTGTAAATCAACTCTTCCTTCTTCGCCAGCGAGATCACCATCGGCGGCTTAACGTCGAGGTCATCGAATACGGCCATCGCGGCGTGGAGTTGGCCCAGGCCGCCGTCGATCAGGATCACGTCGGGGTAGAGCTCCTGGCCCAGGCCGGCGTCGCGGTACCGCCGGCTCACCACTTCGGCGATCGCGGCGTAGTCGTCGTTGTCCACGGTCTTGATCTTGTATCGCCGATACTCGTTTTTTAGCGGCCGGCCGTCCACGAAGCAGACCTTGGAGCCGACGGTCTCGTTGCCGCCGAGGTGGGCGATGTCGATCGCCTCCATGCAGCGGAGGGGCTCGTCGAGGCCGAGCGTTTTCTGCAGGGAGCGCAGGCCCTTTTCGGGGTCGACGTACAGGCTCTCGGTTTCGGGCTGCCAGCCGTCTTTCTGGTCGGCCCGGTGGTCGAGCTTTTCGATGGCCTTGATCTGGTCGCGGAGCGTGGCGGCGTGCTCGAAGTTCAGGTCGTCGGACGCCTGCTGCATCTCCTGCCGCATCTCGCGGAGCATGACCGAGCGTTTGGAGCCAAGGAACTTGACGAAGCGGTCGATGTCGGCCCGGTACTGCGCCTTGGAAATCTTCATCGCGCACGGGGCGGTGCACTGTTTGATCGGGTAGAGCAGGCAGGGGCGGAAGTACGCGCGTTTCTCGTCGTCGTCGCGGATGTCGAGGTGGCAGGTGCGGAACTTGAAGACCTTCTGCAGGATCTGCATCGACTCGCGGAGCGCGTAGACCGAGACGAACGGGCCGAAGATTTTCGCGCCCTTGAACTCCGGGTCTTGCGGGCTGCGGGTGATGAACACGCCCGGGAAGTCGTCCTTGAGCGTGATTGCGAGGTACGGGAAGGTCTTGTCGTCGATAAGCCGGGCGTTGAAGCGGGGCTTGATGTCTTTGATGAGGCGGTTTTCGGTGAGCAGCGCCTCCCACTCGGACTCGCAGTCGAGCGTGTCGAAGTCGACGATGAAGCCGAGCATCTGCTGTTTCTTGAAGCCCAGGTCGGCCGAGGGCTGGAAGTACGAGCTGACGCGGTCTTTAAGGCGGGCGGCCTTGCCGACGTAGATCACGATGCCGGCGTCGTCCTTCATGAGATACACCCCGGGCGTCCGCGGCAGGGCGTGGGCCTTGGCGAGCAGGGCGTCGAGTTGGCGACGAGGGTCGGCGGTCAAAACGTTCAGCCGGCGGGGCGTGCGGTTTTTGGGCGCTCACGGATTTCTGTCGTGGCTTTTTCAGACAATCCGGTACTTTAGGCATTCCGAGCACCCGATCAGGAACCCCGCCATGCCTCGCACGCAGTTCGGCCCGGCCCGCTTTTCGTTTCGCCGCGCCTCGGCCGTTTTAGCCCTGTCGCTTTCCGCCGCCGGCGCGTCGGCGACGCAGGTCACGGCCAACCTCAACGACCGCGCCCAAACCATCGACGGGTTCGGCACGGCCCTGCCTTGGTTTATGGACAATGCTTTCGCGAACCCGCGTTCGGGCTACAACACCGACGCCTTCGCGGATCTGTTCTTCGACGACCTGGGCGCGTCGATGGCCCGGATGGAATTGCAATACACCGTGCTCACCGAGACGGGCACGCTCAACCCCACCAACGCCCAGATGGAGACGCCGGTTGTCCTGGGCAGCGACACCTACGCGAACATCGCCAAGTTCAACTTCGATGCCGCGGGCGTCGGCCACCTCAAGCAGTTCTTCCGCGACGAAGCGCCGCGCCAGGACTTCAAGCTGATCGGCTCGCTGTGGTCGCCGCCGCACTGGATGAAGGGCCCGGAGATCCATCCGATTAACGGCAGCGTGGTCAACGAGTCCAAGCCGACCTGGGGCGCGACCGCGAACTCCGCCGGCGGCTCGCTGATCGATACCCCCGAGAACCTCCAGCAGTTCGGCCGTTACATCACGGCCTGGCTCAAGGGCTGGGAGCAGCAGACCGGCGTTCCGTACTACGCCATCAGCATCCAGAACGAGCCCGTGCTTTCCGAGTTCTACAACAGCGCGGTGTACGACCCCGCGCTTTACGTCAAAGCGCTTAAAGCCGTGGACGCCGCGATCGCGGAACACAACGCCGCGTATCCCAACGACCGGATCGAGACCAAGCTGCACGGCCCGGAGGGCGTCGGCGTCGGGCCGCAGGGGGACCTGGGCATCCTCTGGCGGCAGTTCCAGTTCATCGACGCGGTACGCAACGACCCGCAGGCCAACGCCGCGCTGGACATCTGGTCGACCCATGGCGCCGACGGCACCAACGGCCGGTATCGCGTCAACCTCGACGATCCCTCCGCGAACGCGGGCCAACACTGGGAGTTCTGGAACGCCGGCCGGACGACCACCGACCCGGCCACCGCCTGGGCGCAGTGGCAGGGCGTCGGCCCGGACGCCGGCGAGACCCGGCCCACCTGGCAGACCGAACGCAGCGGCGACGTCAACCAATGGCTGTCCGGGGCCCGCGACGACCAGAACGGCGCGCTGTCCTTGGGCGTCCGTATGCACGACGCGCTGGCGACCGGCGACGTGTCGGCGTACCTGTACTGGTTCACCCAATACACCGACGGCCGCCCGCTTGACACGTTCGAGCTGACCATCAACGAAGAAACCGATCGGCCAAAATACGTGGCGTACAAACACTTCGCCAAACACATCCGTCCCGGGGCCGAGCGCGTCGAGGTGGACTCCGATGACCCGCAACTGCTCGTTAGCGCGTACCACCACGAAGGCGACGGCACCCTGACTTACGTGCTACTTAATGTCGACGACGACGCGGATGCCGTCACGCTTGATCTGCCCGATGGGTTCGACGCGGCGTCGGTCGCGGCGTGGTTGTCACGGGACGGCAGCTATTACGAACCGCAGTCGTTCGCGATCGTGGACGGCGCCGTGGACGTGCTGCTGCCGCGGGAGAGCATGCTGACGCTCGTGTTCTCGTCGTTAGCTTCGGCACTCATCGGCGACTTCGACGGCAGCGGTCAGGTCGAGCAAGGCGACCTGAACCTCGTGCTGAATAACTGGGGGCAGGCCGGGACGCCCGACGGCTGGGTGGGCGGCGGGCCGGATGGCGTGGTCGATCAGGCCGAGCTCAACGCCGTGCTGAACAACTGGGGGTCGGTGTCGAGCCCGGACCTGACCGGGTTGTCGAGTGTGCCGGAGCCGGCGTGGTTGAGTGCGCTCGTCGTCGGCGCGGCGGTGGGGCGGCGTCGCCCGACCCGGGTTCACGCATGACCGACGAGCCGGTACTTGCGTCCGAGGTTCAGGATGCGTTGGAGCAGGTCTTCGTAAGCGATCCCCGAGGCGTGGGCGGACTCGGCGAAGTCTTCCCCGTACATGAGTTGCGGGTTGGGGTTGGCTTCGAGCAGGTACGTCCGGCCGTCGTCGGTGACCCGGAAGTCCATGCGGGCGTAACCGGACAGTTGCAGCGCGCGGTAGCAGCGTTTGGCCAGCTTGGGGAGGGTTTGTTCGAGGCCGCCGGGCAGGTCTTTCGCCGGTTCGGTTCGCAGGCCGACGCGTTTCTGATAACCGATGTCCCACTTGACCCGCCCGGTGGCGATGCGTGGCGCCCCCGGGCGGAGGTTCTCGAACACGAGCTCCCAGGCCGGGAAGGTTTGGAGGCGTTCGTTGCCCATGACGCCGACGTACACCTCCCGGCCCTCGATGTAGCGCTCGACCATGGCGTCGGTGCGCAGCTCGCGGTGCACGAAGGCGACGCGCTCGGCCAGCTTGTCGTCCGAGGTCACGACGGAGGCCTGCGAGATGCCGAGGCTGCCCTCCTCGGTGAGCGATTTGACGATCAGCGGGAACTCGAGGCGTTTGGGCCTTCGTGGCTTGCGGCCGATCGGCGCGACGAAGAAGTCGGGCACGGGGATGCGGTGGTGGCGGCAGACCATCTTGGTCAGGGCCTTGTTGTGGGCAAGCATGAGGCCGCGCGGGTTGCAGCCGGTGTACGGCAGGCGGAGCATCTCCAGGTAGGACACGACGTGGGCGTCGTACACGCCGACGCCGTCGAACTCTTCGAGCAGGTTGAACGCGACGTCGGGTTCGAGTTGCTCGGCCGCGGCGCGGATGCCCGCCAAGTCCGACGACACGCCGATCGGGAACACCTCGTGACCCATCTCGCGGAGCGTCGCCATCACGTCGAACTCGGTCTTGAACGGCGCGACCTGCTCGTCGCTCATCCCGTCGATCGACTCGGGCGGGATCAGGTCCGCGTGGACCAGGAGGATGACGCGCTGTTTTTTCATGGGGCGATCAGAGCGCGACGGGGTGGTGCCCGCTGTGCATGAAGTGCGCGGTGTTGACCGTGACCATCAGCGTGGCTTCCTTGACGGCGGCGGGCTGGGGAACGGCGAGGCGGAGCTTGAGTTCGCGGCTGCGGTCGATCATGTCGCGGAGCACCTGGTCGACGGTGTAAGGGTGGGCACCGGTCCAGCGGGCGGCGTCTTCGCGGAGCCGCGGCCGGGCGCGACGGAGGAACGAAGCGGCGGTGGGGCGGGCGGCAAACCGCGGGTCGTCGGAGAAGATCTTGCGGAGGTCGGCGTCGTAGAAATCGGGGAACTCATCGGCGTAGAACAGGCGTTTCGCGCGGTAGTGCTCGCGGAGTGTTCGCGGGTCGCGGGTGATGGATTCGGGGGTCGCGCGGGAGCGGACGGGCGGCGGGGCCTCGCCGATATCCCCGGCGAGTTGCTCGATGTACTCGAGTTTCCGCAGCGCGGGCCAGCCGGCGTAGTCGCGGCGCCAACGCGAATGCGGGCGGAGCCAGACGGCGAAGGTTTCCGCGAAGTCCTCGGCCGGATGGGCTTGGGCGTACCAGGCGGGGAGGTGGACGACGTATTTGCGAGAGCCGGGCCGCGGGGCGTAGGTCTGTGGGTACGGGTCGGCGAACGAACCGAACAGCTCGCGCCAGCGTTTGCGGCGGTGCAGCCGGTACGCGGTGTCGAGGGCGTGACCCGCTTCGTGACGCAGGATCTGCATGCGCTGCTTCCGCGTCGAGCCTTCGGCTTGAAGCATCTGCGAGCGCTCGAGCTTGGTCAGCCTGGGGTGGGCCAGGTAGAACGGCACGGCGATGCCGGGCACGCCGTCGGGGCTAAACCATTCGGACGAGAGCCAGAAATGCGGCTTGAACCGGCGGAGGCCGGCGTCTCGGAGTTCCTCGTACAGCTGCTCGATCGACGCGGCGATGGGCGTGTCGTTCAGCGAGAGCTTCAGGTCGCAGAAGCGCAGGTCCAGCAGATCGGCGTCGCTGAGGCGGGACCAGTGGGCGCGGGGCGGCACGCCGGGCAGTGTAAGCCGACGCTGAGATGGCGGTCAGGCTTGGACCGCGTCGAGGAGCCGTTGCCGGGCTTGCGGCGTGTTCATCTCGGACTTGCCGAAGCCGGGCTTGGCGCCGACCGCTTCGGCCTGGGCCTGTGCGTCGGCGTAGTTGGAGATGAGTATCGCGCTGGGCTCGGCCTTGGCGTCGTCTCCCGGCTCGGTTTGGGATTCGGCAGTGCGCTGCGTGAGGTGTCGGATGAGTTCGACGCCGTCGCGGCCGCCGAAGTTGCCCTCGGGCACGCGGTTGACCAGCAACAACGCGCCGGCGTCCGCGAAGCGTTCGAGCGCGTCGAGGGATCGAGCGGACTCCACCTGGACCCCGGGCAACGCGTCCCGCAGCACGCGGGTGAGCCCGCCGCTGTCGAAACCGCAGTGTCCGACCAGCACGGCGGTGGGGCCGTCGCCACTGGGGGCCGTTGGGGCCGTGTCCGATCGCCAGAGTCGCTTGAACATGCCGTCAGTATGACGGATGAGGCCGCGGTCAGGCGGCCTGGCGATCTTCGGGACGACGCTGCCGGCTTCGGGCGCGGGCGGCGTCGGCGATCATGGATTTGATCTGGGCTTTGAGGTTTTCCAGGCCGGTGGGCTTGAACCACCAATCCTGCACGCCGAGCGCGAGGGCGGATTGGATCAGGTCCAGGTCGCTGTCGCCGGTGATCATCATGATCGGCACGCCCGGATAGCGGTTTTTCAGTTCTCGGGTGAGCGGCTCGCAAGTGGTGTCGCCCAGGTGCCAATCCACGATGACGCCGTGGATTTCTCCCTCCACTTGCTTGGCCTCTTCCTCGGTCAGACACCCGACGGTCTCGTGTCCGAGGTTGTAGATCAAGTTTTCCACCAGCGTAAGGATGGCTTGGTCGTCGTCGACGGTCAGAAATCGCATGATCAGGTCTCCACGGGTGAGACCCCCCTCGTCCATCGTGATCGGCTCGTAGGGGACAAAGCCTGACGGCCGGGAGAGGTTTTTCCCCATCCCGGTCACGCTGATTGGGACTGGGCAAACGCTGCGGGTTGCACGGATCGGTCAAGCTCCGGGAGGCCCCCGCGTCGGCACCGGTTGATTATCCGTATGCTTCGGGACCGCTGCGGGCGTGGCGGAATTGGCAGACGCGCCAGATTTAGGTTCTGGTGGGGGCAACCCCGTGGAGGTTCGAGTCCTCTCGCCCGCATTGCCATTCAGTTGACCGCCGAGGTTTCTTCGCTCCCTAGCTCGGGCGGAGCCGGCCGCCGGGGCTTTTCAAGCAGCAGGTACAGCACGTTGTCGCTGAAGGTCGTGGACTTGGTGAGGCCCAGGTGATCGCTGTGGAGGAACGTAACGTGGGTCCAGTCGATCGGCGTGCGGACGCGGGGCGACCAGAGGTCGCTGCTCTGGCCCATGCGTTCGTCGAGCACGGCGGAGCCGCGGAGCACGGTGCCGTCGCCGGCACCCGCTTCGATCACCGAGTAGTTCCGCCATTCCAAGTGGGCTTCGGCCTTGGCGGCGGTCGGCTGGGCGTCGCCCGCGAAGAGATAGAGTTCTAATCCGTCCGGTCGCCGGGCGGGCACATCCAAGGCGTGGTGGAACGCCCGGGCGCGTTCGAGGCATTTCGAAAGGTGATCCAACGCGATCGCCCGGCGCTCCCCGGCGTCCGGCGCATCCGGCAGCAGCTGCTCCAGAACGCGGTCCTGATCCGGGTCGGCGAGCCCCCACTGCCGGCTATGCCAGAATTCCACCGAGAGCGGGTCGGCGAAGGTGCGACGGCCGTCTTGGTCTGGTGTATTGAGCACCATGCCGTGCCGCGTCCGCGGGATCAGTTGATACAGCGACGGCATCGTGCCGAGGATCGCCGGCGGGTACGGCGCGTAGGTCGGGGCGAACCGCGAGCCCTCCATCAATTGCCGGACCACCGAGAGCGACCCGGCGTTGGGCGTGCCCACGAGGATCGCCATCTCGACGTACGCCGCGCCCGCCCACGTGATCTCGGGGTCCTCGATCGTGCCGTCGGGGTGGACGGCCGGCGGCTCCGCGTCGCCGTACCGGAGCATGTACCGCGTGATCAGCCCGCCCATCGAGTGGGCGACGATGTCGAACTTCACGTCGTAATCTTGGGGCTCGCCGCCGAAATTCTCCGCGTGCTTGCGCTGCACCTCGACCCGTTTTTCGCGGATGAACTTGAGCAGCTCCCGCGCGTTTTCGATGTTGTCGCGGCGCCAGTCGTACGAGAATTGGAAACACGAGTAGTGGTCTGTGCCGTAGTTGATCGCCCCGGCGTAACCGAGCTGCGAGTCGCGGTAGCCGCCGGCACCGAGCGTGCCGAGGATGTTGGCGTAGGCGTCGAGGCGGATCGGGATGCCCGCGAGAGAGATTTCCAGGCGATCCAGCGCGCCGGTGGATCGGGTCTCGTCGGTCAGGTCGGCGAGCGGTTCGCCCAGGCGCATCGGCACCGCCAGCTTCCGGGCTTCCTCGGCCTTGCTGGGGTTCGCCGCTGACGGCGTGAACGCGCCCCAGACCACCTGACCCGACGGCTCGTGCTCCAGACGAGAACCAAGGATGCCCGGGATCACGATGACCGGGTTGCGATGCGGGAATTGATTCTGCGCCGCCCGCTCGTAGATGTCGTTCAGATCGGGCATGGCGATCTGTCGGCTGCAGCCGCTAAGCGCGGTCGCCGCGAGCGCCAGCCCCAGCATCAGCGCTTGACCGAAAACAGACCTTGTCCCGAACGGGCATCTTTTCATCGATTCAGAATAACCGCTGCCATCCGAAATCGATTAGGTTCGCGGTGTACGTGTTGTTTTTTCCTCGTTTGAGGCCCCGTGATGTCCACCCAACTCGCCGCCCAGATGTACACCCTCCGCGAGCATTGCCAAGACGCCGCCGGCATCGCCGAGTCTTGCCGGAAGGTCAAGGCCATGGGTTACGACGCAATCCAAGCCTCCGCCGCGTTTTTTGCCGAGATCGAAGGCTCGGCGTTCCGGACCATCCTCGATGACACGGGTCTGGTTTGCTGCGCGACGCACCGCTCGTGGGAGCAGCTCCAAGACGTTCAGGCCGAGATCGACTTCCACGCGGCCATCGGCTGCAAGTACGCCGCGATCGGCGGCTGGGGGTGGAGCGGCGACGAGACCGAAGACGACTGGAAGAAGTTCGCCGCCGACTTCCAGGCCCTCGCCGACCCGTACGCCGCCGCGGGGCTCCGCATCGGCTACCACAACCACAGCCACGAGTGGGCGCCGTTTGGTTTGGCCGCCGCGCCCGAACAAATCGACCCCAAGCGCACGCCGATGGAGTTGCTGGTGCGGGAACTCGGCGACCCGACCTTTTTCGAGATCGACACGTACTGGGTCGCCCACGCCGGCGGCGACGTCGCCCACTGGCTGAACCGCTTGGCCGGCCGGATCGGGGCGATCCACCTCAAGGACATGACCATCAACGCCAAGCGCGAGCACAAGATGTGCGAGGTCGGCGCGGGCAATCTGAATTGGCCCGCCGTCCTCGACGCCGCGCGGGCCGCGGGCGTGGAGTGGTACATCGTCGAGCGCGACGCCGGCGACCTCGACCCCTTCGAGTCGCTGCGGATCTCGTTGGAAAACTGCAAGGCGATGGGCCTGCGTTGAACGCCCCCGTCGCCGTGGAAGCCGGGCCGACATCGGGTTCGCGGTCACGCCAGGGCGATCCGCAGGCCGTCGTATGCGGGGCGGACCGGGTCGGGCAGCCGCTCGCGGAGCTCGGCGTACTTCACGTCGTGCGCGAGGTGCGTGAGGAACGCTTGCTTGGGCCGTAGCTCGTCGATCACCTCCGTCGCGCGGTCCACGGTCATGTGCGTCGGGTGGTGCTTGTAACGCAGCGCGTCGAGCACGAGCACGTCCAGGCCGCGCAGCAGCGGCCAACTCTCCGGCGGGATGGTCGAGCAGTCGGTGCAGTAGGCGAGCGAGGCGTCGCCGTGGTCGATGCGGAAGCCGAGGATGGGCAGCCGGCCGTGCATCAGACGCAGCGGCGTGATGGTCGCGCCGTGCAGCTCGAGCGTGTCGTCGGTGGTGATCGGCATCGCCAGCAGCTGCGGGATGAACGACGGGTTGACGTTGGTGTGCGGTTCGAAGATGTACTTGAACATCCGCTGGAAGGTCGCGAGCACGTCGGGCTCGGCGTACAGGTCGATCGGCTGCTTCATCACGGCGTTGAAACGGCGCAGGTCGTCGAGCCCGAACACGTGGTCGGCGTGGGCGTGGGTAAAGAGCACCGCGTCGATCCGGGAGAGCCGCTCTCGCATGCACTGCTCGCGCAGGTCGGGCGCGGTGTCGATCAGCAGTTGGCGGTGGCCGACCTGTCGGGGGTTGAAACGGGCGTGGAACGACGGGGTATCGCCGTCTTGCGATGAAGAGGTAGATTTGTCCCAGCCCGACTTCCCGTCGTCTCGGGCGTCGAGCGTGTCGTCGGGCCAACGGATCAGGACGGAGGGGCGGGAGCGCCGGTCTTTGGGGTCGGGCGAGCCGCACACGTCGCAGTCGCAGCCGATCATGGGCACGCCGGCGGAGGTGCCGGAGCCGAGAAAGGTTAGTTCGAGGGGCATGGCCGCGAGTGTAGAGAGGCGGCCGCGAAGTCAGCCGTAGCCGAACGCGGCGAGCCGGCGGCGGACCTTGACCGTGGTTAAGCCCAGCGCGACGGCCGTGGCCAATGACGTTGGATAGACAGCCATGGCGGCGAAGATCGCGATCGCCAAAAATGCGTCTGGTCCCCCGGATTGATCCAAGGTGGCCGTGATCGCCACGATGAAATGGCTTAGCCCCAGGGTGACGCAGGCCAGCATCGCCATGCCCGCGGTGATCTGGATCGCCAACAAGTGTTTGCCCAAACGCAAACCACGCAGCTCTTGAAACACCGAATCCAAAACCGCCAAGATCGCTCCGAGCCGAAGCCCCTGCGTCACGGCAATCCCGAGCCCGATCGCTCCGAAACCGAGCGGGTCGAGCTGTCGTTGCAGATCCGTCAGCGTCATCAGCCAGACGCCGATCACGCAGAGCCCGGCGCTCACCGCGGTCAACTCGCCCAATGCTCGGCCCACGCGTAGCGACTTGATTTCGGGCCCGACGCGAGCCATCGATCTGAAACCCATGGCCCAGAGCGTGTATTCGATCCCGACACCGACGCACACGAGCGTCATGAACAACGCCGTTCCTGCTTCGCCGCCGCCGATGCCGGCTCCATCTAGCAGCAGGCCGAAAAACAGCGTGCTTGGCAGCAGCAGCCCGGTGACGAAAAGCGACACAGACCATCGCCGCAGCGCCGCGTCGAACGCGGAAGGCAACGCGGGGAAGCGGACGCCGTGTGACCAGAGCTCGACGGTGTTGGTGACTGCGTCGCCGCATTCCGGGCATCGGCCGTCTTTGCGTTGCGTCCGCAGGTCGTAGCCGCACCGGCGGCAAGGCAGCGCATGCTCGATCCGCTCGGACGCATCCGGCCCGGCCGCCGCGGCCGGATCGGCTGACGCGCGAGGTTGTTCGGCGTCGGCGGCGGTCATGCGCGGGTGGTGGCGACGACGGGCAGGTCGAGGCCGTGGGTGTCGCCGTCGGCGAGGAGGGCGTGGGCGTGGCCGGCGATCATGGCGGCGTTGTCGACGCAGAAGTCCATCGCGGGCAGGTGACAAGCGAGCTGGTGATGATCGGCAAACTCCTGCACACGCTTGCGGAGTAGAGAGTTCGCGCTGACGCCGCCGCCGAGGATGAGGGATCGGGGCGGCTTGGCCCACGGCGAAACCCCATGGGACTCCTGGGTGAGATGCAGCGCGCGGCGGAGCTTCTCGGTGACGGTATCGACGGCGGCGGCTTGGAAGCCGGCGGCGAAGTCGGCGAGGGTTTGCTCGTCGTGATCGGTGTGGTCACGTTGGAACGCGGCGTCTTTGCCGCGGCCGACGGGGTGGCCGCGGACGGCGTAGAGCAGGGCGGTCTTGAGGCCGGAGAAGGAGAAGTCCAGCGAGTGCTTATCGAGGGTGGGGCGGGGCAGGGCGAAACGCTGCGGGTCGCCACGCCGCGCGAGGGCGTCGATGCGGGGACCGCCGGGGTAGCCGAGGCCGAGGATGACGGCGGCTTTGTCGAAGGCTTCGCCGATGGCGTCGTCGATGGTGCCACCGAGGCGTTCGAGTTGTCGCGGAGCGTGGATGCGGTATAGCGAGGTGTGGCCGCCGGAGACGACGAGGCCGAGGGCGGGGTACAGGACTCGGGGTTCGGGGATCGGGATGGGGTTCGTGTTTTGCGCGCCCGATTTTGGATCCTCGCAACCCGGACCCCGCAGCGAAGCCGCCGACAGATGGGCTTCGACATGGTCGACGCCGACGAGCGGGAGATCGAGCGACCACGCGAGGGCCTTGGCGGCGGCCACGCCGACGATCAGCGAGCCGACCAGCCCGGGGCGGTGGCCGACGGCGATCGCGCTCAGGTCGCGTGGCGTGACGCCGGCCTGCGCGAGCGCCTCGGTGACGACGGGGGTGAGTTTTTCGAGGTGGGCGCGGCTGGCGATCTCGGGCACGACGCCGGCGTAACGCTCGTGCAGATCGAACTGGGTCGCGACGACGTTGGACCGCACCGCGAGGCGTTCGTCTACCACGGCGGCCGCGGTCTCGTCGCAAGAGGTTTCGAGCCCGAGGATCAGCGTCACGGGGCGGTTTCCGCCGGCTCACCGTCCGCGGGTTCGGCGGTCTCTAACTTCTCGGCCGGGGTGAGGTCGGCGGCGCCAACCCCGGCGGGCGTGGGCGCGGCACCGAGTTGCGCGAGCTCCTCGTCGATGGCGCTGACGGCTTCGATCGCGCGTTGCCGGGCCTTCTTGAGGTTTTCGATCTCGGCGAGCGCGATGATCGCCTCGGCGTTGCTTTGCCCGACGGTGGGCCAATCGCCACCCCCGAGCCGGCCGGTCACGGCTTCGTACGCCGCGGCGAGCTGCTTGTCCTTGAACGTGTCTCGCAGCAGGTCGACGGACACGGCTTCGGCGGCGGCGGTGCCGTCGCGGTCCCGCACGACGTCGCGGTCGCGTCGGGCCTGGATCATCGCGCGGAACTCATCGACGGTCATCGGGACGTATTGGCCTTCCGTGGGATCGACGCCCCAAGGCTTGTCCATCTGGATGGTCTTGGTGGTTTCGAATTCCTCCGTCAACGGCTCGCCGTCGTCGCCGAGCACGGGGTTGCCTTCTTCGTCGAGCACGGGGCGGGTCTCGGTGATGGGCTTTTCAACTTCGATCAGCCCGTCGTCGCCGTTGATCGGTCGGCGGTGGATGTTCCGGCCCGATGGCAGGTAGTAGTACGCGTTGGTCAGCTTGAGCGCGCCCAGCTCGCGGCGTTCGAACTGCTTGAGCTGTTGCACGCTGCCTTTGCCGAAGGTGCGGGTGCCGACGAACACGGCGCGGCCGTTTTCCGAGAGCGCGCCGGCGACGATCTCGGACGCCGACGCGGAGTTCTCGTTGGCCATCACGACAACGGGCAGGTCGAGCGGCACGACCAGGTCGTCGGTGCTCGTGTAGACCTGGTCCTGTACGGAGCGGCCGCGCACGGACACGATCGTTTGTCCGCCCGGCAGGAACATGTCGCTGATGTCTTCGGCGGCGTCGAGCAGCCCGCCGGGATTGAACCGCAGGTCGAAGATCAGCCCGCGCATCCCCTCGTCGACGAGGCCGGTCAGGACCTCACGCAGCTCGCGGGAGGAGTCCTGGTTGAACTGGGTCAGGCGGACGTAGCCGATCTTTTGGTCGGGGTCGAGCCAGTAGGTGTATTGCTGGTTTTCGTCACGGGTGAACCCGCGGACGGTGTAGACCTGGATCTGGGCGCGGGTGATGGTGATGTCGCGTTCTTCGCCGTCGAGGTGGCGGACGCGGATCGTGACGTCGGTGCCTTCCGGCCCGGTGAGCTGTTGGACGGCCTCGGTGAGCTTCATGCCCTCGGTGTCGGTGCCGTCGATGGTGAGCACGATGTCGCCGGCGAGGACGCCGGCGTTGTAGGCCGGGGAGTCTTCGAGGGGCGAGATGATTTCGAGGCGGTTTTGGTCGGCGTTGATGTTGACTTCGGCGCCGATGCCGGAGAACGAGCCAGACACGTGCTTGTTGAAGTCGTCGAATTCGTCGGCGCTGAGGTACACAGTGTACGGGTCGTTGAGCGACTCGATCATGCCGCGGACCGCGCCCTCGATCAGGGCCTGGTCGTCGGGGGTTTCGACGTAGTTCTGCAGCAGGTCGTGGCGGAGGAACACGAACAGCTCGATCTGCTGCCAGACGTCGCCCGAGCGGGCCCACGTGGGTTTAAGCGTGACGAGCATCACGGCCATGACGGCGACGATGGCTAAATACGCGGCGAGACGATTTCTTTGCATAGAACCATTCTACGGAAGCCGGTCGCGCAGGGATCGGCCATACGGCGCTTCGGCTAGGTTGGGGCGATGGCCAAGGCAAAGACGCGTTTCGTGTGCACGCAATGCGGCTCGGACTTCCCGAAGTGGGCGGGGCGGTGCCCGGACTGCGGGCAATGGGACACGCTGGAAGAGACGCGGCTGGACAAGTCGGCGACGCAAGACGTGCACCGGCCGATCGCCGATGTGGAATCGTCCGCGAGCGTCCAGGCTCGGCCGATCACCGAGGTGGCTGAGGACGATGCGCTCGCGGGCAGCCGGATCGCGTCGGGCATCGGCGAGTTCGACCGCGTCTTGGGCGGCGGGCTGGTGGCGGGCTCGGCGGTGCTGGTCGGCGGCGACCCGGGGATCGGCAAGAGCACGCTGATGCTCCAGGCGGCGGGGCGGCTGGCGCGGGAGGGCCGGCCGGTGCTGTACGTGTGCGCCGAAGAATCCGCGGCGCAGGTGCGGATGCGGGCCGAGCGGCTCGCCGAACGCAGCAGCGTCAGCCACGAGCTTCCGGAGAAGCTGTTCGTGTTGGCGGACACGAACCTCGCGCGGATCGTGGAGCAAACCCGGAAGCTCAAGCCCGCGGCGGTCGTGATCGACTCGATCCAGATGATCTACAAGGGCGACCTTGCCGCGACTCCCGGCAGCGTCACCCAGCTGCGCACGTGCACGCTGGAGCTGGTGTATCAAGCGAAGCAAGCGGGCCATGCGCTGCTGCTGGTCGGGCACGTCACGAAGTCGGGGACGCTGGCCGGGCCGAAGCTGCTGGAGCACATGGTCGACGCGGTGCTGGCGTTCGAGGGCGACCGGTATCACGCCCACCGCGTCGTCCGAGCGGTGAAGAACCGCTTCGGGAACACGCTGGAGGTCGGCTTGTTCGAGATGACCGGGACGGGTCTGCGGGAGGTCAACGACGGCGGGGCGCTGCTCGCGCAGGAGCACGAGCCCCGGCCGGGCTCGGTGGTCTGCCCGGTGCTGACCGGTTCGCGCTGCCTGCTGGTGGAGGTTCAGGCGCTCACGGCGACGGGTTTCCTGGGCAGCGCGAAACGCAAGGCGACGGGCTTGGACGGGAACCGGTTGGCGATGCTGATCGCGGTGCTTGAAAAACGGGCGGAGCTGCGGCTGGCGGACCAGGACGTGTTCACGAGCAGCGTCGGGGGGATGAAAGTCGGCGAGCCCGCGGCGGACTTGCCGTTGGCCTTGGCGATCGCAGGGGCTCACCTGGGCCGGAGCCTCGCGGCAGGCACGTGCGCCGTCGGCGAGGTTGGGCTCGGCGGCGAACTGCGGCCCGTACAACAGATGGACCGCCGGGTGGCGGAAGCGGCGCGGCTGGGTTTCACGCGGGTGCTGGTCCCAGCGGGGACCAAGGTCGTGGGCAAGCCGGCGGAGGCCGCGACGCTTCACCCGCTCAAGACGCTGGACGCAGCGATTCAAGAATTGACCTGAACGCCTTCTATGAGCAGGGCCCGGCGTTATCGGCCGGGGTCAAGCGGGTCCGGGCAACGGCCGATGGTGGGTGGGTGAATGTGCGCGAATGTATCCAGGCGGTGACGGCGTTGGCGGTGTTGGCCTGGGCATCGGCGGCGAGCATTTCCGCGCAGACCGTCGCCGGGCCGTGGGTCGACGCGGCGGAGGCGCGGATCGACGAGCACCGCAAGACCGACCTGCGGGTGATCGTGCTGGACGACGACGGCCGCGGCGGGCAGGTGCCGGCGATCGGGGCGACGGTGCGGTTCGAGCAGCTGCGGCACGACTTCCCGGTCTGCGTCGTGATGGAGGCCGCGAGCGTGCGGGGGTTTGACCCCGAGGCGCCGTTTTTCCGGGCGCTCAACGCGGTGTCGCTGCGGCGGCTGACGGCTTGGCCGGTGGTGCAGCCGGGCGGCCCCGACGAGTTCGCGCTGGAGCAAGTGGAGACGGCGGTGACATGGGCGGAGGTCTTCGGGCTGGACGTGCACTGGGGCGGGATGATCGCGGCGGACCCGGCGTTCCAGCCTCAGTGGGCGGCGGCGCTGGACCACGACGCGCGATTGCGGGCGGCGGCGCGCTACGTCGACGTGGTGGGCTGGACGTTCGCGGGCCGGCTCCAGTCGGCGTCGCTGTACACGCACCATGTGGACCAGCCGTGGCTGGACGAGCCGGGTTTGCGCTGGTTGTTCAACCACGCGCAGACGGCCGACGCGGGCTTCGAATTGCGGCTGGGTTACGAGCAGGCGCTGGACGACCGGCGGGCGCGGGCGATGCTGCTGGACGCGGACGCCAAGGCGATGGGTTTTGTGCGGAGCGACGGCGTGTCGGTCACGCACGCCTTCGGCGATCGGTTCGTGCAGGGCCGGTTGCAGCGTTACGTGACGCGGATGGCCACGCTGGGGCAGTCGGTGCTGCTGGACGGTCTGGAGGTGGGCGGCGGGCTGCTCGGGCCGACGCGGCTGGAGGCGGCCCTCATCACGCTGTTCGCGGAGCCCGCGGTGTCGGGGGTCTATCTCGACGCGTTGACGGCGGGGACGGCCCGCGAGGCGTCGTCGGCATTGCTGAACGCGCAGGGCGATCCGACCGGGCACGCGATGGTGGTGGACCGGCTGTTCCGGGAGCGGTGGTGGACGGACGAGACGATCGAGGCGGACGAGTTGGGCAACGCGCGGGCAAGGGTCTTCGCGGGGCACTACCGGGTAACGGCGAGCCTGCCGGACGGCCGACGGTTCAGCAGCGAGGTGTTGGTGCCGCGGTCCGACGACGAGCGGGTGGTCGTGCTGGAGCCGGTGTGGTCGGACCAGAAACTCCACGACACGCCGGGAGACGCGTCGCGGATCGGGGCGGCGTCGCGTTAGACTTCGCGGCCCATGCCCGAGACCCCCCAGCTGCAAAACCAACTCGAATCCGTGCTCAAGCGTGCCGTCGTCGCGGCCCTGGGCGATGCGTTTGCGGACGCCGACCCGATGGTGCGGGCGGCGCAGGACGCGAAGCACGGCGACTTCCAGGCGAACCTGGCGATGGGGTTGGCCAAGCGGGTCGGCGACAAGCCGCGAGCGATCGCGGAGCGGATCGTCGCGGCGTTCGACGGCTTGCCGGAGGCGTCGGAGCTCCTGGCGGAGGCGCCCGCGGTGGCGGGGCCGGGGTTTATCAACCTGCGCCTGAGCGCGTCCGCGCTGAACCAGGCGGCGGCGTCGCTGCGCAGCACGACTTTGGCGGAGGGCACCCCGAGGCACGTGGTGGTGGACTACGCGAGCCCGAACTTGGCGAAGGAGATGCACGTCGGGCACCTGCGCTCGACGATTATCGGCGACGCGCTGGTCCGGGTGCTCGGAGCGTTGGGGAATCGGGTCACGAGGCATAACCACATCGGCGACTGGGGCACGCAATTCGGCATGCTGCTTGAGCACCTGATCCAATCAGGTTGGGATGCCCGGGGCGAGCACGAGATCTCCGACCTCAACGCGCTGTACCAGGAGGCGAAGAAGCGGGACGACGCGGAGCCGGATTTTGCGGAAGCCGCGCGCAAGCGGGTGGTGGCGTTGCAGGCCGGCGAGCCGGAAGCACGCGGCATTTGGGGATCGCTGATCGGCGAGTCGGTGCGGCACATGAACGAGGCGTTTGCGCGTCTGGGCGTCGAGCTCACCGACGCCGACCTCAAGCCCGAGAGCTTTTACAACGACCGGCTCGGGCCGGTGTGCGACGAATTGGAGAAGCTCGGCGTGGCCGAGCTGTCGGACGGCGCGCTGTGCGTGTTTGTCGAGGGCGAGGAAGCGCCACTGATCGTGCGGAAGAGCGACGGCGGGTACGGGTACGCGACCACGGACCTCGCGGCGGTGAAGTACCGGGCTCAGGAACTCGGGGCGGACCGGCTGATCTACGTGGTGGACTCGCGGCAACGGGACCATTTCCGGAAGTTCTTCGCGGCGGCGCGGAAGGCCGGGTGGGTCGGGCAGGGCGTCGAGCTCGCGCACGCGGCGTTCGGGACGATCCTCGGGCCGGACCGCAAGCCGTTCAAGACCCGGGAGGGCGGGACGGTGAAGCTGTCCGACGTGTTGGACGAAGCCGTGGTCCGGGCGGGCGACGCGGTGGCGCAGAAGAACCCGGACCTGTCGGAAGGCGAACGGGCCGAGGTCGCGCGGGTGGTCGGCATCGGCGCGGTGAAGTACGCGGACTTGAGCAACGACCGGATCAAGGACTACGTATTTGATTGGGATCGGATGCTGGCGCTTGAGGGCAACACGTCGCCGTATCTGCAGTACAGCTACACGCGGATCCGGAGCATTTTTCGGAAGGGCGGCGTGACGCCGGAAGACACGGCGGGGTACGCGGTTGCGGTGTCCGAGCCGGCCGAGCGAGAACTGGTGTTGAAGCTGTCGCAGTTCGCGGGGACGGTCGGGGCGGTGGGCGAATCGCTGGAGCCGCACCGGTTGTGCACGTATCTGTTCGAATTGGCGACGCGATACCACCGGTTCTACGAGGCGTGCCCGGTGCTCAAGGCGGAGGACGACGCGACGAAGCAAAGCCGCTTAGCGCTCTGCGGTTTGGTGGCGGAGACGATCCAGCGCGGGTTAGGTTTGCTGGGGATCGGCGTCGTCGAGCGGATGTGAGACGTTGTGCCGTCGGTCTGGGGACGGCATCGTGGGTTTGAAGTGAACCGTCAACCATACGGGGCCGCGGGGACTTTTAGGTCTTTCCGCAGGCGGGCGGCGAGCCATTGGAGCTCGGGCTCTTTGCGCTCGACGAACAGGCCGATCTCTCGCTTTTTGCGGAAGCGTTTGGGCAGGTTCTCGGCGACGCGGGGCGTGACGTGCAGCTTGAGGTGTTGGACGGGGCGGTCGTTGCTCTCCATGCCGCTGAAGGCGACGCGGACGGCGGTGAGGTCGCCGGGGTGCAGGTCGATGACGGTGTGTCCGAGCCAGTGGCGGTCGGTGAGGCGGAGCGTGGGTGGGTCGGTGGCACGGTCGATCTCGAACCGGGCGCGACGGGTTCCCATGCGGGCGGCCAAATAGGCGACGATCAGGCCGACGATCACGAACACGCTCAGGAACGGGCCGATGAAGTACCACGGCGGCGCTTCGCCGCCTTCCCACTCGACGTCGCCGATGAAGGCGGCCCAGACGAAGAACCAGGTGATCGCGTTCCAGAACAGGGCGAAGAACCACAGGCCGTGCGATCCGCGGATCAGGCCGCGGGGCGGGACGTCGTAGATGGTGCGTTGGCCCGAGTCTTCGACGGTGATCTTGCTGAACGCGGGTTGGTCGGGGATGGTCTCTTCGGCGGGGGGCGAGACTGATTTGTCGCGGGCCTCGGATTGGCCGCTGAGCGATTCGGTGATGGTGAGCGTGGGTTCGGACGACGTCCAACCGTGGGGCTGGAGCGTCTCCCGGAGGCTTTCGGCGAGTCGATGGAGGAAGTCGCGGGGGCGCCCGACGGCGATGTGCAGCGGTTTCGTGTTGTCGTCGTATTTGGCGATGAGCGTCGCGAAGTTTTTCATCGGCTTGGTCGGGCCGTCGTTGGTCCGGGACGTGCCGACCTCGACCTCGAACCCGGCGAGCCCGCGGGTGGTCCGCCGGCGGGAGAAGCCGATCGGGCCGACGCCGCAGAAGACACGGATCTCGTCGTGTTCGAGGTAGATCGTGGTGCGGGCCAGCAGCGCCAGCCACGGCACCAGCGCGACGCCCGAACCGATCACCAGGAACGGCACGCAGAACAGCAGGCCGAACACGCTGAAGCCCTTGCTGATGGCGTCGGCGTCGCCGCGGAGTTCTTCGATGGCCGGCAGGACGAACGCGAAGAGCGGCATCCCCGCGAAGAACCCGCCGAAGAGCGTGGTGAACAAGAGGGCGGCGATGGTCTTGCCGAGGCGTCGCCGCGGCAGGACGAGCCGTTGGCCCGCGACGGTGCGTTCGAAGTCCAGGCGGGGCGGCAGGTCACGCATGCGTCGGGCCGGGTCGGCCCACGCTTAGAGCGCGTGGGCTTCGGGGGGGCTGGAGAGAGGCAGCGATTCGTCGTCGCGTCTGCGTTGGTCCCACCAGCCGTGCACGTAGGTGGCCAGCGAGGTGCCGCCGACGTAGAGGTACCCCGACGCGAAGAGCACGAGGAAGGGCAGCGACACCATCGTGGTCGTGTGGTGCAGCGAGAGGCGGGCGGCCTCGATCATGAGCAGGCCCATGCCCAACTCGGCGACGACGATCCACTTCTTGAGCGAGGGGATGGCCTGGATCTTGGACTTGGTCTTGGTGCGGGAGCCGGCGGCGTACTTGGGCGTGCGGATGAACGCGCTCTCGTGGCGGAAGAGCGCTTCGAGGACGGCGATGGCGTTGTTGAGCGCGATGCCGATGGCGATGGACATCAGCATCGGCACCTGCACGAGCGCCCACAGCCCCGAGCGTTGGAGGGCCCGCTGCGACGTCACGTAGAACGCGGCGGCGGAGATCGTGCCCAGCGTCAGCAGCAGCACCCCGATGAACAGGCCCCAGACCGAGCCGTCGGGCGTCCACCGTAGATTGAGATACACGGCCGGGTAACACAAGACGGTGAACAGGACGACCGCGCAGTACGCGCCGGGGCAGAGCGTGTGGGCGGCGGCCTCGAGCTTGATCCGCCAGGGCAGCTTCGCCGCGAAGAGCGTGGGCAGCAGCTTCATCGCGACCTGGATCGAGCCCTTGGTCCAGCGGTGCTGCTGCGACTTGAACGCGTTGATTTCCGGCGGCAGTTCGGCGGGACACACCACGTCGGGCAAGAAGCGGAAGTCCCAGCCGGCGAGTTGGGCGCGGTAGCTGAGGTCCATGTCTTCGGTGAGCGTGTCGTGCTGCCAGCCGCCGGCGGCTTCGATGCAGGCCTTGCGCCACAGGCCGGCGGTGCCGTTGAAATGCATCCACGCACCGCTGCGGTTGCGGGCGAGGTGCTCGATGATGAAATGGGCGTCGAGGACCATCGCCTGGCCGCGGGTCAACAGCGAGTCGTCGCGGTTGAGGTGCTCCCAGCGGGCCTGCACCATCCCCAGCTTCTCGTCGCTGAAGTGGTGGACGGTCTGGTTGAGAAACTCGGGCGGCGGCACGAAGTCGGCGTCGAACACGGCGATCAGTTCGCCGCTCGCGTGCGGCGTGGCTTCGGCAAGCGCGCCGGCCTTGTACCCGGTGCGGTCGACGCGGTGGCGGTGTTCGATGTCGATGCCCTTGGCCTGCCAGTACTCGACGCGGCGGAGGGTGTCGCGCTGCGTGCCGTCGGTCGAGTCGTCGAGGACCTGAACCTGCAGGCGGTCGGCCGGGTAGTCCAGGGCGCAGGCCGCGTCGATGATGCGCTGAGCGACCGGGCCCTCGTTGTACATGGGCAGCTGCACGGTCACGCGGGGCAGCTCGTCCTCGGCGTACCGGCGGAGCGGCTGGGCGTTGTCGTCGCGGTGCCGACGGAACAGCAGCACCATCCAGTAACGGTGGAGCCCAAAGAGGCAGAGAACCAACAGGATCGCTGCGTACAGCGCGGTGAGGGGCCAGCGAAGGGTCTGGAGCAGCGACTCAAACTGGCTGGGATCGACGGGCGGCATCGTGCGGCGGGAATCGTTTTGGGTTCGGAACAAGCCTAGGCGGAAAGCGGACGGACCGGTGTGATCGGCCCGGCGGTTCCCGTGCGGCGGGTCGGCTTTGCGCTAACTCTAATCCATGTTGAGGTTCGAGGGCGGACGGTTTTCAGAATCTTGCCGAAGTGGGGCCCGTGGAGCGGATTCTCCCGGCGGCGGGGCGAACGGCCGGGCGTGGATGGGTTCAAGGCCGGTCGGGCGGTTGTCCGATAAACCATCGGCGACGGTTCCTTGAAGGGTGGCAAGCCGTTTCGTCCGATACCCGCGGAGTAAGGGCCGCATAACCGCTCGCCCGCTTCCGTTAGTTGTCCCAAGGCCCCAAGGTTCCCATCATGTCGCAGCGTCCGACGACTCACCGGCTCCTCCGAACGCTCACCCCCGCCGCGGCGGTGGCCCTCGTGGCCGGCACGCTCGCGACCGCCACGGGCTGCAGCACCGCGTACCGCACCCCCACCGCGGGCTTCGTCACCCCCGAACACCGCAACGCCCCCCCGGCGCGTGCGAACCGCGTCCAACCCGCCGCGCAAATTCAAACGCAAATCGAGCAAGCCGATCCTCAGTCGGCCGGTCAATTCGCCTCGCCACCCGCCCGGCCGCAGGCGGACGCGTTCACCCACAACTCCGCCGCCGACCTGGTCCAGGTCGCTAGCCGGCCGACCTACGGCGCACCCCACGGCGGCAGCCCCGGTCAGTTCAACCTGTACGGCCAGTTCGACGGCAACCAATCCGGCCGGACGTCCTCGATGGACGCCCAGGACAACCTCCGCCGCGTCACGTTCACCACCGAAGGGGCCGACTTCGACGTCGAGTCCGACCCGTCGGGCCAGTGGCTCTTCTTCGCCAGCACCCGCCACCGCGAGACCGCCGACATCTACCGCCAGAAGGTCGGCGGCACCGCGGTCACCCAGCTCACCAGCGACCCGAGCAACGACGTGATGCCCGCGATCTCGCCCGACGGGAACACGCTCGCCTTCGCGTCCGATCGAGCCGGTACGTGGGACATCTACCTCACGGACGCCGACGGCGGCCAGGTCATCAAGCTCACCAACGACGACGCCCACAATATCCATCCGTCTTTCTCGCGCGACGGCTCGCAACTCGTGTACTGCTCGTACGGCTCGCAGGCCGGCCAGTGGGAGCTCGTGCTCGTCGACCTCGCCCGGCCGACCAAGAAGCGCATCATCGGTCACGGCCTGTTCCCCGTCTGGTCGCCCTCCGACGACACGATCGTGTTCCAGCGCGCCCGCGAACGCGGCAGCCGGTGGTTCAGCGTCTGGACCGTGGACATCGTCGACGGCGAAGCGATCAGCCCCACCGAGATCGCCGTCAGTTCCAACGCCGCGGTCATCACGCCCGAGTGGTCGCCCGACGGCCGGAACATCGTCTTCAGCACCGTGCTCGACCCGCAGAACGACGACCCGAGCAAGCCCGCCAAGGCCGACGTCTGGGTCATCAACCGCGACGGCACCGGCCGCGCCAAGCTCACCACCGGTGACTTCGCCAACCTGCAGCCCGCGTGGTCGTCCAACGGCGAGGTCTACTTCATCAGCGACCGCGGCGTCGAAGGCATCGAAAACATTTGGGCCGTGAGGCCCGGCCAGGCCGTCTACCTCGCGGGCAGCCAACGGCAGGCCTCGCCGACCACTATGGAGGCCGCGGTGCCGACGCCGTGAGTAACGCTGGCCGGAGGCTCGTGCCCCGCGCCACCCCGATTCGCAAAGTTAGGTCACCGGCTCCCAGCCGCTGACCCGTTCCCCGCGGCAGGAGGCCTCGGCGTGAAACGGCAGGACGCCCTGACAAGTGAACAGGTTCCACTGATCCCCGACGCGACGCGACGGAGGTCGCGTGGGCGTGCCGGCCTCCGGCGGAGCTCTCCTCTGCCCGCGGTGCCGCTCCTGGGCGTGCCCATGTCGATGGGCCGCAAGCTCGGCCTGGCGATGCTCGTGGCGATGGCCATGCTCGCCGTGACCGGCCCACCCGGCTGCACCACGAGCAACCAGCGCGCCGCCCAGCTCCAGGGCCCGTACGAGACGCGGCAGCTCTTCGCCGTCGCCCCGCTCAACAACGAGTCCGGCTCCGCTTTCGCTGACGGCGTCCGCCTCGCCGACCGACTCAGCGAACAGCTCACCGTCGCCGGCCAGATCGACACCGTGCCGGTCAACCGCGTCCTCGCCGCGATGGACCGCATCGGCCTGCCCGCCGTGACCAACAAGTCGCAGGCCCTGCAACTCCGGCAAGCCCTCGGCGTCGACGGCCTGCTCGTCGGCACCGTCACCAGCTTCGATCCGTACGACCCGCCGAAGTTGGGCATGAACGTTGAGCTCTACCTTGATCCCGCCCACGCGTCGGCCCGGTTCGATATCCGCCGACTCAGCCGCGCCGCGTCCGACCGCGACTTCCGCTTCGAGGGCTACGCCGCCAGCGACCAGCCCGTCTCGACCCTGAGCACGTTTTTCGACGCGGCCGCCCCCGACATCCAAGACGCCATGGGCCGCTACGTCGTCCACCGCGGGGTGGATTACGCCGTGACCACCGCCGACGCCCGCCTGTATCGGATCAGTGCCGACCTGTACGCCGACTTTGTCGCCTTCGAGGTTTGCCGCCGCCTGCTCCTCGCCGAATCCGCCCGCGTGGTCCGCAGCGAGCAAGCCCGCCGCGCCGCTCAGCAGAACCAGCAAGCCGCCCGAACGTCCCCGAACCCGCCCGCCTTGACCCAGGCATCTCCACGCTGACCGGCCCGTCTGACGGAAGCCGGCCACGCCCGCCGGAACCGCCAGACATGTTTTCCCAGCCGACCCCGCAACCCGAGCCGCGCCACGAGGCCTCGCCCCACGGCGAGGACGATCGCCGCGCCCTGATCCTGACCAAGGGCGATCAACGCTACGTCTTCGACTGCCCGCCCGGCAAGGAGGCCGAGGTGATGAACCGCCTCGCGGTCATGATCGACGATGACGAGAACGACCTGACCTGGTTCGACGCCGCGCTGATCTGCGACCAGCTCGGCAGACGCATGAAAGACAAGCTCCAGGCAATGCGCCGCAGCGCGTGACCCAAAGCCCGGAGATGGCCATCTCCGGGCTTTCACCGCCGATCTTCAACAACCGATTCCCCACCCCGCGCCCCGCGCACCCGAGAGACCCCCATGCCCGACACGCCGCAACACCACCCGATCGTCCAGCAGTTCGTCGACTACCTCAAGCACGAGCGGCACTTCTCCCCGTACACCGCCCGCTGCTACGGCGCGGACCTCCGCCAGTTCGTCGAGTATCTCGCCGGCGGGCCGACCCTCGACGAATCCGCCCGCGAAGACCTCGACGACGAGACCATGGGCATCAAGCTCATCGGCGCCGACGCGATGACCGTCCGCGGCTTCCTGGGGCACCTCGACACCTTCGGCTACTCGCCCGCCACCACCGCCCGCAAGATCGCCACGCTCCGCAGCTTCTACAAGTGGATGCTCAAGCGCGGCCACGTCGAAACCAACCCGATGCTGCTGATCCGCACGCCCAAGCAGACCAAGCGCCTGCCCAAGGCCATCACCGTCGAACAGGTCGAACGCCTGCTCAGCTGCCCGGACAACCGCGAGACCCTTGGCGCACGCGACCGCGCGATCCTCGAAACGCTCTACTCCACCGGCGTCCGCGTCTCCGAGCTCGTCGAGCTCAACCGCAGCGACGTGGCCATGACCGAAGCCACTATGCACGTCCGCGGCAAGGGCAAGAAGGAGCGCATCGTTCCCCTCGGCAGCCACGCCATGGCCGCCATCCGGCACTACCTCACGCTGCTCGAGCCCGACCCCCGCTTCGCCGCCGTCCGGCAGCAGTCCATGATGGACCCCAAGACGCCGCTGTTTGTCAACAAGAACGGCGGCCGGCTCAGCTCCCGCTCGGTCCGCCGCAAGCTCGACAAATACCTCACCTCCGTCGGCCTGGACCCGGCGATCAGCCCGCACACCCTGCGTCACTCCTTCGCCACGCACCTGCTCGACAACGGCGCCGACCTCCGCAGCGTCCAGGAACTGCTCGGCCACCAGAGCCTCAGCACGACGCAGGTCTACACCCACCTGTCCAGCATGCGCCTCCGCACCGCCTACGACCACGCCCACCCGCGGGCGGTGTGAGAGCCTTCGGCGTCAACTCGACCACTCTTTTCGAGCCCACGGATTTCCTCCGTGGGCTTTTTTACGCCATCTTTCCGCCGTGCATGTGCCTCATCCGGTCAGACGATTGACCACCACGCGGCGCATCGCGTCGATCGGGGCCGGCCGTCGGGTCCAGCCCGTGAACTGCGCTGCCGCCTGACGGACGAACATGTCGACGCCGTCGATGGTGCGGCAGCCGTGGCTCTCAGCCAACGCCAGCAGGGCGGTGCGCATCGGGTTGTACACCGTGTCGAACACGACCGTCTCCGCATTCCAGTTGGTCGGCGGTTCCGCGAGCACGCAGGTGTCGGCGCCGGGCGACATCCCCACCGACGTGCCGTTGATCCAGACGTCGGCGGCGTGCGCGGGCGCGGCGTCGAGCGGGGCGGCGGTCACACCGAACGCCTCGGCCAACGCCTGTGCCCGTTCGGGGGTTCGGTTGAAGACCGTGACGCCGGCCCCGTGGTGCGCGAACCCCGCAACGATCGCGCGGGCGACCCCGCCGGCCCCGAACACGGCGACCTTCAGGCCGCGGAGCCCCGACCGATCGACGCCCAGCCGGTCGCAGGTCGCGTCGAGGATCGCGGCGTAGTCGGTGTTGGTGGCGTGGAGCGCGCCGTCGTCGCCGACGGTGAGTGTGTTGGCGGCGCCGATCTGTTCGGCGAGCGCTTCGACGCGTCCGCCTTGTTCGCGCACGAACCGCAGGAGGTTGGCCTTATGCGGGATGGTGACGGATGCGCCTCGAAAGTGCAGCGGTTCGAAGTCGAGCCAGGTGAGCATCGTGGCTTTGAACGCTTCGTACGCGTCGGGGATCGGCAAGGGCAGATACACGCCGTCGAACGGTTCGCCGTCTAGGGCGAGCCGGTCGAACGCGGCGTTGTGGATCGCGGGCGACATGGAGTGGCCGACGGGATGGCCGATCACGCCGAAGACTTTGGTGTCGAGCGTGAGCGCGTCCCAGCGGTAGAGGTTTTTGATTTCGTCGAGCGTGGGCTGCCCCGGCGCGGTGCCGCGGGCGTCGTCCAGCGAAGCGAACGTGAGCAGCGCCCCGAACTTCTTGGCGAGCACCCGGGAGGCGAGCCCGTCCTCGCCCATGCACAGCGCGACGGTCGGCTTGAGCCGGCGCGACACGATCTCGAAGGCTTCGACGTTGTCGCGGATCGAGCGGGCCCGCCAGGCGAGCTTGGCGACGCGGACCGCGTCGGAGCCGGCCATGCCCGCGATGGTGCGGTCCAGGTGGGCGGGGCGGGTGGTGAAGTCGTGAGCCGAGGCGATCAGGCCGCAGCGGGCGGCGGCGTCGTCGAGCTTGGCGCGCAGCGGCGCGGGCAACGCTTCGAGCTTGGCCCACTCGACGTCCAGGTAGGCCGGCGGCCGCGCGAGCTTGGACGCGTGGTGGAGCAGCGCGACCCGGTCAGCCTCGTCGCCGTCGAATGCGCCTCCCTCGTCGGCGTGCCGACACGTCAGCACACACGGCAGCGGGCCTTGCTCGATCAGGCGGGCCGTGGCTTCCGTCCCACCTTCCACGCCCGCCAATGCGTCGACCCGCCACTCGATCAGGTCGGCCCCGAACTCGGCGGCGCGGGCGGCGTCGGCCAACGCGGTATCGACGGCGTCGGGATGGGGTACGGACAGCGGGACGCACAGGCGGGTCATCGCGGCAATCTAGCGGTAGGCTGCGGCCTGCGTTTCATGCCCCGTTCTTGCGAGCCGACCATGCCCCAGTTCACCGCCATCCCGACGCTGCGTTTCCCGGACGCGGCTTTGACGACCAAGATCGCGCCGCCATACGACGTGCTGGACGAAGGGCCCAAGCGGGCGTTGCTGGACCGCGACCCGTACAACGTGGTGGCGATCGACCTGCCGGTGACCCCCCCCAAGACGGTCGGGCCGGACGCGGCGTACGACCAAGCGGCGGCGACGTTGAGCGACTGGCTCGCTTCCGGGGCGCTGGCGCGCGACGATGCGCCGGCGGTCGTGGCGTACGAACAGGCTTACGAAGTGGACGGCCAAACGATGCGGCGGCGCGGCCTGTTCGGCGGCGTCGGGCTCGAGCCGTTCAACCAGCCGCGCGGTGTGTTCCGCCACGAGATGACGATCGCCGGCGGCATCGGCGACCGGACCAAACTCACGCTGGCCACGAAAACGCAGCTCTCCCCGATCTTCGGCGTGTTCTCCGACCCCGAGGCGCAGGTCGCGTCGCAGTTGTCGGCCTACTTCGACGACCGCGAACCCGACGCGTCCGGCACGACCGACGACGGCACCACGCACCGCGTGTGGTGGGTCCGGGACGCGTCGGTCCACGCGTCGCTCAACGCGTTCTTCGCCGGCACCGAGGTCTTCATCGCCGACGGGCACCATCGATACACCACCGCCCTCGAACTGTCCGAGCGGCTCGGCGATGACCTCCCGGGCAGCCGGCAGTGTCTGTTCGTCCTCGTCGCCGCGGAAGACCCGGGCATGATCGTGCTCCCGACGCACCGCGTGCTCTGCGGCCTGCCGGGCGCGACGACGGCCAAGCTCGCCGACCTGCTCTCGAGCCACGACGACTTCCGCATCTGTGCGTACGACGACCAAGCGATGTTCGGCCTGTACGACCCGGCGACGAAACAGACCGTCGGCGTCCAGCCCACGCGCGACGACGTGCTTGCCCAGTACCTCCCGGAACGCCCCGAGGTCTGGCGGAGGCTCGACGTCGCGATCCTGCACGAAGGCCTGATCGAACGCACGCTCAAGCCGATGTACGGCCCGGACTGCGTGAGCTTCAAGTACACCGCCGACCTGTCGGAGATGAAACGCCTCGCCGACGCCGAGCCGGGCCGCCTGGGCGTGGTGATGCGTTCGACGCCGCTGGAGAGCGTGATGGCCGTGAGCCGCGCGGACGAAGTCATGCCGCCCAAGAGCACGTACTTCTTCCCGAAGCTGGCGACCGGGTTGGTGATGCACCCGCTGGATCGCTGAGACCCGCGGGGCTTAAGAAAACAACCAGGCCACCACGATCAACGCCACCAGGGCGACAATGGGGATCAGCCCGATGACGACGATGATCGTGGTCAGCGACGGGTCTTCGAACTTGCGGAGCCAGGCGAAGAAAGCGTTGCGCGGCGGGGGGCGGTCAGTCATCGTGGAGTCGGCTCGTGGTGTAGCGGCCCGCTCGGCTACAGGCGTCGAAGGGCGCCGCGTTGGTCGAAGTAGTAGATGTCTTCATGTTTGAAGCCCCAGGGGCTATCGGGCCGGGCGATGTGCGGCTCGAACGTGAAGCAGGGCATGTCGCTCAGTCGTGCATGGGTGTTCGGGTCGATGAAAAAACGATCCGCCAACGTCGTCTCGATGCTATGGCCGATGTTCCCGAGAAAGTCCAGGTTCTCGTATCCCATCGAAGCGATCCGCCGTTGAGCGAATCGGCAAAGCTCCGAGCAAGTCGTCTCGGGCGAGACGAACTCCAAGACTTCTCGGTGCAACTGGGCCAACGCCGCGAAGCCGTCGCGGAACTCGTCGGAGGCCGGGGCTTCGGTGTGCCGCCCGTGCTCGATCGCGAACGATCGGGCGCAGTCTCCCCATCGCGTCCCGTCGCGGGGGCTCAGATCGACGGTGACGAGGTTGCGCTCGCCGACGCGTTCGTGTCCGGGCGTGTAATCCCGGCCGGATACGGAGCATCGGCTTCGGCCGCCGAGCAGGACCAGCGCCGGACAGCCGTGGTACCAGGTCCCCGGGAACCCGAGCGCCGCCAGCCGCTGCCGGGCAAACGCCGCGATCGAAGACTCCGTCGATGCGGGCGTGAGCTGCTCCCCGATCTCCGTCAAGACCCGCTTGGCTGCTTGCTGCACGGCTCGGTTCGGCGGAAACGCGTTCATCGTCGATCCTTCATCGATCCTCGACGCCGGCCCTGGGGCAGGACCGCCGCAGCGGGCATTGGGAACACGCCGGCCGCTGGCTCTTGCACACCGCCCGGCCGTGCGCGATGAGCAGGTGCGCCAATTGCGTCCACGTCTCGCGGCGGAACAACGCCATCAGGTCCTTCTCGATCCGCACCGCGTTCTTCGAGTCCGCCTCGGTGAACCCCAGCCGCACGCTCAGCCGGCCGATGTGTGTGTCCACGACCATCCCCTCGTTGATCCCGAAGGCGTTGCCGAGCACGACGTTCGCCGTCTTCCGTGCGGCCCCCGGAAGCCGGGTCAGTTCCTCGATCGTGCGTGGCACCTCGCCGTCGAACTCGTCCACGAGCAGGTTCGCCGTCGCGTGGATGTTCTTGGCCTTGTTGCGGTAGAAGCCGCAGGTCCTGACAAGCTTCTCGATGTCGCCGACCTTTGCCGCCGCCATGGTCGGCGGGTCCGGGAACTCGGCGAACAGGGCGGGGGTCGCCTTGTTCACCGTGTCGTCCAGGCACTGCGCGGACAGGATCGTCGCCACCAGCAGCTGGAACGGCGTCTCGTAATTCAGCGCGCAGTGTGCGTCCGGATACAACGCGTCGAGCTTCCCGTACAGCCGGCGGGCTCGGGCTTTCTCGTTAGCGGTTGGCGCGTCGCTCACGCACGCCTCTCCGACGATTCCGTGCTTTCCCTGACCAACCGCTTGTCTTCTGCCGGCTCTTTCAAGCACCACGGCGTCATCGCCAACGCCCCGATCAGCATCAGCGTCGACACGCCGTATGTCCGCGTGCTGAGCGCGTGGAAAAGCTCGAAGCTCTGCTCGGCCACCGCCGCCTGTTCCGGCGGCGTGCCCGGGTCGTACTTCGCGTCGCGGTGCCGATCGATGCCCGGCGTCACGACCAGCACGTTAAACGCCACGATGCACGCCGGCACCGCCAACAAGAACACCCGCACGCCCTGCCGCTTGCTACCGCGTCCGCCGATCAACGCCGAAGGGAACCAACCGAACTGCGCCGCCACGCACGCCGCGAGCCCCGCCGCGCACACCAACTGCAGCACCGCCAACCGTGCGAGCATCGCCCCGACGAACCCGCCCGCCAGGAACCCCTCCGCCGCCGAGTCCACCAGCGGGTCGCTCCACCCCGCCAGGCTCACCAGCAGCACCCCGTCCAACCCGCGGACGAACCCGAACGACGCCGTCGCCGCTACGACCACCATCACCATCGCCCCGACCCACAGGCCCAGCAACAACACATACACGGACTGCACCAAGCGGAAGTCGGCCATGGTCGACATCGTACGGGCCTCGCGGCCGCGTCGGGCTGCACGGGCTACGGGCCCTGAGCCTGCCGTGATCGTGTCGCCGGCCACGTTGCGCTTCATCGGGATCACCGGTTTGAAAATGGCGGGCCAGCCCCGATCGACTCAGCTCGGTTTCGCCGCGTGATCACGGAGGCGGTTGCACGAACCAGGCAGGCCGCACCGCGCCTTCGTGCCCGGGGGTACGCCAAGCCTTTTCCATGAAGTCGACCTTCGAGATTTCGATGCCACCGAAACGGTGCCCCGTCTCGGACGAAAAAAGAACCGCCTGGCCGATCGGCGTCTCGACCGGGCTACCGCTCGAAAGTTGCGTCAACGGTGCGATGTCCGCGACCTCGTGGAAGTAGATCGTTTCGCCGCGTCTCAGGTGCGAAGCGAACAAGACGTCCGGCCCATCGCCGTGCCGCACGCTCGCCACCGTCGCGCCGAACCGGTGCAGATAAAACCGCAACTCGCCGCCTAATTGCGTCACGTGGAAGCGCGTGTCCGCCTCCACGTCCGAAGAACCGGTGTAGATCAGCCGCAACGGGCCTAGCCGCGTCACGACGCCTCCGGCGTAGACGCCCCGACGTTCTCGTCGATGAGTGCGCCGATCGATGGTGTCGTTAAGCCGATCATGATGAGTCTGGAGCCCCGGGTTCGCGATCGAGAAAGCCGATCATCTTCACGATGCGGTGGCTTTCATCGAATTCCAAAAAGTAGGTGCCCGCCGCGAACACCGATTCGCCGCGCAGGATGACGAACTCGGCCCGGGCGTAGGCGTGGTGCTGCGAAAACCGCTCGCCCGGCTTGACCTCCACCCCGGGCACCCGCGCACGGAAGATTTCGAGAAACTCATCGAATTCCTCGTGCTTCGTCATCTCCCCCGGCCGATGCGGGTCGGCGTACACGAACGCCGCCGCGAGCGAAGCTCGGACCGTCTCCTTCCGCCGTTCCGCGTTGGGCTCGTTCCAAGCCCCGAGCAATCGGTGAAAAACTTCGTGTTGACTCATTCGGCCGATCCTAACGCCGTGCGTCTTCACCCTACGGGCGACCGGGCTGCGGTGTTCGGTGAATCCGGCTACCCCTCGCGGATGTGAAGGGCGCACGGCTGCTTTCGTGCCGCGACGGTCCGCGTCATTCGCGCAACGGCGTGGCGTGGTTGTTCGGGAAGATGGCCGCCAAAGCTCCAAGGCGCACGCAGCGCGGGATAGTCCTGCGTCAATCGGGGCCGGCTCGGACGAGAAGCGGTTTATCTTGATGGCCGTTTCACGGATTCACGCGGTCGCTGGGATCAGCAAGGGAGGCGCGACACATGACAGGGAAGCGTTCGATGCGGATGGCGCGGTGCGTGGGGGCGATTGTTTCGACGGCCGTGATGAGTCCGGTCGCGGCGCAAGAGGGGGCGTTCGACATTCCGAAGCTGGATGGCGTGCGTATCGACGGCGAAGCGGCGGATTGGGGCGCGGCGGGGCTGCGGATCGAAGCGATGAAGACCGATGCGCAGCGCCCGGCGGTGGCGGTCGAGGGCGGGCTGATGCGGTTGGGGTGGGACGTCGAAGGGTTGCTGCTTTGCGCCGAGGTGCTGGACGACGCGGCGGTGGAGGGGCCGAGTCACGCGCTGTGGGAGGGCGACGGGGTGGAGGTGTTCCTGACGCCCAGCCCGGGGCACGGAGAGATGGTGCAGTTCATCGTGGCACCCGGCAGCGATCCGAAACACGAAGCGTTGCGGGTGCTGCCGCTGGAGCATCGCCAGGACCCGGCGTTGTTGGCGCGGGATCTAGAGGTCGTCGCGTCGAGCACGACGGACGGCGCGAATTACGTGGTCGAGCTGCGCGTGCCGTGGGCGCTGCTGGGGATCGAGCCGGCGGTGGGGCGGGAAGTGGGGGTGCAGGTCATCGTCAACGACTCGGATGCGAAAGGGGCGCGGACTCTGCGTCACTGGCACCCGGACCCGGCGACTTGGACGAGCAGTGGCCTGACGCACCGCGTGCGTTTGGCCTCGTCGGCGGGCCCGGCGGTGCGGGCGGTGACGACAGCGGCTGACGAGCGGCTGCGTCGCGTGCGGGTCGAGGTGGTTGCGGTCCCGCAGTTGACGGGCCGGCCGGTGCGGCTGATGGACGGCGAGACGCTCTTCGCGGAGGCCACGCTGGAAGCGGAAGACGGCGCGGCGGTCGCCCGGGTTTGGCGGGCAGTATCGGTCGATGTCCCGATAGCGGACACGCTGGCGGTGCACGTGGACGGGTTGGCGCCGATGACGGTCGCGCTGCCGGATCGAAAAAAGGCCGCGGCGGACGCGGTGTTCGAACAGCCGATCGTGTCCGACGGTTTCATTTTTCACGGCGAGGTGTTCCCGGCGATCGACTTCGCGCAGCCGTCGCTGATGGAAGACGCGCTGGGGCGATACCGCGTGGAGGTCGCGTACTTCGACGCCGACCACGAGCCGGTCGAGCGTGCGGCCGAGCCGGGGCGATACGGCGCGGTGATCCGCTTTGTGACGGAGGGCGCCCGGACGTTGACGCGCTACCGCACGCTGTACCGGACGCCGGACCACGTCGGCGCCTGGGGCTACGACCTGGACGCGACGATCCGCCTGCCCGAGCACTTTGGCGTGTCGCCGACGGTGGCCGAACGACGGCAGGATGAGGTACGGCGGGCGTATCAGTGGTCGTTTGAATTTGACGCCGAGCGGTCGCCGTTCCAAGCGCTCACGTTGGCGGGGTTGGCCGAGATCGCCCCCGGGGAGCCGGACGACGACGGGGTGTACGGCGGGGCGTGGGTGCGTGACCGGCAGTGGTGGGTGGAGCAGAAACGCCGGATGAACGGCAACGCCGACCGCTATCCCGACGCGTTCCCCGGGCCCCGTCCGATCGGCGGCGCGTCGGCGACGGTGCTGCGTGACGGCGCGGCCGATCAGGCGGGTATGAACCCCGAGGCGGTCGCCGCGATCGACGAGTTGCTGACGCAATGGGCGCAAGACAGCGACGAGGGGTTTATCGCCTGCGTGGCGCGTCGCGGCGTGGTCGTGTTGCACCGGGCGTACGGCACGCGCGACGGCGAGCCGATGACCACGCAGACCCCCAGCGCGATGGCCTCGTTAAGCAAGCTGGTCAGCGGCACGCAGGTCATGATGGCCGTCGACGCCGGGTTGATCGACCTCGACGAGCCGGTCGATACGTACCTGCCCGAGCTGCGCGGCGCGGGGTTTGCGGTCGTGCCCACCATGCGGCACCTCTACACCCACACGGCCGGCATGAGCACGCATCGAGGCGAGGAGGACCACGACCTCGAACACCTCGTCGCCGAGTGCGCGCCGCACCTGCCGGTCGGCGAGGCGTATCGCTACAACGGCATGAGCCTGGAACTCGGGCTCAAGGTCCTCGAACAGGTCACCGGCGAGGCGTACCCGCGGTTCGCGAAACGCCACCTGTTGGACCCGCTGGGTTGCAGGGACACCGATGCGCTCAACGCGAGTTGGAACACTCGCTCCACCGCGTATGACATGGCGGCGATCGGCCAGATGCTGCTGAATCGTGGCGCGTACGGCGACCTGCGGTTCATGCGGGAAGCCGTGTTCGAACAGATGCTTCCGGGTCCGTTGACGGCCACGCTGGGGCCCGACGCGGTCAAGACGTACGGCATCGGCTGCGACACGATGAGCCACGACGGCCTCAGCGCGTCCTGCTTCGGGCACGGCGCGGCCTCGAGCGCGACGCTCCGCATCGATCCCGAGCTCGACCTGGTCATCAGCATGACCCGCGACGCGGCCGGCGAGAATTTTGACGCGTATCACCCGCGGTTTATCCGCGCGGTGGTCGACGCGATCGCGGATTGATTGCTTCGGTTGACCGAGGGAAATTGGCGGCATGGTCGACGCCACCGACCCCCCCGGGCGGGGGCGGTCAGCGCGGCCATTCCCGGTTTTGTTTGCGGGGTGCTTATTTCGAAAAGCGGGGTATAGATT
>JBCDDH010000028.1:0-38481 GCA_039180415.1 Planctomycetota bacterium | reverse complement strand
GCCGCGCATGTCGCCGGGGCCGTCTTCGCCGGGGCCGCCGCTCCCGCCGCGCACGCCGCCGCCGCGGGCCGGGCCGCGAGAGCGCGAGATGCCGTCGACCTCGCCGGGCGCGGGAGCACGTCCGCCGCCTTGGCCGCCGCGGGGGCGTGGGGGCGCGACGGGCTCGGGCTTCTCGATGCGGACGACCTTCGGACCGAACGTCTTGGCTTTCTTGAGTTCGGTGAGTTGTTGGCCGGCGGGTTTCACCACGTCGGGGCGGTCGGGCACGTTCTGAACGCCTTGCGGGCCTTCGGGTTCCGCCGGCGTCTCGGTGGGTTCGGGCGTGTCGGGCGAAACCGCCTTAGCCGCGACGGCGGGCTTTTCGTCTTCGTCGGGCTTGAGGGGCTTGGGCTTGTGGACCTCGGGCAGCGGCTCGGTCTGCGGGCGGGCCTTGGCCTTGGCGTGCAGCGCCGCGGGATCGGTGGGCAGCTCTTCGGCGGCCGCTTCGGGTTTCGCTTCCTCCGCGACGACGGCCAACGGTTCGGCGACCGGGGCCGGCTCGCTCGCCTGGGGCGCGGCCTTCTTCTTGGCCGCCGCTTTCTTGCGCGTCGCCTTTTTCTTGACCTTGGTCACGTCCACCTTCTCGGCGGTCTCGACCGCGGCGTGATCTTCGGCGGCGCCGTCGGCGAACCACTGGCGGATCGTCTCGGCCAAACCGAGCTTCACCGTCGACTGGTGCGCGACGATCCCGGGGACACCCTCGGCCTTGCACTTCTCAACGATCGCCTTGCTCGGGACGCCGAGTTCTTTGGCCAGTTGGTGGACTCTCAAAGCTGCCATAAACACCAATCGTTTCCGGGGACCAGGGACTCACAAACCCAATTTCACATCGAACCAATCACATCACACACGCACCGCCGCACTTCCGCCGCATCCTCACGCCGAACCGGCCGGCTCCTCCGCTTCCGTCGGCCCCTCGGCTTCGTCGGCCGCCGCCGCGCCGGCGGATACTTCCGCGGGTTCCGACGGTTCGGCTGCCTCTGAGCCTTCTTCTTCGGTCGGCTCGCCGGGCCCGCCGTCGGACGCCTTGCCGCCCAGCAGGTCCATCAGCGACGAATCGCCGCCGCCCGAACCGCCCCCGCCTGCCGGCACAACCGGCGCCTTCTCGCCCAAAATATCCGCCGCCTGATTCGCGGCGTCCTGCGTGATGCCCGCCGTGCCCAGCCCGGCCGCCTGCGCCGCCGCGGCTTCCTTGCGGGCCTTCTCCTGCTCGGCCTTTTCGCGGGCCTGCTCTTCGGCGACGACCTTGCCCTTCTCCGCCGCCGCGTTGCACAGGGCCACCGCCACCGATTCTTCGAGCTCGAGCTGCTCGGTCAGGAATTCCGGCCCGACCTCTTCCACATCGAACACGCTGATCAGGCCCAACGCCGCCAAGCGGTCGACCGCGTCTTCCTGCACGCCGTCGATGCTCATCATCAGCTGTTCGAGCGTATCCAGCGACTTGGTGTACTCGGCCGGGGTGAGGATGTCGACGTCCCAGTTGGTCAGCCGCGCGGCCAACCGCACGTTCTGCCCGCGCTTGCCGATCGCCAGGCTCAGCTGGTCTTCGTTGACAACGACCGTCGCGCGGCCCAACTCGAAGCAGAGCGAAATCTCGACGACCTCGGCCGGCTTGAGCGCGTTGGCGATCAGCATCTGCGAGCTCTCGTTCCACCGCACGATGTCGATTTTCTCACCGCCCAGCTCGTCCACAATGTTCCGGATGCGCGAGCCCCGCACGCCGACGCAGGCGCCGACCGCGTCGACCTTGCTGTCCATGCTCTGCACCGCGAGCTTCGTCCGCGCCCCGGGCTCCCGCGACATCGCACGGATCTCGATGATCCGCTCGGCGACCTCCGGGACTTCCACCTCGAACAGCCGGCGGATCATCTCCGGCGCCGCCCGCGAGAGCACGATCTTCACCTGGTTGCCCTCGTCGCGGACGTCCAGGATCAGACACCGCACGCGCTCGCCCGGCTGGTGCTGCTCGCCGGGGATTTGCTCGCGGCGCGGCATGAAACCCTCGGCCCGACCGATCTGCACGATCAGCGCCCCGCCCTCGTACCGCTGGGCCGTGCCGGTGGCCAGGTCGCCCACGCGGTCGATGAATTCGTTGTAGATGCTCGCCCGCTCGTCCTCGCGGAACCGCTGGATCATCACCTGTTTGGCCGTCTGGGCCGGGATCCGCCCGAGTTCTTCCAAAGCGATCGGCTCGCCCTGCCGCCACACCTGGATCGCGCCCGTGAAGCGGTCGATCTCACAGGTGAATTCCTCCTCTTCGTCGGCCTGGAAGTGTTTCCGCGCACCGGAAACCAACGCCTGCTCGAGGTCGTCGAACAGGAGGTCTTTTTCGACGTTGCGGTCGCGAGAGATGGCGTCGATCAAACGGAGGAGTTCGGCGTTGTTCATGGTTGAGTTTTCCGGGTTGTGTGAGTTGTCGAGTTGTGTGCGCCGCGGAACGCGTCCACGGCCGGGATCCAAACAAAAAACCACGAGGCAAATCCATGCTCGTGGCCCGCGTGGCGTCCGGGTCGATCTTGAGCGATCGAGCCGGCGTGATGTTTCGGATGGTCAGACCATGCCGTCTCCCGGGGGGGAGGCCGACACGCCGAGCGGGCATTCAAGCACGGGACACGCGGGATGGAGGGTTGCCCGCTCCATCACCGGTGCTTTTCCGAGTTGCTCGTCGTCTGGGTCATCATCGGAACATCCTTCACGCGGGCACCGGAGCCGATCCATCGGCCTCGGTCGAACCAAATAGAGTAAGTCCGTCGCGGTGGCTGTCAAACCCGGCAAAACCAGGGGATTCCCCTGAACACGCCAACAAGCTTGACCACGGCCGAGGATTCAGGCACACTACGCGGCTCGCCCGATCGAAGATCGACCGGCCGGGCCTCCAATTCCCCCCCCGACGAACCGAATTCCCGATGGCCAATTCCGTCTCCGCCAAGAAGCGCATCCGCCAAAACGCCAAGCACCGCGCCCGCAACCGCTGGCGCAAGGGCAGCTACCGCACGGAAATCAAGGCGTTCCACGAGCTCGTGCTCCACGGCAGCGTCGAGGACACCGAGGCCAAGCTCAAAGACATCTACAAGATGCTCGACCAGACCGCGAGCACCCCGGCGATGCACAAGAACACCGCCGCCCGCTACAAGTCCCGCCTCGCCGCTCGGCTCAACGCCAAGAAGACCTCGGCCTAAAACCCCCTGGCTTCCGAAGCTTCCAAAGCCTCAACGAACATCAAACCCAAGCCCGCCAAATCGGCGGGCTTGTTTTATGGTCGCTCCGACGCCGCCCCAACCGCGGCACCACGGAGCCAAACCATGCGAAACACCTATCGGGATCAAGCCGCCAAGTACTACGACGCCTGGGCAGACTTCGGCGATATCGATTTCTATCGCCGCCAAGTTCCCAAACCCGACGCCGAAGTCCTCGAGCTGGGCTGCGGCACCGGTCGCGTGCTGCTACCCACGGCCGAGCACTGCGCGTTCATCCAGGGCGTGGATCATTCGGACGCCATGCTCGAACTCTGCCGGGCCAAGCTTCACGAGCAAAGCGTGCCGACGACCCGGGCGCAAGTCCGACAAGGCGACATCACGGATTTGGACCTTGACCGAACGTTCGACCTGATCACCGCCCCGTTCCGCGTCATGCAGAACCTCGAGACCGATGCCCAGATCGACGGGCTGCTCGAAACGATCCGGCGGCATCTCGCGGCCGACGGCCGGGCGATCCTCAACACGTTTTGTCCGCGCGACGGCCGCGAAGCGCTTTACGCGTGGTGGTCGCAGCGTGACGGCACCACATACACCGAAAAACAGACGCCGCTCGGTCCGATGCGCATAGCCGAAGACTGTCGGCATTACCAAACGGACCCGCTGATCATGTTCCCCGTACTGATCTACGAGTTGATCGAAGACAGCCGCGTCGTCGATCGAGCGGAACTGCCCATCTCAATGCGGGTCTGGTACCCCGACGAGTTGATCGAGCGGATTGTTGGGGCCGGCTTCCACGTGATCGAGCGTTGGGGCGGCTACGACGATGAACCGTGGGGGGAAGGCAACGAATTGGTGGTCGCGTTCACGCACGGATAGGCCGGGGCCCACTATCGTGGTCGCATGGCCAACGCCACCCCATGGACCGACCGCGTCGCGGGGGCCTTATCCGTCTCCGCGTTGGGCGACGCGATCGGCCTGCCCACCGAAGCCCGCGGGCTGCGCGGCGAGATCGCCGTGGACGCCGACCCCGCCGACCCGTTCGAGCTGCCCGTCGCGGACACGTTCCGCGGGGAGACCGGCGACCCGTGGAACATCTGGGCCCCCGCGTCGCGGACCGCCGGGATGCGCGGCGTGGTCTCCGACGACACCGCCGTCCGCGTCGCGCTGATCGAGCCCTGGCTGGCCGAGACGCTCGGAGCCGGCACGCCCGCCGACGCGCTCACGGAAAACGATTGGCTCGACTGGCTGACCCGCCGCCGTGTGCCCGACCCCGAGCCGTGGCGCGAAGCGATGGTCACGCAGCACGCGGCCCAATGGCCCCCCATGTACGCACTGGCCGACGGCGAAAACCCCGGCTGCTCCGACGGGCCGTGCTTCTACAAGCCCGGCGAGCCCGCGTGCTTCGGCTACTTCCTGTTCGCCGAGCTCGCACTGCTCTTTGCCGACCGACCGTTGCCCGACGTCTTCGACCGGTTCTCCAACTTCTGCCGGCTCGACCAAGGTCCCGGCCCGACGATCACCGGCGTCGTCGCCGCGCTCATCGCCCAGGCCGCGCGGGACGAATCTCAAGCCGAACCGCTCCCGCGCCTCTGGGATCGCGTGCTCGCCGAACTCACGCAGGCCGGTCGGCTCGACGCGTCGCTCTTGCACGACGTGTTCCTCCAGCCCGGTCAAATCGGCGCACACGCGAGCGGCCGGTCGATCGAAGTATTCCTCCAACGTGTCCAACGCGAGATTTACGACCACACCACGCTTGCCCCCAACCACGACCTCAAACCCTTCGACCCCGCGCTGCAGCTCGCCCAGATCTCCGCCTACGTCGGCTACGCCGGCGACGACCCGTGGCTGGCGCTCAAGCTCGCCGCGCTGGGCCCCGGCGACACCGACACCCTCGCCGCGACGCTGGGCTTGATCGTCGGCGCGTCGCTCGGCCATGACGCCGCGCTGCGTTCCGAAGCCGGCGAAGCGCTCGCCGCGGTCGAGGCCAGCACCGCGGCGCTGTTCGACTCCCCCCTCCCGCGACGCGCCGCGGCTTTGGTGGGATCCGATCGATCGGAGATACAATCTTTGTGATACACGCCACACGACGCGTGACGCGAAAGCAATCACCCGCCGGAGAATCAACGATGACGCTCTCGCCGCAATCGGCTTTGAAGCGCAACCGCACCCGGCTCGCGGCTGCCGCGGCCTTCTTGGCTTGGGCGGCCGCCCCAGCGGCCACGCTCGCGGAGCCCTCGATCTTGTTCATCCGCGGCGCCGAGCGGAGCGGCGGCTTCCTCGAAGCCGGCCCCAACGACGCCAGCCGCACCGAGCAACTCTCCGACATCGCCAACGCCCAGACCTTCGACGGCAACCACGGCTGGAAAGAACTCGCCGACACGCTCGCGGCCGACGGCTTCGCCGTCACCCAGCTCACCGAAACCCTCGCGCCGGACGCGCCGCCCACCGGCCCGACCGAAGGCGTCGCGCTCGACCTGACCACGATCGATCTCCGCGCCTACGACACGATCGTGTTTGGCTCGAACAACGGGCGGTACACCGAGGCCTCCGTCGACGCGCTCGAGAGGTACGTCCGCCACGGCGGCGGCGCGGTGTTCATCAGCGATGCCAACTTCGGCTCCGACTGGGCCGACGCTTCCGATTCCGACCAGCCGTTCCTCGACCGCTTCGGGCTGGTCATGCACCAGGACCGCGGCACCTACTCCCTGCTGCGTGACGAGGGCGACTTCCTCGTGCCCGGCCACCCGATCCTGGACGGCGTCGACCGGTTCGACGGCGAAGGCGTCACACCTATCCGCGTCGTCGACCGTGATATCCCTGGCGTCAACGCCACCATCCTCGCCAACGCCAAGGGCCAGACCCGCCTCAACGAGCCGCCCTTCGGCGGACGCAACCAAGGACCCAGCCGGGACGCCGGCCCCGACGACGCCGCTAGCGTTGCCGTCACCGCCGAACGCGGACGCCTCGTCGGCCATTTCGACCGCAACACCTTCTTCAACCTCAACGGCGCCGGCACCAACCTCAATCGCTTCGACAACGAGCGGTACGCCCTGAACCTCTTCCGTTGGGTCACGCAGGTCGACGTGCTCGTGGGCGATTACGACGGTTCGGGCTTGGTCGAGCAGGGCGACCTCAACCTCGTGCTCCTCAACTGGGGCGTCAACACGCTTACCGAAGGCGTGCCGGTCACCTGGATCCAAGACCTGCCCGTCGGCGTGATCGATCAGGACGAACTCAACCGCGTGCTGAACAACTGGGGCGCCGACGCCGCGCCCGATCTGTCGCACACCGCCGTCCCCGAGCCCGCCGTCGCGTCCACCCTCGCGCTGACCCTCAGCCTGCTCGCCGTACGCCGTCGCTAACGCGCGACGGCCCGTCTCCAGGTTTATGCGTCGCAAGCGATCTCGAAGATCGCCAAATCCGCGTGGAGGTTCGGGTCGTCCGCCTCGCCCAACGTCACGCCGGCGGTCGTGTCGTAATACGCCGCTCGACGAATCACCAACCCGCGCTGCTCGCAAAACTCGCGGAAATCCAAGATCGACGGGAACCGCCGGTTGGGCGTGTCGTGCCACGCGTGGCCGTACGCCCCGCCGCCGGCCTGGGCCTTGGGGCTCCGCCCCTCCTCCGCGAACACCCGCCGAAACTCCCGGAACGCGAAGTTCGTGAAGCTGACCACCGCCCGATCCGCCACCCGCGTCATCTCGTCGATCACCCCGCCGACGTTCTCGATGATCTGCAGCGTCGCGCTCAGCACCGCCACGTCGAACTGGCGATCCGAGAACGCCGGCAGGCCCACGTTCAGGTCCAGGTCGATCACGTCCAGCCCCCGCCGCACCGCTTCGATCAGTTTCGGCTGCGCGACCTCCACGCCCACCAACGGCCCGTGCCCCCGCCGACGCAGCTCCGCCAGCAGCCGGCCCGAACCGCAGCCCAGGTCCAGCACCGACGCACCCGCCCCGATGAACTCAAGCAGGTTCTTGTCGTGCTCGCTCAGCGCGGGGGCCGCGTCGTCCGTGTCTCCCAGCTTCGCCGACACCAGCGGTCCGTACTGCGCGATCTCCCCGGGCAGCAGGAAGCCGTCGTGGCCCGCTTCGGTCGTGACCTCCGCGTACGTCACCGGCCGGCCCAGGTGCGTCAGCGCGTCCACGATCTGCCGGCTCTGCGCCGGAGTGAACAGCCAGTCCGACGAGAAGCTGACCACCAACCAGTCGCACGTGCTCGGCTCGAACGTGCGGCGTACATCTTCCGGCGTCGCGCCCAGGTCGAAGCGATCCAACGCCAGCGAGATCGCCACGTACGAGTTCGCGTCGAACCGCTGCGTGAACTTCTGGCCCTGGTGCGCGAGATACGACCCGACGCTGAACGTCTTCTCGAAGGCCGTGTCGATGTCGCGTGGCCGGTGCCGGTCGACGTCGAACTTCGCGTCCATCGCCTCGGTCGAGAGGTACGTGATGTGCCCGAGCATCCGCGCGATCGCCAGGCCGACGTCCGGCTGATCCGGCCGGCCGTAGTACCGGCCGCCGGCGAAGTGCGGGTCGGATTGGATCGCGTTGCGCGCAACCACGTCGAACGCCAGCGCTTGGCTCGTCAGCCGCGGCGACGCCGCCACTGCCACGCACGTGCCCACGCGGGCCGGGTGAAGTGTGGCCCAGACCATCGCCTGGTGCCCGCCCAGCGAGCCGCCCACGACCGCCCGCCACCGGCTCACGCCCAGCCGCTCCATCAGCCGACGCTGCACCGCGACCATGTCGCCCACCGTGATGTCCGGGAAGTCCGCGCCGTACGGCCGGCCCGTATCCGGGTCGATCGAGCCGGGCCCCGTTGTCCCCCGACACCCGCCCAGCACGTTCGAGCAGACCACGAAAAATTTGGTCGTGTCGATCGCCTTGCCCGGCCCGATCAGCTCGTCCCACCAGCCCGGATCGTCCTGCTCGTCGTGGCGCGCGGCGTGCGAATCGCCCGAAATCGCGTGGCACACCAGCACCGCGTTGCCCGCCTCCGCGTCCAGCTCGCCCCACGTTTCGTACGCCACCTCCACCCCCGGCAATTCGCCGCCCAGTTCCAACGCCAACGGCTCCTCGAACGCCGCCACCCGCACGCGCCGAAGCGGCCCCACGACCCGCAGGTCGTCGGAGCTTTCGGGCACCGGGATAGAAGCGTCGCCTTCACGCATGGCCGACCAATGTACGCCGCCCCACGCGAGAAGCCCACGGACCACGCCCGCGGACCCGTTCAAAAACCTCCACGTTTCCGCGGCGGCGTGTCACGCGTCACGCTTGCGTCGCATGGCGCTCAGCCCCAGCAGCGAAAGACCCGCCGCCAACGCGGTGGGCGTCGGCACCGCGTAGCTCACCTCGGCGACCACCTGCGAGCCGCCCGGCGTGAACGCGACTTCGTCGAACCGCGCGAACGAACCGTCGCCCAGCGCGTCGGCCGAGATCGCCCGGAAGCGGTTGGCGGTGTTGTCGCCGAACGCGATCGACGCGTCGTAGAAACCCGAACCCGGCGTCGTGAAGTCGGCGTAGTCGAGCGTGTCCACGACCTCGCCCTGGTACGAAAACCTCAGGAAGTACCCGCTGGACGGGTCCAGCTCGTCGCCGTCGATGTCCACGACCACCAGCCCGAACCGTGTCGCCGGCTCGTCGAAGTGGAAGTACATCGTGCCCGGGTTCTTGCGGGCCTCGAGGATCTTCGCGGGCACCCGGCCGGCGATCACCAGGCCGTCGCCCAGGCCGTTGAAGTCGGCGATGTTTCCGCCGTCCCACGAGCCGTCGAACTGCTGACCGCCGTAGGAAAGCTCGGGGTGGCCGTTGAAGTCGTACGCGAGCACCGCGTCCCACGAGTCGTCGTAGTTGCTCTCGGCCGACACGCGGACGTTCGCGTCCAGCGCGTGCACCATGGAACCCGACGTCGTGCCGTCCAGCTTCAGCACGGTCAGCCCCGCCGCTTCGGGCGCGAGCGTCATGCCGTACACCGCGAGCGCCCCGAGCATCGCGGCGTCCCCGAACGACGGCCGCCAACCGCGTCGGGCCGCGGGTGACCGATCGATCTCATCCGAAAACGACAACTTCGATGAACCGGACATGACACCCTCGCTGCGTCCACGACGCGAAAGGAGAAACCGTTCGCCGTGCCGCGTCGCGAAACGCCCCGCCGCACACGGCCTGTCTCGATGTATCGCCCAAACCCCCGCCGCCGCCCCCAACATCGCCCGTTCCACTTCTCGGACCCCACGCCTGCAGACGCGCCCCGCTCGCCGACTCGATCGCTCCCCTACCCTGCCCGCGTGCCCGATGTCCCGCCCGCCGAACGACCCGCCGACCCCGCCCTCGCCCAGGCCGCCGCGGACGCTACCGATTGGCAACGCCTCGCGCCCGTCGGCGTGCTTGGCGCCATCGCCGTTGCGCTCCCGCCGCTGGGCGGCTTCGCGCTGCTGGGCACCATGCCCTGGGTCGCCGAGTGGCTCCGCGAGCACCCGCCGACGGGCCTGACCCTTTACGTCGTCGGTTTCGTCTTCTTCGCCGGCCTCGCGCTGCTGCCCACTTACGCCCAGGCCATCCTCGCCGGCTTCGCCTTCGGCGTCCCGCTCGGCGCCCCCGCCGCGCTGTTGGGCTTCACCGGGGCTTCGGCCCTGGCCTACGCCATCGCCCGCCGCGCGTCCGGCGACCGGCTGATCGAAGCCGTCGACACCTACCCCAGGCTGTCCCTGTTGCGCCACACCTTGCTCGAAGGCAGCTTCTGGCGGGTGCTGGGCATGGTCACGCTGCTCCGCGTGCCGCCCAATTCGCCGTTCGCCCTGTCCAACCTCGCCTTCGCCGGGCTCAAAGTCCCCTTCTTAGCGTTCATCCTCGGCACCCTGCTGGGCATGACCCCGCGCACCGTCGTCGCCGTCGTCCTCGGGGCCGGGCTTAGCGAATTCAATCTCGACGACCTGAGCTCGAATGGGACGCTGATCGCCGGCTTCGCGGTCACGCTGGTGGTCGTCGTGATCGTCACGGTCATCGCCAAGCGCGTCCTCGACGGCATGACCGCGCCCGACGAAACCCCCGACCCGTGAAGCAAAAACGAAGCCCGCGGTCAACGACCGCGGGCTTCGCCTGGTTTCAGATTTTCGCTCGGCTCACTCCGCCGGCGTCACCGCCTCGACGGCATCGTCCACCACGTCTTCCGCCGTCTCCGCCGCGGCATCCATCGTGTCGCCCGTCGCCTCGACCACTTCTTCCGCCGCGTCTTCCACGGCGTCCGCGGCCGACTCCATGCCTTCGGTGAGAGACGACTCGCTCGCGGCTTCTTGCACCGATTCGGCCGCCTCTTCCGCCGCGGCTTCTACCGGCGACTCAGCGTCGACCGCGGCGTCTTCGGCTTCCGAGGCCTCGGCTTCAGCCGTCTCTTCAGCTTCCGCTGCGGCCGCTTCCGTCAGGTCGAGCAACGCCGCTTCCACGCCGCCTTCGGGCTGGTCGAACGCCCCGGCCGGCGCGTCCACGAACGCGACATCCGACACGCTCATGAACCCCTTCGGCTCGCCCACCACGCCTTTCTTCCGGTTCCAGAAATGGAAGATCAACTCCCGCGCGAACGTCACGCCTTCCACCGTCACCGGCTCGGTGTAGAACACGATGCTCGGCCGCTTCTCCGCTACTTCTGCCGATTTGTCGTACGTCACGATGTACGCCAGGGCCGCGAGCGAGTCGTCCATCGGGTTGGGGAACACCACGTACCAATCGTCCGGCGCGTCGCCCAGCCCGGCTTCGAAGGTCATCTTGCTGGCCACGCTGCTCGCCTTGGCCGTCAGCGGGACCTCTTCGAGGAATTCGTGGCTCACGCCCGGGTCGCTCAGCTTGAACGGCGCCGCCGCGAAGTACGGCCAGGTCAACGCGTGGAACCGGTACCCGTACGGGATCTCCGGCGCGTCGGCCGAGGTCCAGCAGGCCTCCCCGTCGAACACGACGACCGTGCCGTTGTCGAGTTCCATCCGCGTCTTGCCGACGCCGGTGTCGAACCACATCGTGCCCGCCAGCAGGTCTCCGCCGCCGAAATCCACGTCGAAGTCCGCCCGGACGACCTTGCCTTCGGCGCCTAGCGCGTCGTAAGCGGCCTTGCCGTGGGCCGCTTCGATCGGCTTGACCACTTCGTCCTTTGCGACGCACGTCTCACAAGCCACCGCCGAGGTCGTGAACGCCTCCGCGCCGTTGCCGTCCGACTTGCAGCCCGTCAGCCCCGCCGGGGCCGCCACCATCAACGCCAAGGCCAAACCGGCCGTCGGCCACGTCCAGGTTCCGTTTCGCATATCCGTCCCTTGATCTAGAAAAAAGCAGGATTCGTCGCGTTACGCCCGTCGCGCCACGCTTGTGGGAACAACTTCACCGTCGTCATCCTCGGCCCGATCGCCCTTGCGGCTTTGGGCTTTGAGGCTCGGGATCAGCCCTTCCGCACCACCTTCCCGTTCACCGTCACCTCACCCTCGGCGATGTTCACCGGCGACGCCGCCAGCCAGGCCGGATCGATCTTGGCGACCTCGCCGGTCTTCTTGTCGATCTGCCCGAAGCTCAGCACGCCCGTAGGGCACATCTGCACGCACGCCGAGCAACGCACGCACTCGGGGTCCTGCATCGGCTTGCCCTTGTTCGCGAAGCTCATGATGTCGATGCCCTGGTGACACACCGACGTGCAGACGTTGCAAGAGATGCACTTCTTCTTGTCGCTGAAAATCCGGAACTTGCTGAACCGGGCGTAGATGTGCATCAGCGCCGCCAGCGGACACGCGAACCGGCACCACGTCCGGCCCGAGAAGTGGAAGTACAAACCGAACCCGATGATCCCCGCGAACAGCAGGTCGACGAACCACGCGTAGTTCAGCCCCGGCAGCCACCCGCCCCCGCCGTTCGTGCTCAGCAAGCCCGTGTACGCGCCGTCCGCCCACTCCACGCCCATCCAGCCCAGCGCTCGGAAGCCCAGGATCAGGAACGCCAAGCCGAGGAAGACCTGCCCGATCATGTTCACGCGGTTCCACACCGGGCCGTGCGGCATCTTGTGCCGCTGCGTGTCGCCCAACGTCTCGGCCATTGCGCCGCACGAGCAGACCCAGCCGCAGTAGACGCCCTTGCCGTAGTAGTAGATCAGGCCAGGGATGATCACGAACGTCTGCACCAGCGAGATCACCAGCCACGTCCACATCGGCTGGCTGGTGAACACGTTCCAGATGAACAGCGGCCACGCGAGGATCAAGCCGAACGCCCGCCAGTACTCCCGGCCCGTCGGGTCGTAGTCCACCGGCGGGAACAGCGCGTCGGCCGCCGTCTTCAGGAATCCCGAATCGAACGCGCCCAGAAACCCCAGCCACGGCAAGAACAGGTACGGCAGCAAGAACAGCGGGACGCACTGAAACAGCATCAGCGACCACGTCTGCACCTTCACGTACGGCGTGTTCCGCCGCTTGATCCGCCGGAAGCCGAACACCACGATCAGCGTGCAGTACAGCAACGAGAACCAGAACCCCGGGCTGCCCGACGCGAGCCGCAGGGTGTTGAGCGGGCTCGCCGGGCTGGTGAAGACCGCGCCCCAGCCTTCCATCCACTCCGGCAGGAAGTGCGGGAACAGGTCGCGCTTGCTGAAGAACTCGTAGATCGGCAGCCAGGTGCCCGGCTTCTTCCACTGGTAGAAGAACGTGAACAACGCCAGCACCGCGATCAACGTGACCCACCACTTGCCGTTGCGGTCGCCCAGCACGTGCACGCCCGACTTGCGGAAGAAGTCCAGCGGGGCTTCTCGGCCGATCATCGCGAACACCGAGTCGTTCTTGACGGTCTGGGTGGTGCCGTCTTTGAACTTCAGCTCGACGTCTTCTTCGCGGATCTCGGCGACGTTGCTGGACATCGCCAGCGTGAGCGTGCCCTTCGGCGCATCGTCGGGGATGTCGTCGGGCATGCTCGCCGAGGTCCGCGGGTCGGTGGCCGACTCGATGGTCGCCTCGGCGGTGGGGTCTTTGGCCAAGGCCAGGACCATCTCGACGTTCTCGGGCTTGGCGCGGTTGAACTCCGGTTGACGGTACGAGAGCGTGACGTTGCCGCCGCACTTGGCCAGCGCGATCGCCGACTCGAGCGCCGAGTCGCCGCCGCCGACGATCAGCACGTCCTGGCCGCAGAAGTCCTTGGGGTCGTGCAGGCGGTTGTAGACCTTGTGGGCCTTGTCCTCGCCGGGCACGCCGAGCTTGCGGTAGTTGCCGCTGCGCCCGATCCCGACGATCACCCGCCGGGCCTTCACCCGCTCCGCCCCGCTCGCGAACGACGTGCCGTTGAGGTTCACGGCCTCCGGCGTCTCGCTCTTGCCCGGCAAGACCAGCTCGAACAACCCGCCCTTGCGATCGATGCGATCGACCTTGCCCACGACGTACTTCAGGCCCAGGTCCACGGTCTGCTCGCGCAGGTCTTCGATCAGGCCTTCCTTGACATCCGACTTGTCGTGGAACTCGATCTCACCCTCGAGCGCCAGGTCCGTCGGGTACTTGTAGATCGGTTTGCCCTTCGGGAAATTCACGATGGTTGAGAACGGCTCGGACGCCTCAAACACCAGGTACTTGAGCCCCAGCTTCTCGGCTTCCTTCGCCGCGGCGAACCCCGCCGTGCCCCCGCCGACGATCGCGACGTCCAGGACCTCGTCGGCCGCGCCGCCTTCCCCCTCGAGTTGCTCGGCGATCTCACGCACCACCCGCACGCCGCCGTTGACCGACAGCTTGAGCAGCGGGATGCCCGACAGGTCGCCCACGACGTAGAGCCCCGAAACGTTTGTTGTCCCATCCGGATTCACCACCGGCAGTTTTTCGGGCTTGCCGGCGGGCCATTGCGTGTGGAGCCAACGCGTGTACGCAGCGATCGGATTCAATTTCAATTCCCGTGCGAGAGTGCTCGGTCGAGCGGACTGGGTTGGAAGTAGGCGCGGACTCCGACAGCAACGCGTCGCCCAACTGTACGCATCGTAAGTCGACCCGATGCTCGGAGACACCGGATTTTTTTCCGCCCGCAAGACCGCAAAATCCCGGGAGGCGTCCGCGCCGCTCGCCCCGCGGCATCGGCCGGCGCGGCCCGGAATATCTACGAAAATTTTCGTTGACATCACGAAACCTTTCGTAGATATTCCGCTCATGACCGACGCCGCCCGCCCCACCGACGCCGAGCTGGACCTGCTCGCCGCGCTCTGGCAACGCCGCAAAGCCACCGTCCGCGAGCTCCACGCCGCCGTCGCGCCCGACGGCCACGTCGGCTACACCACCGTCCTCAAAACCCTCCAGATCATGCACGAAAAGGGCCTGGTCACCCGCGACGAGTCCGCCAAGACCCACGTCTACCGCCCCGCCCGCCCCGCCCGGAGCACCCGCCGCCACCTGGTCCGCGACCTCGCCGCTCGCGCCTTTGCCGGCTCGACCCGAGCGCTGGTCCTCGAGGCCCTCGCCGCCAAACGCCCGACCCGTGAAGAACTCGCCGAACTCCGCGCCGCGCTGGACCGGCTCGACGATCAAGCCCCACCCGACCCCAATCCCCCGGGAGCCCCCTCATGACCGCCGCCCCTTCAACCTGGATCGACGCCGCCGGCCTCGTGCTGCTGCACAGCTTGTGGATGCTCACCGCCCTGGCCGCACTCGCCGCCTTCGGGTTCGCCAGGCTCGCCGACGCCCCCGCGCGGCGACGCCACGATTTCGGCCTGCTGATCCTGTTCGCCATGGTTGCCGCCCCGCTGATTGCGTTCGGCGTCACGCTCGGCCTAGAAACCCAGGAAACCGCGAACAGCGTTACGACGACCATCGCTCCCTCGCTGACCACCCCCCCCGCCGCCACGACGCTCAACGAATCGGTTTCCCCGACCGTGACCGCCCCGGCCACCGTCCCCGCCGGCCGAACTTGGACGTCCTGGGTCGTGCTGGCGTGGTCGTTGGGCGTCGCCTTCGGCTCACTCCGCCTCACGCTGGGATGGCTGGGCACCCGGCAGCTCAAACGCCGCGGCGTCACCCCCTGTGCCGCCTTCTCCGCGGAGCACCTCGAACGGCTTCACGCCCGACTCGGCCTCCGGCAGCTCACCCCGATCCTCGTCTCCACCCGCGCCGCCACCGCTTGCGCCGCCGGCTGGCTGCGCCCGGTCGTGCTGCTGCCCGTGGCCGTGGTCCGCGACCTCACGCCGCCGCAGCTCGAAGCGATCGTCCTCCACGAGTTGGCTCACTTGCGTCGCCGCGACCCGTGGTGGAACGCGTTGCAATGCGTCGCCGAGACGCTGCTGTTTTTCCACCCCGCCGCGTGGTGGCTGAGCGCGAACATCCGCGACGAACGCGAACGCGCCTGCGACGACGCGGCGGTCGGGATCACGGGCGACGCCGCCGGTTACGCCCGCGCCTTGGTCGCTACCGCCGAAACCGCGTGCGAGCGCGATCGCCACGACGGCTCGGCTTGGCCAAGCCTGCTACGCGCGCCGTGGGCCCCCGCGGCGACGGGCCGGGGCGCTCGGTCGTTGACCGCGCGGGTCTTGCGGCTGGTCGACGGCTTCGAAGCAAACCAGCGACACCGAAACGGACGGCGGGCGTCCACGGGGTTGGCCGCGGCCGCCTTGTTCGGCGGGGCCCTCATGCTGGTTGCGGCGTGCGGCGGGCCGGCGTTCGAGACCACGGCGCGCCGAGACCTCGGCCCACGCATCATCGACATCGACGCTCAAGCGCTGCTCAGCGGCGATCGAGATTCCGACATCGTCGTCCTGCCGGGCGACGCCATCCACATCGCCGCGCCGCCGTCGGGCTTCATCTACCTGGCGGGGGAAGTCCGTCGGCCCGGCACCTATTCCATCTCCGGCGCTGGGCGGCTCACGGTCAAGCAGGCGTACACCTCTGCCGGCGGTCGGCCCGCAGACTCAACCGAAATCGCAGCGAACGGCGTTGTTGTCGAAGTCGTCCGCCGATTGGGGACGCCCCCCGACCACGACGGCCTGGTCTACCGCCAACGCGTCCGGCACCTTTTCGACGGCACCGCCCCGGACCTCTACCTCGCGGCCGAAGACCTGTTGACCTTCAGCCGTCTCGAGGGCGCCATCGATGCCGTGCCGGTCGAACCGGCCGCAACCCCGCCCGCCGCTCAACGGATCCTCCCTTATCCCACGCGTCCGTCTTGGGATCCGTTCGACGGCGCCGAGACGTACGACCCACGCAGCGAGGATCATGTGACGCCGGTCGAGCCTGTCGGAGACGGCGCAACGTTCGAGGTGATCCGGCGTGACGGCAACGGACAAACGACCATCGATTCGATCGAGCTGCCGCCGGACCGCGGGGGAGTCCGCTTGCTGCACGCCCTGAATCTCGCGGGCGGGTTCCCCGATCAAACCGAGACGTTCTACATCGTTCGGGGTGAGCCGACGCGATAAACCGCTCAGGGCGGCAGCCGCAATCCAACGGGTTGCGCGGGAGCGGCGAATTCGGGAGCAGCGCGCAACCCGTTGGGTTGCGGCTACCGCGCATCATGGAGCGCCGCGCGGACGAGGTGGTCGCACAAGCTCGCCATGTCCGTCCCCGCGTGGGCGGCGGCTTTGGGCAACAACGAGTGATCGGTGAAGCCGGGCATGGTGTTGACCTCCAACACCCACGGCGTGCCCTCGGCATCGAGCATCACGTCCACGCGGCACAGGTGACGAACGCCCAGGGCCTTCACGCTTTGCCGAGCGACCTCCAATAAACGCGCGACGACTTCCGACGGCTCCCGCAGATCGAAGACGTACGCCGTGTCGTCGCGGGTGTACTTCGCCTCGTAGTCGTAGAACGCCGTCGCGGGTTGGATCCAGATCGGCGGCAGGATGCCCCCGGAAGAGGGATCGCCCAGGCCTTCTACCCAACCGACGGTCAGCTCTTTGCCTTCGATGAAGCGCTCGATCAGCACCTGCTCGTTACGCATCGCGATGTCGTGGAAGCGGGCGTCGAAGGTCTCGCGGTCCGGGCAGATCGCCAGGTCGATGCTGCTGCCGTCGTCGTTGGGCTTGACGACAACCGGCGGGTCGAGCGTGGGGGCGTCGGCGTGGTCGTCGTAGAGCTGGTACGGCGGCGTCGGCACGCCGAAGTCGTCGAGCACGCGCTTGGTCTGCCACTTGTCCATGCAGCGATCTGCGGAAACAGGCCGACAACCGACGTACGCCACGCCGCGGTCTTCGAGCAGCCGTTGGGCGCCACCGCCTTCGCCCCACTTTCCGTGCAGCGCCGGAAACACGACGCCCGGCCGCTTCCACTTCCGGAGGTGCTCGACGAAACGATCGAGCACGCTCGGGTCGTCGGGCGTGAGATCGCCGGTGGTCACCCGGTGGCCCGCGCGTTCGAGCGCGGCGGCGACCGCGTTGCCGGAATGGAGCGACACGTCGCGCTCGCGGTCGGGGCCGCCGCGGAGGACGAGCACGTCGAGAGAGTCGGCGGCGGCAGGCATAAACAGATCATCGGCATTCGGTCGGTCGTGCGCGCAGGAAAGCGTGGCGAAAGTCGCGGCGCGCCAAGAACCCAATCTGAGCGGCTGATCCAAAGCGGCGCAAGGCGGTGCAAACCCTGGCTTCAACTCCGAAGCTCCGGATCAATCGTGCGGACGGGCCGCGCGGGGTGGCCGGCGACCCGCTTCGCTTGACCGGCAAGCTCGGCGGCGTGGACGGCGTCTCGGGCGGGCAGAAAGACAGCCGCGCCCGAGCCGGTGAGTTGCGGACGCAGGCCCGCGTCGCGGAGCGATTCGAACAGCGGCGCGAGCTTGGGCTGGGCGCCTTGGGCGGCGGCGGTGAGGTCGTTGAACAACTCCACGTCGGCCAGCGTGGCCCCGGCTTGGAGCTGCCGGATCGCGCGGCGGGCCGGTTCAACATCGATCGGCGGCGCATCGGGGTGGTACGCGTCGAACGCGGCGTAGACGGCGGCCGTTGGGCAACCGAAGTCGGGGAAGACCAGCGCGGCGTGGAGCGACGTGGGCAGGGCGAGCGGCTCGAGGGTTTCGCCGAAGCCGGTGGCCAGCGCGGCGGGTCGACCGGGATGCCGCAGGGCGTGCCACGCGAACGACACGTCGGCCCCGAGCCCCGCGGCGATCGCTCCGAAGTCGATCCCGGGTTGCGCGTCATGCTCGGCTAAATGTGTTTCGAGGAAATGCAGCATCGCCGCAGCGTCGGCCGAGCCCCCGCCCAGGCCGGTACCGGGGGGGACGCGCTTGTAGAGCGTGGCATCGACGGGCAACGCCGCACCACCGGCGGCTTGCACGGCGGCGTGGGCGCGGACGAGCAGGTCGCTTTCCAACGGCCAATCGATTTGCGGTTTATGCGGCGCGTCGTCGGCCCAGGCGCGAAACCAGGTGCCGGCCGATTTTCCGAGGCGGCCTCGATCGGCGTGAACCGGAAGCGGTTTGACTTGCAGCGTGTCGCCGAAGTCCAAGGCGACCATCAGAGACACGACGGGGTGCCGGCCTCGGCCAGCGGCGGAGCGATCGGGCGGGCCGACCGCGAGGGTGAGGTTGAGCTTGGCGGGGCAGCGGATCGCGCGCGTCGGCATGCCCGCTCCGGATCAATCCTCGGGGGCGGACGCGTGAGACGGGAGGTCGGGCAGCAGGTCGCAGTCGAGGTCGGCGTCGAGCATCAGCTGGCCGTGCAACAGCGCCCACCGGCAGCGGGCGGCGTTGGGGTCGTCGAGTTGGCGGGCCCAACCGGCGACGACGGTCGCGATGACGCCGGGGAGTTGGGCGGGCTGCTCGGGGGATCGACCGACCGACGCGAGCCAGAACATCAAGCGGTACTGCTCGGGCCGGGCCGACGCGGCGGCGTGGTAGAGCCGGGCGGTCTGGTCCGGCGTCTGGCCGGCCTGAATGGCATCGACCACGGCGACGAAACGCTGCTCGCAAACGGCCTCGAGCAACTCGTGCTTATCGGTGTAATAGCGGTAGATCGAACCGACGGCGCAGTTCAACCGCTTGGCGATCGAGCGGATGGTCGTCTTGTCCAGGCCGACGTCGTCGAGGCACTCGGCGGTGGCGGCGAGGATTTGGTCGCGGTCCAGCGTGGCGCTGTGGCGGCCGGGCTTCGGAACGGCCGGTGGGGTCTGGACCACCACCGGCTGCGGGGGCGACTCGGGCTTCTGCGCTGGGGTTCGAGCCGCCTTCACGACCGAGATCGCCGAGGGCGGGGGGATGTTTGAACGCGTCGCAACGACCGGCCGGCCGCTAGCCAAGGGCGGCGCAGCGGTGGGCGGACGAAACGGGGTGTGGGGGGAGACCGGTCCTTCGGTCGTTTCGTGGCTCATCGGGGTCCACCTCCATGTGAACGTGAACAGGCTGGAAGCAGTGTGGGTTCTGAGTCCGCGCCCGTCAAACGTCCGAGAACGATTTTGATCTTGGGGCTTGTCGGGGCGCTGAATCGCGGTATCGAGCGGCCGCACCCGTGGAAACCGGGTGGAAAGCTCGTCGAAGCCGCCTTGAAGGGGGGGCCGCCGCGAGGGCTGTTGCAAGGTCCGCCCCGCGTTATACTTGTCGTGCGGTCGGGAACGGCCGCCACGCCGGCTTGGCCACGCCCGTTGGCCCGATCGCACGGAAGCCTCGGCGATGAGCACGTACACGGTGGTTGGGAGAGATCGCCGGCTTTGGGCGCGGTGCCCGAGGCCGAGTTGGATTGACCTCGACCCAAGCCCGCCCGTTCGTTCGACCTCGCCCCCTCAACCAAGTCCCACACCATGAGCGCAAACTCACCTCGATCCGCCTTTCGTTTTATCGCGGGTTGCCTACGAAGCTCCGCCGACCGGTTCCGCTCGGCCGCGGCGCTGGGCTCGGCGTTCGCGCTGCTGCTGGTCGTCGGCCTCCAGCCCGCGACGGCCGATTTCACCGTCGAGCTCCACCCCGATAACGACGTCCGCATCGTCAACGAAGGGGGCCTCCCGGGCCAGCAACTCGACCCCGAGCTCGAGGCCGATAACCCGTTGGCCAACCGCATCGCCGCCCTGAGCATCCGCTTCCCCCAGGGCAGCCCGTCGGTCTATTTCCTCGGCTCGGATCGCGACATCGATCTGATCGTCGACGGCCGGCTCCCCGGGGGCGCGTCCGCGACAGTCACCGCATATCACCGCGTCCTCCAACGGACGATCGACTCCTTCGACGTCACGCTCGGCGAAGACGCCTGGTCGATCCCCGCCGAGCAGCTTCAGAACATCGATCAAGGGCGGGTCGAGCTCCAGGTGACCCTCACGGCTCCGGGTCTGCGGAAAGTCGAGATCGCTCAGGACTACTTGTTCCTGCCGCCCGGGCTGGACGAAGACCTGGCCGAGACCTGGTATGAACCGCCCACCCCCGAAGAGGTCGAAGAGCAGCTCAAGCTCATCGCCGACTTCGTGCCCGTTGCCGGCGAGGGCTTCGTCGATTACGCCCCCGCGCCCGGAGCGCAGACCTACTACGTTGCCGAAACCGGCTCGGACGCCAACACCGGCCTCTCTCCCGAAGACCCGCTCCGCACCGTCCGTGAAGCGTATAAGCGAGTCGGCGACGAAGACGGCGACACCATCCTGCTCAAGGCCGGCGACACGTTCGGCGGCGGCATCGGCGGCTTCGTCAAAAGCGGCGCCTCCCCCGAGCAGCCGCTGCTGATCTCCACCTACGGGCAGGGCGACCGTCCGATCGTGCACACCAACGGCAACGGCTTCCTGTTCGCCCCGGCCGGTGCGGTCGTCTCCAACGTCGTGATCGACGGCCTGTACATCCTCGCCAACGCCCGCGCGGACCACGAGAGCGGCATCGTCTGGTACGCCTCCGGCAAAAACATCACGCTGCAGGACCTCAAGGTCGAAGGCGGCAAAAACAACCTCGTGTTCCAAGGGCCGCACGAGGCCTCGATCCGCAACCTCACGGTCCGACGCTGCATCATCGTCGACTCCTGGAGCCACCACAAAAACGGCCACTCGTCCGGGGTCTACCTCGACAACATCGACACCGCGATCATCGACGAGTGCACGTTCGACCACAACGGCTGGAACCCCGACGTCCGCGGCGCGAACCGCACGAAGTTCAACCACAACGTCTACGTCCAGAAGAACTGCAAGAACATCGACGTGTTCCGCTCGATCTTCGCACGCGGCTCGCACAACGGGCTGCAACTGCGTTCGGGCGGCATCATCCAGGACTGCCTGTTCTACGAGAACGCCCTGGCCGCGTTCGTCGCCCAGCAGCCTTCGTTGATGGAGGGCAACGTCGTGATGCGGTCCGACGACATGGACGCCGAAGACCCGCAGATGTTCCGCGGCGACGGCCTGGAGGTCATGCCCTGCGAGCACGCGATCGTCCGCAACAACCTGCTCCTCGACAAGATCGGCCAGGCCGGCTGGGCCGGCGGCATCGAGGTCGAATGGCGTGAAGACATCGTCGATCCGCCGAGCCGTTTCTTCGTCGAGATCTACGACAACATCGTCGTCCGCTACCCGGTGGACAACGACAACCGGGGCATCAAGAACTGGGCCGGCGGCCGGGCCGAGGTCGTCAAGCGCAATAACATCGTGGACCGCGTCTCCGGCGGCGACGATAACCCCAGCTTCGTCGACCCGAGCCGCTCGATGGCCACGTACGTCAGCGGCGGGTTCACCGGCTTCATCGAGGCCGCCCGCAACCGCCCGCTGGGCACCTGGGACCCGATCTTTTCCGCCGCGAGCTTCAACCAGTTCATGCGGGAAGGCTTCACGCCCCAGTAAACCGCCCCCCGCAGGACCCGCAGAAACCCCTGGATTATCGGCGGTTCGACCCGTCCCCGGGTTGATTTGATCGGGGCGTCGGTTGCGCCGATATCCCTCGTATGTTCAAGCGAGGGGATCAACCCGCGCCCGGCCGACCGGCCACGGGCAAACCCATGAAACCCGGCAAGGGTGGCAAGGCCAATCCGGCTCCGCGCCGCCATAAACGCCACCGCGGCAAGGGCAAGGCCCGCTGCAAACTGGGCGAGGTGCTGGACATCTCCGCCGGCGGTATGCGGATCGCTTGCCCGGGCAAGCCGCCGCTCAAACCCGGGGCCGCCGCGAGCATCTCCGTCAAGACCTCGGCCGGCAACGAGACGCTCAACGTCCGCTGCTGCTGGATCAAGAGCCCGTGGCTCGGCTTGGGGAAAACGCACGAGATCGGCCTGAAATTCATCGGGATCACCGACGAGCAAGCCGAACGGCTCGGCGTCATCGCCGAGTACGGCTTCATCCCCGAGCACAAACAGCCCAAAAAGCCCGAAGCCGCGGCCGCCGACCCGGCGGGATCGACCAGCCACGAGTCGGCGGTCGGTGCCCACGTCGACCTCGATCTCGAGCCGTATTTCGAAGCGCTCGAACTCGAGCCCGACGCCGACGCCACGCAGGTCCGCGACGCCTACCGCCGGCTGGTCCGTACCTGTCACCCGGACGTGGCCGACTCGCCCCAAGCGCGGGAACAGTTCCTCAAAATCCAGCAGGCGTACGACGCGCTGCGTTCGCGGGCCGCGTGATTTCGCGCGGCGATCGAACCCCGGCCGTGCAACCCGCTTGAAAAACGAAGAATCAGGTGCCGACCCGCACGACAAAGGCGATCGCCTCGAAAGCGACGCGGGAGCAGGCCATCGCGAGCGGTTGACTCATCGCGAAGGCGAAGAGAAACGCGATCATGACCGCACCGCGGTTGGCCGGGTCGGCGACGAATCGGCGGTAGCCGTCGAAGAAGTCCGAGGCGACGTGGCTGCCGTCGAGGGGCGGGATCGGCAAGAGGTTGAAGCACATCAGCAGCAGGTTGGTGATGCCCGCGATGCGGAGGAAGGCCTGGCCGTTGCCCGCGACGGTGCCCGGGTCCGCGAAGCCGCCGAAGCGCAGCCACAGCGCGTAGGCCAGCAGCGTCACGACCGCGAGGATCAGGTTCATCGCGGGGCCCGCGAGCGCGACCTTGCTGCCGCCGTACTTGCCCTTGAGCCGCGAGGGGTCGATGGGCATCTGCCCCCACGCGATGCCCACCATCGCCAGCGCGATCAACGAGAACGGGCCCATGTGCACCAGCGGGTTGCCGGTCATCCGCTCCATGCGGATCGGCGTGTCGTCGCCCAGACGGATGGCCATCCACCCGTGCGCGAGCTCGTGCAGCACGATGCTCACGACCACCGTGATGACCACGCAGAAGAAGAAAAACCGGTCGCTCGGGTTCTCGCTGAACAGCTTGGTAATGAACAGGTCGAAGCCCATGGGTGCGAGTCTATGCAGGGCGGGGCCGGGTCGCTTAAGCGGCTTGGCCGAGCGGGTACATTCCTGCGTCTATGGATCGCCTGATCGTCACGCTCGACGGCCCCGCCGGCTCCGGCAAGTCGTCGGTCGCGCGCCGCCTCGCGCAACGCCTGGGCCTGGAGTTCCTTGACACCGGCGCGATGTACCGCGGCGTGACCGCCATGGCGCTGTCGCGGGGGATCGACTTGGTGGAAGAGCCCTATTACGTCGTCGAACTCGCCCGCAACTGCCCGCTGCGCTTCGACTGGCAGACCGACCCGCCGCGTCTGAGCGTCCGCGGCGTCGACGTCACCGACCGCCTGCGCGACCCCGACGTGACGGGCGGGGTGTCCGACGTCGCCGCGCTGGCCGGGGTGCGCGACGTGCTCGTCCGCGAGCAGCAGCGCATCGGCCGAGAGCACCCGCGCCTGGTGACCGAAGGCCGGGACCAGGGCTCGGTGGTCTTCCCCGAGGCCGAGGCGAAGTTCTATCTCGACGCCAACGCGGCCGTCCGCGCCCAGCGCCGCGCCGACCAGCTCCGGGCCGCGGGCCGCAGCGTCAACGTCGCCGAGATCCGCGAACAGATCCTAGAGCGCGACCGCAAGGACTCGACCCGCGAGACCGCCCCGCTGATCTGTCCCGACGACGCGATCCGCCTGGACACGAGCGAGCTGACGTTAGAGCAGGTGCTGGACACGCTAGAGCGAAGGGTGAACGAAAGAAGCAAGGAGCTCGAAGCTCGAAACTAGAAGCTGTGTTCCGTACGTTGATTGGTTTCTGCCGCTCATGCCCTACACCGACCGCCGACCGCACACGCCGATCTACAAGCTGCTCTGGTGGCAGCTCTATCACGCGATCACGTGGGTTTGGTTCAAGCTTTGTTACCGGTTCCGCTGCTCTGGCGTCGAGCACGTGCCGCGGACCGGGCCCGTGCTGCTGATCTCCAACCACCAGAGCTTTCTGGACCCGATCGTGGTGAACCTGGGCGTGCCACACCGCCAGTGCGTGCCGCTGGCCCGCAAGACGCTTTGGAACTCGGCGTTCTACCGGGCCTTGACGCTGCCGTTCGACCCGATCCCCGTGGACCAGGAGAACCCCGGCGACCTCAAAGCGATGAAGGCCAGCATCGAGACGCTCAAGAAGGGGCACGCCATGATGCTCTTCCCCGAGGGTTCGCGGACGCACGACGGCGCGGTCGGCTCGTTCGAGGCGGGCATGATGCTGCTGGTCAAGCGGGCCAGGCCGACCGTCGTCCCGGTGGCGCTCGAAGGCGCGTACGCGATTTGGCCCAACTCGCGGCGCAGGCCGAGACCGTTCGGGAAGATCGCGTGCCGATACGGCGAGCCGGTCCCGGCGGAGGCCTTGCTGGAAATGAGCAGCGAAGACGCGCGCGAGTTGCTGCGGGGGAAGGTGGAGGCGATGCGGGCCGAGCTGCACGACACGTTGGGTTTGCCGGGAGAGGCGAAGCCCTAAGAAACGCGGGCGAACGCCACGGAGGGAGCGGCGGCCGTCACTTATGATTCGTGCTCGTTGGCGTTGATTCGCGGCGCTGTCCCGCTCGATCGATTTCCATGTCTGTCCTGCTCATCGCGATCTTGGCCGGGGCGGGCTTCGTCGTGGCGTACCACACGTACGGCCGATGGCTGGGCTCGCGCGTCTTCGAGCTGTCCGCCAAGGCGGTGTGCCCGAGCGAAGCGCTGCGCGACGGCCGGGACTTCGTGCCGACCAAGGCGTCGATCGTGTTCGGGCACCACTTCACGAGCATCGCGGGCACGGGGCCGATCGTCGGGCCGGCGATCGCGGTGATCTGGGGCTGGGTGCCGGCGCTGCTGTGGGTGGTCTTCGGGTCGATCTTCATCGGCGCGGTGCACGACTTCGGGTCGCTGGTCGTGAGCCTGCGCAACCGCGGGCAGACGGTCGGCGACGTCGCGGGGCGGGTGCTCAACCGGCGGGTGCGGGTGCTGTTCCTGCTCGTGCTGTTCATGGCGTTGACGATCGTGCTGGCGATCTTCGGATTGGTGATCGCGAACGTCCTGAAGCTGTACCCGGCCGCGATCACGCCGGTGCTGCTGCAGATCCCGCTGGCGGTGGCGATCGGGCTGTGGCTGCATCGCAAGGGCGCGGACTTGAAAATCCCGTCGGCGCTGGCGTTGGCGGTGATGTACGCCACGGTGGTGTTCGGCGACGTCGGCGTGCTGCACGACGTGAACGCGTGGTTTGCGGGGTGGCCGACGATCGTGTGGGTGTTCGTGCTGTTGGGCTACGGGTACGTGGCGTCGGTGCTGCCGGTGTGGGTGCTGCTGCAGCCGCGCGACTTCATCAACGCGCTGCAGCTGTTGACGGCCCTGGGCTTGGTGGTGTTGGGCCTGGTGGTCGCGGCGGTGGCGGGCGGGGCGTCGCCGGCGGCGGGCGTGCCGAGCCAACCGTTGGAGATCGTCGCGCCGGCGTTCCGGACAGACGTGCCCGGGGCACCGATGAGCTGGCTGCCGCTGCTGTTCATCACGGTGGCGTGCGGGGCGATCAGCGGGTTCCACTGCCTGGTCAGCAGCGGGACGAGCAGCAAGCAGCTCCAAACCGAAACCGACGCGAAGTTCGTGGGGTTCGGTGCGATGCTCACCGAAGGATTCTTGGCGGTGGTGGTGATCCTGGCCTGCGTTGCGGGGCTGGGGCTGGGCGTGTCGCAGACACAAACGCTGACCGTGGTCGCGCCGGGGATGGCGATCAGCGCGGACGGCGAACTGCTCGAAAGCGTGGCGGGGCAAGGGCTGGTCGCGGGAGAGACCCGCGCAACCGCGGCGCCGTCGCGGGCGTTGGGCGGGGTGTGGGACGCGCTCAGCGAGGACGGCACGGAACTGACCACGGTGTGGGCGGGCCGCGCGGCGTGGGACGTGCGGTACGGGTCGTGGGCGGCCGCGGACGGGTTGGCGGCGAAGGTCGGGGCGTTCGTGGACGGGGCGGCGAACTTCCTCAAAGCGTTCGGCCTGCCGGGCGGTGTGGCGGTCGCGTTGATGGGCGTCCTGGTGGCGTCGTTCGCGGGGACGACCCTGGACACGGCGTGCCGGCTGCAGCGATACGTGGTCCAGGAGTTGGCGGCGTGTTTTGTGAAACGCGAGAAGCCGGGCATGTGCGCGGCGTGCGGATACGACCTCCGGGGGAACGAAAGCGGCGCGTGCCCGGAGTGCGGGGAACCCGCCCGCGGCAACCGTGGTTTACGCGCGATGTCGGCGTGGAACCCGCTGCGGTGGCTGAGCAACCCGCACGGCGCGGCGATCTTCGCGGTGGTCGTGGCGGGGTTCATGGCCTGCGTGCCGGTGCCGGGCTCGACGGACCTGCCGGGCGGCTGCACGCTGTGGCACTGCCTGACGCCGGGCGCGACGATCACGACGCTGGGCGAGGGCGGCCGACCGTCGCACCTGGGCAACCACGTCATGGAGGGCGGGCTGGAGGCGGGTTGGCTGTGGCTCACGCACTACGCGGGCAAGGGCGGCCTCATCCTCTGGCCGATGTTCGGGGCGACGAACCAGCTGCTCGGCGGGCTGGCGTTCCTGGTGATCGGGTTCTGGCTGTGGCGGCGCGGCAAGCCGGTGTGGTTCCTGATCGTGCCGATGGCGTTCATGCTGGTGATGCCGGCGTGGGCGCTGCTGGCCCAGCTGCCGGGGTGGTGGAATGCGGATCGGCCGAACTGGGTGCTGATCGGGATCGCGGCGGCGACGCTGGCGTTGCAGGCCTGGATGATGGTGGAGGCGGTGCGGCTGTGGCCGAAGGTGCGCGGGGTGTTGGAAGAGAGGGAAGTTTGAGATGACGCGATCTGCGGTCGCAGGCCGTGGGCTTCGCTACGATGACGCGATGCGGAACGCTTGGGCGATCTTGATCGGGTTGGTGCTCCTGCCGGGGACGGGCTGCGTGGTGGTCGGCGCGGTGCGGGAGGGGATCGTCACGCCGCCGACCGCGGAGGTGATCGGCGTGACGGTGGTCGACGCGACAGATCGAGCCACGGCGTTGGAGGCAGCGATCCGCTTGAGCAACGAGAACGACGTGGAGCTGCCGATCGAGTCGGTGCGGGTGCGGTTCGTCGGACCCGACGGGGAGCGGTTCGTCAGCAACGCACCGCCGACGGTATCGATCCCGCCCAGCGGCTCGCAGGTGCTGCGGGTGCGGGGCGTGCTGACCGGACGGGTGGCGACGATGGCGGGGGAAGACGTGGCGGTGGACGTGTCGCTGCGGTGGGTCCCGCCGGGCGAGGTGCGGGCGATCATGACCGAATCGGGGTTCCGTTTGCCGGCCGCGGGGGCGACGTTCACGCCGGAGAACATCCGGGGCAACGCCTTCCGCGGAGACGTAGACGGTTGAAGGTCGACGACCGCCGGTACCTGATCCCGTTTCGGGCGACGCTGCTGCCGCAGATTTTCACGGACGTGCTGGTGATCGGCGCGGGGGTGGCGGGGATGCGGGCGGCGTTGGGTATGGGCGCGGACGGCGAGGGCCTGGACGTGATCGTCGCCGCCAAGGGCACGCTCAAGCAGAGCAACACGCACTGGGCGCAGGGCGGGATGGCGGCGGCGGTGGCCGAGGGCGACGATCCGGAGCAGCACGCGGCGGACACGCTCAAGGCCGGGGCCGGGCTGTGCGACGCGGACGTGGTGGCGCGGGTCGTCGAAGGCGGCGCGACGGCGGCGGCGGAGCTGGCCGGGTGGGAGATGCCGTTCGACCGCACGCCGGAAGCGGGCGAACACCAGACGCACGAAGCGGCCGGGGCGTTGGCGGGCGTCGCGTTGGGGCGGGAAGGCGGGCACGGCCGGTTCCGAATCCTGCACAGCGACGGCGACGCGACGGGCAAGGCGCTCACCGCGACGCTCGGCCGACAGATCGCGCAGGCCGCGAACATCCGCCTGTTCACCGATTGCTTCGTGCTGGACCTGATCACCGGCGACGGCGGTTCGCCGCGGGTGTTGGGCGCGATCACGCACCACCCCCGATACGGCCTGCAGGTGATCTGGGCCAGCGCGACCGTGCTCGCCGCGGGCGGCGCGGGGCAGGTGTACCGCGAGAGCACCAACCCCAACGTCGCGACCGGCGACGGGATCGCGATGGCCTGGCGGGCCGGCGCGGCGCTGCAGGACCTGGCGTTCATGCAGTTTCACCCGACGACGCTTTATGTCGCCGGCGCGTCGCGGGCGCTGATCACCGAGGCGGTCCGCGGCGAGGGGGCGCAGCTCATCGACCGCGACGGGCACCGGTTCATGCCCGACTACGACGAGCGGGCCGAGTTGGCGCCGCGCGATGTCGTGTCGCGCTGCATCCTCAAGCAGCTCGCCAAGACCGGCGGGACGCACGTCTATCTCGACACCCGCAGCCTCGGGGCCGATCGTTTCCGCACGAGGTTCCCCGGCATCGGGAAGATGCTCGACGAGTTCGAGATCGACCCCGGCGGGAGCATCCCCGTCCACCCCTCCGCGCACTACATGATCGGCGGCGTGCGGGTCGACGCGGACGGGCGAACCAACCTGCCCGGGCTCTGGGCGTGCGGCGAGGTGTCGTGCTCCGGGCTCAACGGCGCGAACCGCCTGGCGAGCAACTCGCTGCTCGAAGGCATGGTCCTGGGTAAGGCCGTCGCCGACGACGTCCGCCGGTGCGTTGGCGGCAACGGCGGGCCGCAGCGCGTGAAAGTGGTCAGCGATATCCGGCTGTCCGACCGCAGCGAACTCGACCTGGCCGACGTGCGTTCGAGCCTGCGCTCCGTCATGTGGCGGCACGTGGGCATCGAACGCGAAGGCGACCGGCTGGACGAGGTCGAAGAGATGTTCGAGTTCTGGAGCCGGTACACGCTGGACAAGATCTTCGACGACCGGCACGGCTGGGAGGTGCAGAACCTGCTCACCATCGGCACCCTGATCACGCGAGCGGCGCAGTGGCGGAAGGAAAGCCGCGGCACCCACCTCCGGCTGGACTTCTCCCAACCGCAGGAGGCTTTCGCGGTGCACGACGTCTGGCAGCGCGGCCGTTCGTCGTGCGAAACCGTGCCCGTGTCGGGTTGACCCGTCGGCGTCAATCCGCGAAGCAGTCGCGGACCTCGCCGACCGTCCGCGTCAGACGCTCGACGCCGGTCATGCCCGGCGAATAATCCTCGCAGACCAGGGGGATGTCTCGCCCCAACGCGTCGGCGTGCTCCGCGATCAGCCGCAGCCACGTCGGGATGTGCAGGTCGGATTCGCGGAGGCTCGTGAAGGCCGCGTCCGAGCCGGTGAACCCGCGCTCGTCCGCCGCCCGCGACGCCCGCCGCCCGCCGCCGACGTGGCAGTGGTCGACGTAAGGCCCGAGCACCGAGATCGACACCGCCGGCATCGTCAGCCCCTCGCGCGTGAGGTTCGGCAGGTCGAGGATCGCGCCCACGCGGCCCGGATCGAACGGCTCGAGCACGTGCCGCGCCAGGCCCGCGGTCGGTGTCGGCTGGCGGGCATGGATCTCCGACGTGAATTTGAGCGTCGCCGCCGCGGGGAAGTCTTGCTGCACCGAATCCGCGATCGCCAGCGCGTCGCGGAACCGGCCCTGCAAACGGTCTTTGAGTTTGGGCCAGTCGAATAAAACGTCGCTCGGCACCGGGGCCGGGGACAACCGCATCCGGCTCGCCCCCGCCGCCAACGTCCCGCGGCACGCCAACGCGATCTCTTCGTCGCTCGAATCGAGATTCAGTTGGTGCACCGTGCCGAACGGGATCAACCCCGCCGCTTTGACGCGCTCCGCGAGCTCCGCCCCCTCGTTGAGCAGCCGTTGCGGCGTGAGGTCGAACGCGTGGTTGCCCCAGTTGCTGAACGGCCGATCACGCTGATCATCGGGGATCACCCGCGGCCGGTACACGTAGTGCGTGACGCCCAACCGGCCGCACAACGCGAGCTGCTCCGCGAAGCTCAGCTCGGGCAGCATGACGGCGGTCACGCCCAGCGGGAGGTTCGCGGGCACGGCGGGAGGTTGCGGATCGTCCATGCCTCGCAAGCTAGCCGACCCGCCGCCGCCGGTGTTGGCCGATTAGGCTCCGGCATGCCCGCGTTCGACGCGTACTGCCTGATGGATTTCAGCGCCCGGTCTTCGCCGTCGCCGGTCCGGCCCAGCGCCGACGCGTGTTGGCTGGGCGCGTGCGCCCCGGGCGAGCGTTTCGCGGCGGCGTATTTCCGCACCCGCGCCGCGGCGATGGCCGCGTGGTCCGCGTGGGTGACGCGGCAGGTCGAAGCGAAACGCCGGGTGCTCGCCGGCTTCGACTTCGCGTTCGGGTACCCCGCGGGGTTCGCGGCCGCGGCGAAGCTGGAACCCGCGGCTCAGCCGTGGCGAGTGGTCTGGCAAACGCTCGCCCGCCACATCGAAGACGACGACCGCAACCGCAACAACCGTTTCGCGGTCGCCTCCCGGCTCAACGAGCAAGCCGCCGGCCGTGACGCCGGGCCGTTCTGGGGCGGCCCGCCGACGATGCTCGCCGGATGCCGACGCCTCCGACCGCGTCGCCCCTTCGCCTGGCCGTACCTCGCCCACAACGGCACCGCCCTGCCCCGCCTCCGCCTTACCGACACCCGCGCGAAGCACGCCCAGGAAGCCTGGAAGCTCGCCGGGATCGGCAGCGTCGGCTCGCAATCGTTGCTAGGCATCGCCGCGCTGGGCCGCTTGCTGGGCTGGGGCGATGCTCCCCCGGCGTCGTGGACGCCGCACGCGCAGGTCTGGCCGTTCCAAACCGGGTTCCAAGCCCCCGCCACGCCGCCGGGCCGGCCCGCCGTCACCCTCGTGGAAGCCTTCCCTTCGCTGCTCGAAGAACAAACCCAACGCCGACTCAACCGACACGGCCGAATCCGCGACGCCGCCCAGGTCGACGCCTGGTGCCACTGGGCGAAAGAACGCGACCGCGTCGATCGACTCGACGCGGGCTTCGCGCCGCCCGCCGGCTTGACCGACACGCAACGCTCGGCCTGCGTCGCCGAAGAAGGCTGGATTTTTGGTTTGGCTTGATAGGGTTCCGTCCCGCATACGCCGTCACGAAAACCTCCGAATCCTCGCCATCTTCCGGCCGACCCCGGCGTTCCGATATACTCATGCGTTCGGCCAAGCCTCGCCGACGCCGCCTTGCCCGAACCGCTTCGACCCGCTTTCCCCGGACCCAGGACTCCCCATGGCGACCAGCTTCGGCGCGCTCTGCACCGACTTCTACATCAACGCCAAGCTCGCCGTGAAGATGGACATGCCCGGCGAACGCGAGACCGTCCTGCACTTCTTCGATCGCGTCCGCAAGTCCGTCCCCGCCATGAACCGTTTCCGTCGGTACGACGGCGAACTCGCCCTTGAGTCCGGCCGGTCCGACGCCGAATACCAGTGGCTCGCGCTCCGCCGCAACTGCCTCCGCACCGGGCACGTCAACCCCGACTCGATGGACGCCGCATCCGCGTTCCACAAGCTCATGCTCGAGCTCGCGCCGTTCCACCTCACGCTCAGCCCGCTGGATGTGGACTACCTCGAGGTGCTCTTCGGCTTCGACCTGGAGTGCGAAGACCGCGACCACGACGACGTCGTTTACGAAGCCCTCTACGCCGACTCCGCCCTGGGCAACGTCGCCCGCCCCCTCGACGAAGACCCCGAAGGCCGGCGGACCTACAAGATCACCAAGGTGCTCGACGTCCAACCCATCTTCGGTGTCCAACTCGACGACCCGGGCAACACGCAGGCCTACTTCGAGGTCAAGACCCGCCCGCGCAACCGCCGCGGCAAGGCCAGCAAGAACGGCGAACCCATCAGCCTCTTCCTCACCGCGCGCCGCTACGGCCCCTGCGATTCGTTGGACCACTTGGGCGCGTGGTACGGCGGGCTCGCGCAGACCTGCCAGACGCTCTGCGAGGACCGGCTGATCCCCGACCTGCTCACGCCGATCTCCCGGCTGATCACCTCCGGCAGCGCGTAAATAATCTCGGCGGCGATCGACCTAACCCCGCGTGGCAAAGCCGAGACTCCGTAGCCGCAGCCCCAACGGGCTGCGCGTCCCCGCGCGTCACTCCGCCGCGTCGTGCTCCGCCAGCCACGCCTCGACCCGCGCCCGCTCCGCCTCGGGCAACTGCTTCGCGGGATCGAGGTAACGCAGGTCGTCCAAACGAAGTGCTTCGTGGAAAGAAGCCGACGCATCGTCATCGTTGCCGAACCGAACCCATAGATCGCCGATCGCAACGCGATCCCGTAGGTTGAACGGTGACCGCTGCGCGGCAAGCACGTACGCGTCGAGCGCTGATGCCTGATCGCCCCGCTGCAGTGCCAACTGAGCCAACGTCCGCCAGGTCCCGGCGTGCCCAAAGCCGGTGCCCAGCACGTCGTCCGCCCGAAGAAGCCGACCCCACTCCGCGTAGGGCTCATCCCTGACTACGGCTAGCGAAACCGACGGGAATCGCGACGTCATAGCGCTTTGTACGGCTCGCTCGGCAGCTGTCGGGCTCGGCGCAACACTCGGCATAAAACGTGTCGCGGCAGGATCGAATCCGGCCATCCAGTTCGCCTGGCCCAGGTGTTCTAACGCGACCTGCCCGGCTTCGGACCGGGTCGCGTCGGCCGCGAGCGCGAGGTGTTTAGCGTGCTGTCCAAGCAGCGTTGCTCCTGTTGCCACCACAACAAATACGGCAAGCATGGCGAACCAAATCCAACTCGCCGCGGAACCGCGAATCCGACGCGGCCGCTCCACCACCTTCGCAATCACACCACTCCCCCCTGCCAACCCCACGACCGCCCACACCATTGCCGACGACGCCGGCTGGAACAGCGCCATGTCGAACGACCCGTGCACCAGCGCCGCCACCGCCGCACCGACCAGACCGACCCGCACCCCAAGGTCGTCCGCGAAACGCCACCACAGACCGCCCACCAACACGAACGCGCCCCACGCCGCAAGCCGCCACGCCAAACCCCACACCGCCCCCGGCCCCGACACCTCCGCCCACGCCACCGCCAACTCCAAGCCCATCAACACCCCACCCAGCCCAAGCAGCCCGTAGACCGCACCCCGTACGCCGCGTGAAGCCCACGGCGGGGATGTCGCCGAAGGGTCTGCATCGCTCATCACCCCCCACGCCCCGCGTGCCAGCCACCCGACCAACACCAGCGCCCACAACCCGCCGCCCACCACGCCCAACGTCGCGACGAATTCCACCGCGAAGCCGTGCGCGCTCGTGACTTCTTCCGGGTTCAGCGGCGACTTGAACCGCAGGTACGCGTCGCCGAACCCGCCCGGCCCGACGCCCAACAGCCAGACCGACGGCTGCTGCGTCACCATCCGCCACGCCGCCCCCCAATACTGCGCCCGGAACAAAACGCTCAACTCCCCGCCGATGCCTTGCCCGACCTGCCCCGGGCCCGGCACGCCCCACACCACGTAACGCAACGCCACCGCGGCGTAGACCAACGCGACGCACCCGACCGCGCCGACCACGGACCAGCCTCCCATGGACGGGCCGCTTAGACGACCCGTCCGAGCCGCGAACAACCGCAACACCGCCGCCCCCGTCACCCATACGCACCCGAGCCCCAACGCCGCCATCCCCGCGGTCGAGTTCGTCAGCGCGACGATGGCCACGCCGACCATGAACACCGCGCCGCCCACCAACCACCGCCCCCTCGCGTCACCGCCGAACGTTTCCCGCGCCGCGTCCGTCACGTCGGCCACCGTCGCGCCTCGCTTCGGCCGGAGCGCCCCGACCAACAGCCCCAAACCCATCGCACCCAAGCCCGCGCCCAGCGTCGCCAGCACGTTGCTCAGCCCGATCGCGCCGATCGCGTCGTTGGTTCGCAACCGCCGCTCGTACAGCTGCGCTTCGCTTGACCCTTCCGCCCAGCCCCGCGACTCCAGGAAGACCTCCCGCTGCTGCTCGAAGGCCGCCACCGTGACGGCATGCTCGACGAACCGGTAGTTCATCGCCTCGACCAGAAGCATCGCCGCGAAACCCGCCAGCACCGCCGACGCCCACCGCCGCGCGATCGGCCACCGCCCCAAGTGCAACAACGCCAACCCCGCGGCGACGCCCCACGCCCAGCCCGTGCCGTGCCAGAGGTTTTCGAAGCGTTGGGGCAGATGCATGCCGACGAGGACGAGCCCGGGCAACAGCAGCAGCGCCGATTTCCACGCAAAGCGTCCGCCCGCCAGGCCGTGCACGACCAACGCGAACAGCGCCGCAGCCGTACCCAGCGCCGCCAAAACCCCGAGCCCCGCCGGCCCCAGCGTCGTCGCGACCTCCGCCCCCGGCGACCGCGGATCGACATCGAAGTCCAATCGCGGCAGCACGATCACCCACCACGGCACGACGGCCGGCAACAACACCGCGACCGTGGCGAAAGGGATCAGCCTTTGCGCAGCGGTCGCAGACTTCGGAAGCTCGTCCGACATCGCCGCAATCTACCCGCTCCCCGCCGGATTCCACGGGCCAAGCGCATACACCACTCGCGTTCGCGAAACCTCCAACACTTGCAAGACCCGCGGCGAGAAACGCCCGCCGCGCCGTTAGCATGCCGGTCACGTCTCACGGAGCCGGTCTCATGCGTTCCGGATACCAAGCCGCCAATCGAGAACAGGCCGAAGCCCAACGGCTGCTCTGCACCGAAGCGTTCGGCGGCGACCCGTCCACCGCGCTGGATCGCCTCGACGACGCCGACGTCCGCCAGACCCGCGTCGTCGTACGCGACAACCGTGTGGCCGCGGCGCTGTATTTCTACGACGTCGCGCAGTTCGTCCACGGCCGACGGCTGCGCTCCTGGGCGATCGGCGGCTTGGTCACGCATCCGGCCTACCGCTCCCGCGGCGTCGGGCGCGAGCTCACCGTCGGCATGCTGCAGGAGGCGAAACGGTCGGGCGTGCCGCTCTGCGTGCTCTACGCCAGCACGCCGACGTTCTACCGAAAGTGCGGCTTCGAGCCGGCGGGCGACGTGTGCGCGTGGGGCGCCCCGAGCCACCACCTGCCCGTGTATCCCAAGGCACTCGACGGCTTCGACGTGGTGCCCTTCGAACCCGACGACGACGCGGTCCGCGCGTGCTATCTCGGGTCGGTCGAAAACCAGAACGGCCCGCTCGACCGCGACGACAAGCTGTGGGAATACAAGCTCGCGCCCCACCAGGGCCACCGCTTCCGCTACCGCTTCGACCACGACGGCCAAACCGAGGCGTACGTCAGCCTCAGCAGCGACAAGTCGGACGGCCTGGCGGTCGAAGACTACGCCGCGACGACGCTGCGGGCCCGCCGCGCGGTCCTCGCGTTCCTGCACGGGCACCGCTCGGTGAACGGAAAGGTCGTCTGGTACGGCGGGCCGCACGACCCGCTCCGCCGGTTGATCCCCGAGAACGCGGCGTTCGTCCGACCGCACACCGAAGAGTGGCTGCTCCGCCTCACCGATCCGATCGCGGCGCTCGGCCAACGCGGCTACCCCGCCCTCGATACCGAGTTGAACTTCGACCTCGCCGACGCGTCGATGCCAGAAAACCAAGGCCGCTTCACGCTCCGCTTGAGTCAAGGCCAAGCCGCCGTCACACCCGGCGGCGACGGCCGGCTACGCGTCGACGTCCGCGGCCTCGCCGCGCTATTGACCTCCCAACGCACGGCGGAGGAGCTCGCCGCGGTCGGCCTGATCGGAGGGCCCGTCGACGACCTCGCCGTCGCGTCGCAAGCGTTCGCCGGGCCGCGCCCGTTTATGGTCGACAAGTTCTAAGCCGCGAACGCCCCGAACGGTCGCGCACGAAAACGCCGGCGTCCCGAAGAGGTGGGCGGGACGCCGGCGTTGTTCTTGTGTGCGACAGGTCTTTGTCGCGTCGGCTCCGATTAGAGCGCGTCGTTGTCGGTCTCGCCCGTGCGGATGCGGACAACCTTGGTCAGCTCGTAGACGAACACCTTGCCGTCGCCGACGTTGCCGGTACGCGACGCGGTGGTCACGGCCTCGAGCGCCTTGTCGAGCTCTTCGCCCTTGACGGCGACCTTCAGCGCGACCTTGGGCACGAAACCCACGTCCATCCGGCCGCCGCGGTAGCGCTCGGTGTGTCCCTTTTGCTTGCCGAAGCCTTTGCACTCCAAGGCGGTCATGCCGAGGATGCCCAAGCCAGCGAGCTTCTCCTTGATGCCGTCGATGCTGGACGGCTTGATGATCGCTTCGATCATGTACATGGTGCGTAGTTCCTAAGTGTGATTCGAGTGGGAAGGTCTCTCTCAAAGCCCCGGGGCCGGTTACGACCCCGGGGGCTTGTGGGGGAGTCACGTTAACGCGGCGATCAGATCTCGCGGGCGTGGTACGACTTGATGTAGGTCCGCTGGAAGTCCGGGTAGGCGGACATGTCGTGCTCGCCAAGGTCCAGGCCTTCGATCTCTTCTTCCTCGCTGACACGCAGGCCGATGGTGAACTTCAAGCCCAGGAACACGATCAGAGCGAAGACGAACGCGGTTGCCGAGATCGCCAGCGTACCGATCAACTGGATGCCGAACATGCTCATGTCCCCCCAGATCGCCACGCACAGCGTGCCGTAGATGCCGCAGACGCCGTGGACCGAGATCGCACCGACGGGGTCGTCGATCTTGATCTTGTCGAAGAACAGCACCGAGAAGTACACGATCGCGCCGGAGACGGCACCGACGCCCAATAGGGCTTCGATCCAGTTGGCGGTGTCCGGGCCGGCGGTGATGCCGACCAGGCCGGCGAGGATGCCGTTGAGGCCCATGGTCAGGTCGGGCTTGCCGCCAAAGATCCAGGAGATGATCGCGGCGCTCAGGCCGCCGCCGCACGCGGCCATGGTCGTGGTGACCAGGACGTACGAGACACCGGGGGCGAACGCGGACAGTTCCGAACCGCCGTTAAAGCCGAACCAGCCGAACCACAGCAGCATGACGCCGATCATGACCAGCGGCATCGAGTGGCCGGGGATGGGCTGGACGGTACCGTCAGCCCCATACTTGCCCAGCCGCGGGCCGAGCACCAACGCACCGGCCAGGGCGCCGAAGCCGCCCACCGCGTGGACCAGCGACGATCCTGCGAAGTCGGCGAAGTCACGGTCGTCGAGCCAACCCGCGCCCCATTCCCAAGACCCGGTCATGGGGTACAGGATGCCGACGAAGAGCGTCGAGAAGATCAGGAACGGCAGCAGCTTGATCCGGCCGGCCACCGCACCCGAGACGATCGTCGCGGCGGTTGCGGCGAACATCGCCTGGAAGAAGAAGTCCGTCCAGACCGTGTAGCCGGTGCTGTAGGCGGGGGTCAGGCCCTCGTAGTCATAGCCGTCGGAGTAGAACTCGCCGCCGGCCCCGATGCCGAAGCCGAACGCGAACACGTCGGGCACGATCCAGCTGTCGCCGGGGTACATGATCAGCCAGCCGCACACGCCGTACATGACGATGCCGATCATGATGATCATCATGTTCTTGAACAGGATGTTGACCGTGTTCTTAGCGCGGGTGAGGCCGGACTCGACGCAGGCGAAGCCCAAGTGCATGATGAACACGAAGCAGCCCGCGATCATGATCCACAGGTTGTTGACCGTGAACATTTCCTCGGACACCTCGGCTTCGTCCCAGTCGAAGCTGTAAGCCGCTTCGTCCGCCACGGCCTCCACCGCTTCGGCGACCTCCTCGGCGACGGCTTCGCCGTCTTGCGCAAACGCCGGGCCGCCGATCCCGATCAGCAGGGCCAACGCCCCGACCAACAGAACCGCCGGGGCGATCCCCGTCAGCCAGGTAAAGATTCCTCTCGTGTGCCTCATCTCAACGGACTCCTGAAAAGTGACTCGAAGCGGGGCTGTGGCCGTGCGAAATAGGTAGACCGAGACCCCGCGGCCTCTAACGAACCGCAACCATAGAGAGACGATGCCCGCATTGCAATCGGCGTTGAACAGAAATGCATAAAAAAAATGCGTTCTAGAATTCAAATGCCTGAAACTTAAGAAAAAAGCGGACGCCCCTGAAGGCGTCCGCTCATCGCCCCCCACGACCGTCGCGGGGGTGGCCTGCTTTGATGTGACGGGGTGATACCTGCGAAGACTGTGCCAACCCTAGAACCATGGGC
>JBCDDH010000027.1:0-40627 GCA_039180415.1 Planctomycetota bacterium | reverse complement strand
TACGCCCTCGCCCAGGGCGGTTCGAGCGATGATGGCGATGTTCCTTCTTCGCCGGATCGGGCGGCAGCACCCGAAACCGAGTTGGAGCCGGGCGTCGAAGCGGAACCGGCGCGGATGACGCCTGAGCGGATGCTGGCCACGCTGGCCGAGGTGGGGGAAGGCTTGGAGCAGCAGGGGCCTGCGGTGAGTTTTACGTATCGTGAGGTGCCGGTCACGCTGATCTACGACGAGGCGGCGGATCGGATGCGGCTGGTCAGCGCGATCCGACCGGTGCGGGACCTGGAAGACGGGATGCTCACGGCGGCGATGCGGGCAAACTTCCACAGCGTGCTGGACGTGCGGTACGCGATCTCGAACGGCGTGGTGTATTCCGCGTTTATCCACCCGCTATCGGATTTGAGTGACGCGTTGTTGCGGTCGGCGGTGCATCAGGTGGCGGCGGCGCGGGTGACGTTTGGGACAGAGTATTCAAGCGATTTGATGACCTTTGGAGCGCCGGTGGCACCGCAACGCCCGGAGCGGGCGGGGTCGGAGAACCGAGTGTGAGGTTGGATCAATGGAGGCAGACCGACGTCGCGGTACTGCCGAAGGAGATGACGGGTTTCCGGAGTTGCGGCCTCGAGAGACCGGATGTGATGAGGCGGCCCTGTTGGCATGAGCGAGATGCGCCGAACAACCCCGCGTGACGTGCCCGGTTGGCCGATCGCAGTCGTCGGGCTGCTTGCGTTCCTGGTCGGGGGATCGGGGTGTCGAAAGGCCGTGTCGTTCGACGTGGGCGAGGTCCCGGTGCCAGCGCCGCTCGTGACGGCAGCGAAGCTCGATTCAGGCGACCCGCGGGCCGCGTTTGCGGCCCCTTCGCCGGAGCAAGCCGACGATCCCGATTTTTGGCTGAGCGTCGCCCGGGCCGCGGAGTTGGGTTTGGGTGAAGCGTTTGGGGCCGGCGGTGATGGGGCGGGGGTGTCCGATGCGACGCTGCACCATCTCGCGGTGCAGCGTTACGCCCTGGCTCGGTGGTTAAAGCAGTCGCCCGACCGATTGACGCGTTCCGATGTCGGCGATCGATCCTCGCGTTTTCGGGTTTGGATCGAGCCGCCCGACGCCCCAGCCGGCGTGTTGGACCCCGCCCGATTCGATCGTCTGATCCCCGCCGCTGCGGTTCGGCTCCGTGGCATGCAACACCGTTTCCGTCGCGAGGGGTTCGGGCTGCCGTTGGTCGGCGTAATGGAGACGACGGAGGCAACGCTGCGTGTCACGCCGAATCTGCCGCCCGAAGGCTTGTTCCTGCCCGTCACGCTGACCGTGGATTTCGAGGATCTGTCCGACGGCACGACCGAAGCACGCCTCGCGCTGCTCGATCCCGATCGGGTTCGGGCCGTACATAAGTTCGGCGTGCCGTTCCAACTCTCGGTCGATACGACCGCGCCGATCGCCATGCTCTTCGCGGAGACCCAGCTTCAGCATGAAGCCAACGTCGGCCTCTGGGACCCGACCCGCACCGAATCCCGCACGGGCATCTACCTGCACGAGCCGTTTGTCGCGGACAAGACGCCGGTGCTGTTCATCCACGGCCTGTGGTCCAGCCCGCTGACGTGGCGCGACATGCTCAACACGCTGCGGGCCGACCCGGTGCTCGCGCGGCATTACCAGTTCTGGATGTTCCTGTACCCCACGGGCATGCCGGTCCCGCGGTCGTCGGCGTTTCTGCGGGGGCACTTGGCGGCTTTGCGGGCGCATTACGAATCAGACCCCGAGGCGGCCGCGGGCGTGGCGGCGGAAGACCTGGTGGTGGTCGGGCACAGCATGGGCGGGCTGCTGACCAAGACCCTGGTTCAGGGCGGCGGCGAGACGATCTGGCACGCGTTCCACCCCGAGCCTTTCGAGACGATTGACGCGCCGCCGGGGGTGCGGGAGCGGCTGACCGAGGCGTTTTTCTATGAGCCGGACGCGCGGGCGAGCCGGGCGGTGTTTATCGCGACGCCGCACGGGGGCAGCACGCTCGCGGACTCGTGGTTCTCGGTGTTGGGTCGTTCACAAATCGAGCCGCCGGCGATCCTGGCGGACGTCGATGCGTGGATCGACGAGGAGCGTCGAAGGCTTCGCGGCCGCGGCTACGACCGGGACCGGTACCGCGTTTTACGCGGCTTGCCCACCAGCATCGACAACCTGTCGCCGCGTTGCTCGTATCTGGACGCGTACAACCGCATCCCGATTCCCGACCGCGTGCCGTACCACTCGATCATCGCCGAACAACGCGATCTCTCGAATCCCACGAGCGACGGCGTCGTTCCGTTCGAGAGCGCACGGCTGGATGGCGCGGCGTCCGAGCTGGTTGTCCGCTCGGGTCACGGCGCGGTCGCCAACCCCCAAGCGATCGAGGAGGTTCGGCGGATTTTGCACGAGCATCTCGCCCAGCGCCGCGCCGCGGAGACGGCCACACAGCAGACCGCCCCCTGAGCTTGCGGGCCGCCGCGGATGTCGGGACAATCCTTGGCTCGCATGATCGAAGCGATCCGCCTCACCAAGCGTTACACCCCCGGAAGCCCGCCCGCGGTGGACGAGGTGTCGTTCGTGTTGGAACCGGGGACGGTCACGGGCTTCCTGGGGCCCAACGGGGCGGGCAAGAGCACGACGATCCGCATGTTGACGGGCTACCTGCCGCCGACCTCGGGCGGAGCAAAGATCGACGGGCACGACACCCTGACCGACGCCCACGCCGCGCGGCGGCTTTTGGGGTATCTGCCCGAGAGCAACGCGTTGTATCCCGAGATGCGCAGCGTGGAATTCCTGCACTTCGTCGGGAAATTGCAGGGCATGCCTCGCCGCGACCGCAAGCGACGCATCGAAGAACTGACCGAGCGTTGCGGCTTGTCGCTGATTCTGCGTCGGACCGTCGCTCGCTTGAGCAAAGGCAACCGGCAACGCGTGGGCATCGCGTCGGCGCTCATGCACGACCCGCCGGTGGTGGTGCTGGACGAGCCGACGAGCGGGCTCGACCCGCGGCAGATGTCGGAGGTGCGCGATTTGATCCGGGATTTGGGCGGGACGCACACGGTCCTGTTAAGCACGCATCTGTTGCCGGAGGTTCAGCGGTGTTGCGACCGGGCGATCATTATCGCGGGGGGGCGGGTGGTGTCGGACGGCTCGCTCGACGCGCTGCGTGACGAGGCGTTGCGGACGGGCCAGGCCGGGACGGTTTTGATCGAGGCGAAAGGCTCGGTCGAGGCGGTGCGGACGGCGTTGGCCGGCGTGTCGGGGGTGGACCAGTTCGACGCCACGGCCGCCGACGAGACGGGGTGGGTCGACGCGTGGCTGGTTTCGGATCGCGGGGTGGATGTGCGGGACGCCGCGGCGTCGGCCTTGCAGGCGGCGGGCTTGCTCGTGCGGGAGATCCGCCGGGAGGTGCCGACGCTGGAGGAGTATTTCTTCCGCGTGACCGATCCCGCGCACACGCCGAGCCGTGAGCTTGCCGAAGTGCCCGGGCGTGTCGAGGCCACGGGGGGTGACGCATGAAGGCGGCGCTGACCTTGGCTAAGCGCGAATGGGCGGCCTTGTTCTTTTCGCCGGTGGCGTACGCCGTGATCGGGCTGTTCGGCATGGGCTGCGGCCTGGTGTTCTTGACCGGCTTTGTGCCCGGGCAGGAGGCGACACTGCGGAGCGTGTTCGGCGCCATCGTCTGGCTGCTGGTGTTTCTTGTGCCGGCGATCGGCATGAAGTTCATCAGCGAAGAAATCAGCGGCGGCACGATCGAGCGCCTGATGACGCTTCCGGTGAGCGAGCCGCAGATCGTCGTGGGCAAGTGGCTCGCGGGGATGGGGTTTGTGGTCGTATTGCTGGGGACGCTGGCCTTGCCGGTCTTGGTTTTGGAAGCGGTGGCGGAGCCGGACTACGGGCCCATTGTTTCGGGGACGTTGGGTTTGGTGCTGGTGGGCGGGCTGTACGTCGCGGTGGCGCTCTTCGCGTCGGCGGTCACGAGCAGCCAGGTCGTCGCTTACATGGCCGCCGTGTTTGTCAATTGCAGCCTGACGTTTGTGCTTTTTTTCGTGCCGCAGACCGAGTGGATCAAGGAGTGGAGCCCCGCCGTACGGGCTGCGCTGCAGTACGGCAACGTCAACCGGCAGTACGCGGACTTTGCGAAAGGCCTAATCGATCTGCGTCACTTCGTGTACTTCCTGACGGGGACGGGGTTGTTCTTGTTCGGGGCGGTAAAGCTGTTGGAGAGCCGGCGATGGCGCTGACTCCCGCCTCCGCAAATCCGGGTCATCAGCAAGCGCAACGCCGCGCGAAATACGGCGTCAACGTCGCGTTTGCGCTGGGTGCGGTGATCGCGCTCGCGCTGCTGATGAACTGGTTTGCGGTGTGGGCGTTTGCGCGGCTGCCCGACTCGGCCCGGCCGTGGCTGCGCTACGACTTGACGGCGACCCGGGCGTACTCGCTGTCCGATCAGACGCGGCAGGTGTTGGCGTCGGCGGTCTTCGGCGATGAGCCGTTGGAATTGATCGGCGTCTACGAAGGCGGCACGCCGCAGGCTCGCGCGGTTGACGAACTCTTGGAAGAATACGCCGCGGTTTCCGCGGCGGTCGCGGTGAGGCGGTTCGAGCCGGAATCCGACGCGGCCGCGCTCCGGCATTTCCACGCCGAGCTGGCGCAGACGTTGGGGCAGGCCGGGGGGAACCGGCCGGTCGAAGAAGCGATCGCCGCGTCTCGTTCCGAACTCGACCGGCTCAACGGCCGGCTTGACGCGGTGCTCTCGATCCTCAACGAAGCAACCGTCGCGTTGGCCCGGGGCGGTGCCGCGGAACAGCGGATTGGCGAATCGTTGGATCAGGTCGCGGGCGGCGTCGTACAGATGATCGATGCGAATGAGCAGGCGGGCACGCAAGTCGATGCGACGATTGACCAGCCCCTGCCGAACCTGACGCAAGCGCAGGCCGCGCTGGCGCAGCGGCTGTCCGTGGTCGCGGGTTCGGTGGGCGAACTGAGCCGATGGCTGCAAGGCAACGCGCGGAACCGGCGGCAGGCGGCGGCGGTGCGCGACGCGGCGATCCGGGCGGCTCGCCAACTGGAGGGCGTGCGAGCGTCGCTGGACTCCGCGCGGGCGCGACTCGCGTCGGTGGGCGTGGACCCGGTGTATCGTCGACTCCGCGACGCGGCCTCGCGGCGAGCCGTTGTGTTGGTTCGGCGAGCCGGTCGTTTGCGGGCGGTGAACCTGGACGACATGTTCGTCGCAGACGAGCGAGCCCTCGACGCGATGGACCCCGAAGACCTGACGGCGGCTCAGACGCTGCCCGTGCGGTTCCTCGGCGAAGAGCGCCTGACCGGCGCGATCGTCAGCGTGTCTTCGGATCGCCCGCCGCTGTTGGTGTTTGTATCGCTGGACGGTCGGCCGGCGCTGGGCCGGGGCGGAACGCACAACGTCGTGGCGGAACGTGTGCGTTCGGCGGGCTTTGAAGTGGCGAGCTACCCCGTCGTCAGCGACGCGGCGGCGACCGCGTTGAACCCGGCGCCGGTGCTGGAGGAAGGCCGGCGGGTCGTGTGGTTCGTCCCCGCGGCGGAAGCGAGCCTGCCCACCGACGCGGCGGCGCGGGCGCACTTGGCCACGATCCTCGCGGAGCGATTGCGGAGCGGCGACGGCGTCTTGATGACGCCCGGGCTGCGGGTCGGCGCGTCCGTCACGGCGGAAGACCCGCTGCTCGCGCTGTCCGAAAACTTGGGGATCGGCGTCGATCCCGGCGCGGTGGTTTTAGCACCGGGTGTGGACGAGGCGGGCGGTCCGGCGGCGGTGAACACGTTTCGGGTGCAGACCTTCGCCGAGCACCCGGTGACCAAGCCTTTGGACGGCCGATCGGTGTGGCTCGACCTGGCCCACCCGCTCGACGCGGGATCCGCGAATCCGCTGATCGCCCTACGGGCCGATGGCATGTGGATCGAGTCCGATCCGCCGACCGATCGGCCGCTGTCGACCGCGACGGCCGAGCCTTACGAGTTGACGGAGGAACCGATCGTCGTGGCGGCAGCGAAGGCTCAGGGAAGCAAGTGGCGGGGGAGGTTTGTGGTGGTCGCCGATTCGCTTTGGTCCACCGACACGGTGATTCTGAACCGTCAGGCCGGCGGGAACGTCGAGTTGTTTACCAACCTGACGTATTGGTTGGCCGGGCTGGACGAGGCGATCGCGGTCACGCCGCGTTCGCAAGGCGTGCGGAGGATCGGGCCGATGAGTGATGGCGGTCGCCGCGTGGCCGCGTGGCTGGCGGTGGCGGGCTGGCCGGTGTTGGCCCTGGTCGCCGGGACCGCGGTGTGGGCCGTGCGGCGGCGTGGCTGAATCGCGTATCGCCAGGCGCGGAGGAAAGAACCGACAGGATCCGGTCGAGATGAATTTCCGAACCACTGGACTTTTGCTCGCTTGCGTGGCCGTCGCCGGCGGACTGTTTTGGTGGTCGCGTTCGTCCGGCCACACGCCCGTGGCTTCGCCCGAAGCGGAACCGCTCGTCGCCGGCCGGTTGCTCGGCGTGGCCGTACGGTTTGCGAGCCGCGAATTCGAACTGAAAGACGAAGGCGACGGCTGGGCGCAGACGTCACCGACGTACGCTCCGCTCAAGCCCGAAGCCGGGCGGGCTTGGATCGATGCGATCGCGGCGCTGCGTCCGTTGCAGGAGATCCAGCCCGGTGTCGGCGATACGCCCGGCCTCGCAGGCCTGGCTCTCGCGCCGCCCGCCGCCCATGTAACCGCGATTACCGATCAAGGCGCGATCGAATTCGCGCTGGGCGATCAGACGCTTGCGGGCACGGGATATGTCCGTTTGGACGACGGCCGAATCGTCCTTGTGCCCGACGACCTGCACAACCTCGTGTACGGCCCGCCGCCTACGCAGAGCTTCGCCGACACCCTACCGCTACCCCCGCTGGCCGCGTTGAATCAGATCACCTTCACGCGTGGCCGAGACACGCTCACGATCTACCGCCGCCCCCACGGTTGGTCCCTCCTGCCTGGTGCCATGCGCCGCGTCCGCCCCGAAGTCATCGACGCTCTCGTCTGGCTCACCGCCGATACGCCGATCCTTCGACACCGCGACCAAGTCGACGATCCCGCTCGGTACGGACTCCGCCCGCCCCGCGCCGCGCTGACCTTTACCGGCCCCGATCGCCCGACCTTTAGGCTTGAGCTTGGCCGATCGGCCGCCGTCGAACAAGGGGCCATGTTTGCCCGTTTGTCCCGAGATCAGACGCCTGGCCCCGTGGTCGCCCTGCCCATCGAGCGCACCAAGATCGCCTTCGCGCCCCTGGGCCAGTTTCGTGATCCCCGGGTTTTCGAGGCGTCGACCGACGCCGTCACCGAATTGCGTATCACGGGGGGCAATGTTCCCGAAATCGCGTTACTTGCTACCGGGGCCGGCTTAGCTTATGCAGACCCCTCCACAATCAGCAAGCCGCCCGCAGATCAGTTGCTCGACGCCGTCTTGGCGTTGCGTTCTACCGGTCCGGTTCCTGGGCCGTCAGTTTTGGGCGAAGACCCGGTCCCGCGTTTCACGATCGATCTGCGTTGGGGCGTCACCCGTCGCGTGCAACTGGGTGTTTATCGCACCCCCAGCGGCTGGTTTGCGCACCGCGACGATGAGCCGGACCCGACCGATCTCACCGAAGCCGAGACGAATCGCTTGCTCACGCTGCTGCCCGCGCGGTTTGCGGCACCATAAACCGCACCGCGAAAACGCATTTTGCCCTCAGCCGGTGCCGACGCCCGCTTGTTGCCGCGACTGGGCCGCGGCCGCTTTCGCCGCGTCGTTCCGCGACGCGTCCAGGCCTTCGAGATAAGCCGCGTCCACGTCTCCGGTCACGTACCGCCCGTCGAACACCGAACACTCGAAGCCGTCGATCTTCGGGTTGCCTTCTTTCGCGCAGGCGATCAAGTCTTCGAGGTCCTGGTACACCAACCAGTCGGCCCCGATCTCTTTGGCGATCTCTTCGACGCGTTTGCCGTGGGCGATCAACTCGGGCGCCGAAGGCATGTCGATGCCGTATACGTTGGGGTGCCGCACCGCCGGCGCGGCCGAGCAGTAGTACACCTTCTTCGCGCCGCAGCTCCGCGCCATCTGGATGATCTCGCTGCACGTCGTGCCGCGCACGATCGAGTCGTCCACCAGGCAGACGACCTTCCCGCGGAACTCCAGATCGATCGGGTTGAGCTTCTTCCGCACGCTCCGGCGCCGCTCGGTCTGCCCGGGCATGATGAACGTCCGTCCGATGTACCGGTTCTTGATGAAGCCTTCGCGGAACTTCACCCGTAATTCGCCCGCCATGGCCAGCGCCGCCGTCCGCCCGGAATCCGGGATGGGCATCACCACGTCGATGTCGTGGTCGGGCATCTCCCGGCGGACCTTTTCCGCCAGCTTCTCGCCCATCCGCAAGCGCGCCTTATAGACGCTGATGCCATCGATCATCGAGTCGGGACGGGCCAGATACACCTGTTCAAAGATGCACGGCGTGAGCCGAGATTCCGGGGCGCAGACCCGTTCGTGCTTCGTGCCGTCGCTTTCGATGTAGACCGCCTCGCCCGGTTGAACGTCGCGTACGAACTCGAAACCCAAGGTGTCGAGGGCGACCGACTCGCTGGCGAACATCCATTCCGTGCCGTAGAGGCCCTTGCGTTGGCCCAGGCACAGCGGCCGGATGCCGTGTGGGTCGCGCATCCCGACGATGCCGTGGCCGATGATCATGGCCACGATCGCGTACGCGCCTTTGCACCGCCGGTGTACTCCGACGCAGGCGGCGAACACGTCTTCCGCGTCCGGGTGTTCGCTGGGGCGTTCGTTCAGCTCGTGCGCGAACACGTTGAGCAGCACTTCGCTATCGGAGCTCGTGTTGATGTGTCGGCGGTCGGTGCGGAACAGGTCGTCCACCAACGCGGCATGGTTCGTGAGGTTCCCGTTGTGTGCGAGCGCGATACCGAACGGTGAGTTGACGTAAAACGGCTGGGCCTCCGAGCTGCTCGGACACCCCGCGGTCGGGTAGCGGCAATGCGCGATCCCCATCTTGCCCTGCAACCGGTTCATGTGCTTCTGCCGGAACACGTCGCGGACCAGCCCGTTGTCCCGCCGTTGCTGATAACGCCCGCCGTCGTCGGTGGCGATGCCCGCCGCGTCCTGCCCGCGGTGCTGCAGGACCGTCAGCGCGTCGTAGAGCTGCTGGTTGACGTTGCGGTTTCCGACGATGCCGACGATGCCACACATGCACGTTCTCCAGAACGCAAGAAGCCCACGGTTGCCGATCACGGGCTCCGCCGCGAACGATTCACTTCCGAGGGGTCTTCGTCACGAACTCCGCCTCCAAGTACCGAGCCACGTAATCGATGATCGACTTTGCCTCCGGCACGTCCGGGTTGCTCGTCGGGCCCATCGGTTCGAACCGCATGTCCTTGAACCGGGTGACCGCCTCCTCCAGCGGCAGCCCGTACTGCAATGCCAACGAGAACGCCCGGCAGAAGGCCTGCATCAGGCCCGATAGCGTCGAACCCTCCTTGGCCATTTTCACGAACAGTTCGCCGGGTAGGCCGTTTTCAAACAGGCCGACGGTGAGGTAGCCCTCGTGGCCCATGATCTGGAACTTGTGGGTGATCGAGTCGCGCGTCGCGTCGAGGGTGTGGCGGACGTGGTGGTCGGGCGGCTCGATCAAGGATTCGTTCGCGGCGAGGTGGGGCAGGGCGGTCGGTGAAGGGGCAGCCATCCTTGGCCTCCTTGGGATGGGGGATCGGGTCGTGCGTCGCCGACATCGTAACGCCCGAATCCCCGTACGATCCCCGCTTGCCCTCGCCTCCGGAAGAAAAACGAGCCGCCTTTCCGATCGCCGGATTACTGCGTTGGTACCGAAAAAATCGACGCGATCTGCCGTGGCGCGTCGAACTCGGCACCCGGGCCGACGCGTACCGCACGCTGGTTTCCGAGCAGATGTGCCAGCAGACGCAGGTCGCGACGGTGATCCCGTATTTTCACCGCTTTTTGGCGGCGTTCCCGACGGTGGGCGCGTTGGCCGAGGCGGACGAGCAGCAGGTTTTGAAGTTGTGGCAGGGGTTGGGCTACTACCGCCGGGCCCGGAACCTGCACGCCGCGGCGAAGATGGTGTTGGCCGAATTTGGCGGCACGCTGCCCGGCGATGTCGATTCGCTGCTCGAACTCCCGGGGGTCGGCCGGTACACGGCCGGGGCGGTGGCTTCGATCGCGTTCGACCGGCCGGCACCGATCCTGGACGGCAACGTGACGCGGGTTCTCTCGCGACACGACGGCGTCGCGGAGCCGGTCGATCAAACGCAGACACAGAAGCGGCTGTGGGCCCGGGCCGGGGAGTTGGTGCAGCGGTCGCCGAAACGTTCGCGGGGCGATTTCAACCAGGCGTTGATGGAGCTCGGCGCGACGGTTTGCACGCCGCAACCCGGGAGCGCGAAGTGCATGTATTGCCCGTTGCGGGAGAGTTGCGATGCGTTCGCGTCGGGGCGGGTGGACGTGTTGCCGGTGAAGACGCCGAAGAAGAAGCCGCAGGCGGTGACGCACCACGTGCTCGCGGTCAAGCGAGGCGGGAAACTTCTGTTCGAGCAACGCCCGAGCACGGGCCTATGGGCGAACATGTGGCAGTTGCCAACGATCGAAGGCGGCGACATCGATTTGCGCGACCGGGTCCATGAACGCTTCGGCCTGACGATCACGCCCCCGGACGAAGTTGCAAGATTCCCGCACGCCACGACGCACCGCGCGATCACGTTCGTGGTCTACGCCGCGAACGTTCAGGCCGGCCGACTCAAACCGAAGTCCGGCGTCTGGCGCCGAGCCGACGACCACGCCGACCTGCCCCTGCCCAAGCCGCAACTCAAAGCGCTGGAATTGCTCGCGCGTGATGTCTCGGCCGAAAATTGACGGCGATAAATGTGAACCGATTCGACGCTACGCTCCTTGTGCGGCGCCGAGCACGCGACTTAACCAGTCAATTGGTTGAGGTTGATCACGGTCGGCACGGCCGTGGGCCCGGTTTCAAGAAGATAATCAACCGTCCGCAACAACTCGACCAGGGCGATCGGGGTTTGCGGTCCGATCCGATCTTCCGCGATGTCCTGCTCGACTTCGGGCGTCGCCATATTGCCGGGGTTGATAACGCTCACCCCGATCTTGGCCTTACGCAGCGCGAGTTGCAGCGCCTCCGCGGCACCCTGGAGCCCGAACATGGCCGCGGTATTGGCGACCTCCCGCGTCGCGGTGTGGGGCAGGCCCGACATCGATCCCATCAGGAGGACCTTCGGGTTCTCGGCTTTTTGCAGGTTCGTCGCCAACGCTTGAACCAACAGGATCGCGGCGGTCAGGTTGACTTCGATGACGTGCCGCGTCTCGGCACGCGGGCTATTCAAGAAGTCGTATTCGTCCGTAAACGCGCCGCGCTCCCACGTGCCGCCCATGTACAGGACGCCGTCCAGGTCGCGGCCCGCGATCGTTTCGACGATGGTGTCTAACCCGGCGTCTTCTGCGACATCCGCCTGGATCCAATCTCCGGCGATCGCCGGGGAACGCGACACGGCCAAGACATGATCGCCACGGGCGCTAAGATGTTGAGCGACCGCCGCGCCCAACCCGCGGCTGGCGCCCATCACCAAGTACCGCTTCACCGCGCCCCCAGCCGCTGCCGGATCATCCTCGCCCGGGCGACGCGCCGCGCCGCGGGGTTCATCGCTTCGTCGGTGAGCTTTTGGAGGTGGGCGGGCTGGGTGAGCAGGAACAGCTCGTTGACGGTGCGGATGTCGACGCTGTCGAGCCGGCCGAGGTTCACGCCCAGGCGGACGTGGCTGAGCAGTTGAAGGACTTCGTCGGTGCCCAAGACTCGGGCGTGCGTCAAGGTGCCCCACGCCCGAAAGATGCGGTCGTCGAGTTGGGCGGTGCGTTGTTGCAGAAGCAGCTGACGGGCCTGCTGTTCGTAGGCGACGATCTGGGGGACGACGGTGTGCTGGAAGTCGCCGAGGATTTCCTGTTCGGTCTTGCCCAGGGTGGTCTGGTTGGAGACCTGGAAGAGGTCGCCCTGCGCCTCGGAGCCCTCGCCGAACATGCCGCGGATGGCCAGGTGCATCTGGCCGGCGGCCCGTTTGACCTTTTCGATTTCGCCCGTGAGTTTCAGGGCGGGCAGGTGGACCATCACGGACACGCGGATGCCGGTGCCGACGTTCGTGGGGCACGCGGTCAGGTAGCCGAAGCGGCGGGCGTAGGCGTAGTCGAGGTGTTCCTCGAGGACGTTGTCGATGCGGTTGATCTGGTCGAAGGCTTCGCCGAGTTGCATGCCCGAGCGGAGGACTTGCAGGCGCAGGTGGTCTTCTTCGTTGACCATGACGGCGAAGGTTTCGTCGTTGCCGATGGCGACGCCGCGGGGGGTGCCGTTCTTCGCCGAAGCAAACGGGCGGCTGATGAGGTGACGTTCGACGAGGAGTTGGCGGTCGATCGGGGGTGCGTCGTTGACGGGCACCCAGATGACGCGATCGGCGAGGCGTTTTTCCGAGATGCCGGTGATGCGTTTGCGGGTGAGTTCCAGGACTTCGTCGCACTGCCGGCGGTTGCCCTGATTGACAAACGGGAAGCCGGCGAGGTTGCGGGCCAGGCGGATGCGCGAGGAGATGACGATCTCGGATTGGGGGCCGGAGCCGCGGAGCCACTCGCCGGCACCCTCGAGCATGCGGGCGGGGGTCATGAGGCGGCGTCCTCCAACGTCGTGAGTTCGTCGCGGAGCTTGGCGGCGAGTTCGTAGTCCTCGGCGTCCACGGCGTCATGGAGGCGGCGACGCAAGCGCGTCAGTTGTTCTTGGCGTTGTTCGCCGACGCCGGCCCGGCGGGGGACCTTGCCGATGTGGTGGGTCGCGCCCTCGTGAGCCCTTTCGAGCAGGTTGCCCAGCGGGTTCTCGAAAACCGAGTAGCAGTGCGGGCAGCCGAGGAGCGTGGATTCGCGGAACTGGGCGTAGCTGACGCCGCACCGGTCGCAGGCGAGTTCTTTGGCTTCCGCGGTTGCGGATTCGGGGTCCTGCTCGACGCCGGCGTGGAGCTTGACGAAGTTGGTGAGCAGCTCGTTGATGGGCTGGTGCGTGGCCTTGACGGTGAGGCCTTCCTGCTCGGCGTGGAAGGCGCAGAGGTGCTTTTCGGTCTTTTGGCCGTTGACGACCTCGACGCTGTGGTGCGTCGCAGGGCGGGAACATAGGTCACACTTGCGTTTCATCTTGGCATGATTGTAGAGCGCGGGGCCCAACCACGGTCAAAGCCCGCGGGCCGGAGGCGGCTACGCCTGGTTGATGGTCAGGGTGGCGTTGCCGCTGCCCGAGCGGAACCCCTCGAGGTCGAGGGCGACGTAGGTGTATCCGGCCTTCTTGACGCCATTAATGGCGGAAGCGCGGAGAAATGCGTCTTCGAGGAAACGGGAGAATTGATCGGCCGGCACTTCGAGGCGGGCCACCGTGTCGTGGTGGCGGACGCGGAAGCCGCGGAAGCCCAGGTCGGCGAGGGCCTGTTCGGCGGCTTCGACTTGCGCGAGTCGTTCCGCGGTGACTTCGGTTCCGTAGGGGATGCGGGAGGCGAGGCAGGCCGCGGCGGGCTTATCGGCGTTGGGTAGGTGGAGGTGCTGGGCCAGCGTGCGGACGTCTTGCTTGGTGAATTTGGCGTCGACGAGCGGGGAGACGACCCGGCATTCGTCGGCGGCCTGAAGACCCGGGCGGTGGTCGCCCAAGTCGTCGAGGTTGGTGCCGTTGGCGATGAAGTCGGCGGCGAGGCGTCCGGCGGTGGCTTGCAGGGCCGCGTAGAGGTGTGATTTGCAGAAGTAGCAGCGGTCGCCGGCGTTGGCCCGGTAGTGCTCGTCGTGCTGCTCGCCCGGCCGAACGACGTGCAAATCCAAGTCGAGCTGTTCGGCGATGCGGACGGCGTCGGCGAGTTCACGGCGGGGCAGGGAAGCGGAGTCACCGAGGACCGCGGGGGCGTTCTCTTTGCCGAGGGCCTGGCGGGCGACGGCGGCGACCAGGGTGGAGTCGACCCCGCCGGAATACGCGGTAAGCAGGCGGCCGCGGGGGGCGATCGCGTCGGCGAGGCGTCGGTGGAGTTGCTCGGGGTTTCCGGGGGGAGATGCCGTTGGCATGCGGTGCAGTTTATGGGGGCGCGGCCCACAGCGATCGGTCGCCGCGGGTCTCGTGGGCGCAGATGGATTTGAAAGCGGATGTGGGGTGGGTTACATTTTCCGATTCGCGGCACTGGTAGCTCAATTGGATAGAGCAGCGGTCTACGGAACCGCAGGTTGGAGGTTCGAATCCTCCCCAGTGCATTGCCTGATCCGGCGGACCAAAATTCAATAGGGAATAATGAGGTCGCCCTGGCGGTCTTTTTTGCGTGTCGGTCCGGAGATTCTCGGACGCAAGTCCGTGGCGGGAATGGCCGATGGTTGCTGAGTTCGCGAATTTGGTCTTGGGAGCCGATCCATGTTTGAGCGACGTCGTCACCGCCGAGTCAAGCCCACGCGTTTTTCGACGCCGCTGGGGGAAGTCACGGACGTCTCCGAGTCCGGCCTCGGCGTGTATTGCAAGGCGCGGCCCGCGAACGTCGCGGTGGGGCAGACGCTGATGCTGAACGTCGCGTTCGACGGCTTGACGCAAAACGTTGCGGCCACGGTGCAGCGGATCGATCCTTTGGGGCCGCGGGCGGTCGAGGTGGGGTTGTCGCTCAACGACGTGACGGGCGAGCTGAAGGTTTGGTTGCGTCGCTTGGCGGCCGGAGACGATTGTGCCACGACCGGGCCGAGGGTTTACCTCGCGGCTTGAATCGAAGCGTCTTGCGGCGAGGTTTTCAACAGGTGTAGCCGGAAGGCGTCGGAGAGGGCCTGCCAACTGGCGTCGATAATGTTTTCGTGGACGCCGATGGTGCGGAACTTGCTGTGTTCGGTTGACGGCGCGGCGTTTTGGTCGGGCGACACCGAAAACTCGATCAGCACCCGGACCGTTGCGGCGGTGCCCTGTTTGGGGTTGACGACGCGGACGGCGTAGTCGGTGAGCTGGACGTCGTCGATCTGAGGGAAATGGGGGCGGAGCGCTTTGCGGAGGGCGGTGTCGAGGGCGTTGACGGGGCCGTCGCCTTCGCCCACGCGGTGTTCGGTTTGATCGCGGACCGCGAGCTTGACGATGGCTTCGGTGCTGGTGAGGTCGTCGCTGGCCTTGCGGAGGATGATGCAGCGGTAGTGGTCCAGGTCCCAGAACGTGCAAGGGGTGCCGAGCTGTTCGTGGGCGAGCAGTTCGAGCGAGGCGTGAGCGAACTCGTATTGATAGCCGGCGTGTTCGCGGTCCTGCACGGTTTCGAGCAGCTTGCGGGAGACGGCCTTGTCCGAGAGATCGAATTCGTCGCCGAGCGTGGCCACGATGTTGGACGCGCCGGCGAGCTCGGAGACGAGGATGGTGCGGCGGTTGCCCACGGACTCTGGGGGAACGTGCTCGTAGGAGTGAGCGATGCGCTGGACGGCGTGGACGTGCATGCCGCCCTTGTGGGTAAAGGCGTTCTGGCCGACGTAGGGCGCGGCGTGGTTGATAGGGAGGTCGGCCAACCGAAACACTTCGCGCGACAGCTCGGCGAGTTTCGCGGTGGCGTCCGGGAGGAGGCAGTCGTGGCCGTACTTGAGCGCGAGGTTGGCGGCCACGGTGATCAGATCGACGTTGCCGCAGCGTTCGCCGATGCCATTGATCGTGCCCTGAACCTGGACGGCGCCGGCGTCGACGGCGGCCAGGGCGTTGGCGACGGCGAGCCCCGAATCGTTGTGCGGGTGGATCGCCAGTGAGGGCAGCGAGTCGGGGGCGGCGTCGGCGTCGACGGGCAGGTGTTTGAGCAGGTCGGCCATGACGGCGGTGATCTGCGTCGGCAGGGTGCCGCCGTTGGTGTCACAAAGGACCAGGCGGGTCGCTCCGCCGTCGATGGCGGCGAGCAGGGTCTGGCGGGCGTAAGTCGGGTTAGCCTTGTAACCGTCGAAAAAGTGTTCGGCGTCGTAGAACACCTCGTCGACGTGTGCGGCCTGCGAGCAGAAGCGCACCGAGTCGCGGATCATGTCGAGGTTTTCATCGCGAGACACCCGCAGGACTTCGTCCACGTGCAGGTCCCAGGTCTTGCCGACGATGGTGATGATCGGGGCCTGAGAGGCGACGAGCGCCTTCATGCCTTCGTCGTCTTGCGGGCCGATGCCTTTGCGGCGGGTCATGCCGAAGGCGCAGACCTTGGCGTGTTGGAGGTCGAGCCGGGCGGCCTGCTCGAAGTATTCGGCGTCTTTTGGGTTAGACAGCGGGTAGCCGCCTTCGATGAAGTCGAAGCCGACCGCGTCGAGCAGCTTGGTGACGGTGAGCTTATCGGCGAGCGTCAGCGCGATACCCGGGCCCTGCGTGCCGTCGCGGAGGGTCGTGTCGTAGAGCTCGATACGGCGGGGGGCAGTCATGACGGAGTCCGAGGCTGGTTGCGGGGTGGGGCAACAAAAAACCCTGCGGCGAGGCAGGGCGAGTCGGTTCACGGAGTCGAACGGATCGCGGCCCTACCTGAGGTCGGGGAGGATAATCGCCGCGATGGAAATGGGTAAGTAGGCCGGATGCACGACAAAAGCATACTGCGGCGGATAAAAACGGCAAGCCAAATCGGACCTGTGGGTTGGAGCTTTCTATACTCCCAGGCTCGCACCTGAGTTGCATTTCATCCGAACGATATGCCCGTCGAATCTGATCCTGCGATTTCTGTCGATGCCTTCCCGCCGTACCGCCGCTGGTTGCAGGGGTTGGCGTTTCTGCTGGTGCTGGGGACGTTCGGGCTGGTGGCGATCGGCGGGACGGTGACCAGCTACGACGCGGGGATGGCGGTGCCGGACGGGTTCACGACGTTTGGGTACTGGTCTTTGACGGCCCCGCTGTACGTCTGGTGGCACGACTTTGGCACATGGCTCGAGCACTCGCACCGGCTTAAGGGATATGTCGTTGGCTGGCTGACGATCGGCGTGCTGGTCGGCGTCCTGCTGACGCAGCGGCGTCGGCGATGGGTGAAGGCGTTGGGTTGGGTGCTGCTGGTCTACGTGATCTTGCAGGGTGTGCTGGGCATCTTGCGGGTGGATGAGGTGTCGCTGTGGCTGGCGGGGGTGCACGGCGTGACGGGGCAGATTTTCTTCGCGTTGACGGTGCTGATGGCCGCGGCGTTGGGTCGACGGTGGATGGAGGTGGAGGGGGGGGCGCAAAAGCCCGCAGATGGCCATCTCCGGGCTTTAGGGCGATTGCCGCTGGGGATGTGGCTATTTTTAGGTCTGCTGCTGCTGCAGCTTGCGCTAGGTTCGTCGATCCGTCACGGGCAAGCGTCGCTGGCGATCCCGGACTGGCCGTTGCATTACGGCCAGGTCGTGCCGCCTTTGGATCAGGAAGCGATCGATACGGCGGTAGCGGCGCTCCCCTCGGGAGTTCAAGCGCAGCAGCTTGAAGCGATGCTCGGCGAGCCGGTCGAAGCCTGGCGGGTTCAACTGCACTTCGCGCACCGCGTCGGGGCTTACGCGACGCTGGCGTTTGGGGTGGCTTTTTTGGTCTGGGCTTGGCGGCGTTGGTCCGATGGGGCCGTGCGGCGGATCGTGGTGCTGGTGGGCGTTCTGTTGGCCTTGCAGGTGGCCCTGGGAGTGTGGACGGTGTTGAGCGGGGTATATCCGCCGATGGCCACGTTGCACCAAACGGTAGGGGCGGTGCTGCTGGGCAGTTCGGCGTGGTTGGCGGTACGGATGAAGCTGGTAGCGAAGGACGTCTCGGCGGTTCGGTCTGCGGTCGATGACCGCGGACTTCTGGGGCGTGCGGCGGGCACCTCCGGTGAGAGGGCGGTGGCGGCGTGAGCGAGGCGGTTTCGATTTCTCGTGGTGCGGCGGTTGCGGAGACGCCGAGCGTCTTCCGGGATTACGTCGCGCTGACCAAGCCGCGCATCGCGCGGCTGGTGACGGTCACGGCCGGGCTGGGTTTCGCTTTGGCGGTGGCGGCGGGTGAGGCGTGGACGTGGTGGGGGTTGCTCGGCTCGCTGGCGGGGACAGCGGCATCCTGCATGGCGGCGGCGGTGTTCAATCAGGTATGGGAGAAGCACACGGACGCCCGCATGCCGCGGACCAGCAACCGGCCGATCGCGGCGGGGCGGGTATCGCGGGAGCAGGCGGTGTGGTTCGGGGTGGCGTTGGCGTTGCTGGGGCAGGGCATGCTCTGTGCGGCGGGGACGCCGTTGGCTTCGGCGATTGCTGGGGTGACGATCCTGCTGTACGTGCTGGTGTACACCCCGATGAAGCGATTGTCGCCCTGGGCCCTATGGGTGGGAGCGGTCCCGGGGGCGCTGCCGCCGGTGATCGGGTACGCGGCGGCGACGCGATCGACTCCCCAGAGTTTTGCTTGGGGTGACTTCGTATGGACGGTTGAGGTGTTTGGCCGGGTCGACGCGATCGCGTGGGCGGTGTTCGCGGTGATGGTGTTTTGGCAGGTCCCGCATTTTCTGGGCATCGCCTGGATGTACCGAGACGATTACGCCAAGGGCGGGCTGCCGATGCGCCCGGTGGTGGACCCGACGGGTCGGTGGACTTCGGTAGAAGCGTTGGTGGGCTGCGGTCTGCTTTTGATCGCCGCGTTGTCGCCGCTGTGGCTGGGCGTGGGGGGCGTGGCTTATGCGGTGGTTTCGGGGTTGGCCTGCTTGGCGTTTACGGCGACGGCGGTGCGTTTCGCCCGGCGGCGTGACGACGCGTCGGCTCGTCGGATGTTCTTCGTATCGCTGCCGGTGCTGCCGGTGCTTTTGGGCGCGGTGGTGATGGCAGGGTTTTTAGGGTGATGAGCGGAGCGGAGCCAACGGTTCACGTGGCGGGGTTGACGCATGTTTACCCGGGGTTCCGCGATCGCCCGGCGTTGGACGACGTGTCGCTCAGCGTCGAAGCGGGCTCGGCCCTCGCTCTGATCGGCCCCAACGGCAGCGGCAAGTCAACGCTGCTGTCGCTGTTGGCGACGCGGCGACGCCCGCAGCGTTCGGAGCACACGCGGGCTCGGGTGGCGGGTTTTGATCTGTTCGGAGACGCGGCGGCGGTCCGAAAACAGATCGCGGTGGTCTTTCAGCAGCCCAGCGTGGACGTCAAGCTCACGGCCCGTGAAAACCTGAAATACGAAGCCATGTTGCACGGCCTGCGGGGGGTGTCACGCGACGAACGCATCTCAGAAGCCCTTGCGTCCGCGGGCCTAGCGGAACGGGCCGGGGATCGGGTCGAGGCCTTCAGCGGCGGGATGCGGCGGCGGCTCGAGATTGCTAAGGCGATGATGCACCGGCCGGCGGTGCTGCTTTTGGATGAACCGGACACCGGGCTCGACGTCCGGGCGTTGGAGGAGGTCTGGGCGCAGCTGCAGACCCAGCGTGCGACGCGGGAGACGACGCTGCTGATCGCGACGCACCGCATGGAGTTGGCCGAACGCTGCGACGCCGTGGCGGTGTTAAGCGGCGGGCGGGTGGCCGCGAGCGGGACGCCGGAGGCGCTGCGGTCGATGCTGCCGGGCGGCACCCTGCGGGTCGAGGCGGACGCGTCGGCGTTGCCGGAAATCGCGTCGGCCCTGACAGAGATGCGGGCGTCGTGGCCCGACCAAGCCCGGCCGCGCATCGTGCGCGACGCGGTGGTGGCGTACGACGACTCGCCCGGGGGCCTGGCCGGCGGGGTCCACGAGCGGTTCGGCGATCGGGTGGCCCGGGTTTCGTACGGGCGGTCGAGGATGCACGACGTGTTTCTTGCGTTGACCGGCGAAACGCCCGAGTGACGAAGCGGGATATGCTCCCTTGTGCTCGTCGGACCACGACGACAGCTCGATTGGTCTTCGGACCCGTTGGAGGTCGCGGCGCGGTGGCCGGCCGAGCGGGGCCTCGCGGTTCTGCATTCGGGTCGAGCGGACCCGCGGTGGAGCCGCTGGTCGGTGTTGGCCGAGCCCAAGGAAGGCTGGGAGTACGACGGCCAGGCCGGTATCCGCGCGGGCTTCGCTGAATTCGAAGGGCGGGTCGCCGCCGACGACGCCCCGTGGTTTGGCGTGATCGGGTACGACGCGGCGTACGGGCTGGAGCGGATCGGGTGTTCGGCGGAGCGGGACCACGCCTGGCCGGCGGCGGCGATGCGGCGGTGTCCGGGCTGGTTGCTCCACGACCGCGTGTCGGGCCGGTGGTGGGCAGGCGGGACCTGGGCGGCGGGAACAGGGTGGGCGGATGACTTACTTTCGCGGCAACCGTCGCCCCCGGCGGAAAACTTCGGGGTCGGCGACTTCCGCAGCGATTTCACCGAGGCGGCTTACCGGCGGTGCGTGGAGCGTTGTTTGGCGTATATCGCGGCCGGCGACGTGTTTCAGGTCAACCTGACCCAGCGGTATTCGGCTCGGTTCGTCGGTGATCCGCGTGCGGCGTTTCATGCCCTGAGCCAGACATCACCGGCCTGGTACGGGGCGTATCTCGAGTGGCCTGCCACGGATGCGCGGCCGGCGCTTTCGCTGGCGTCGATCTCGCCGGAGCTGCTCCTGGAGATGCACGACAACGGGGCGCTGGTGACACGGCCGATCAAAGGCACCCGGCCGGCCGGCACGCCCGAGCACGAGCTGGACGCTTCGGAAAAGGACGCCGCCGAGTTAGCGATGATCGTCGACCTGCTCCGCAACGATCTGGGCCGGGTCTGCGCATACGGTTCGGTGCGGGTCGAGGAAGCCCGCACGATCGAGCACCATCCCACGGTCCAGCACGGGGTGGCGACGATCCGTGGCCGGCTCCACGATTCGTGCGGGTTGGCGGACGTGTTGAGGGCCGTGCTCCCCGGCGGTTCGATCACCGGGGCCCCCAAGGTGCGGGCGATGCAGATCATCGATGAGCTCGAACCGGTGCGGCGGGGGCCTTATTGCGGGGCCGTCGGTTGGGTCCAGCGGGGGACAAGCCCGGGCGCGCGGATGCGGGGCGCGTGGAACGTAGCGATCCGGACGGCATTGGTGGAGAGGCCCCGCGGCGGAGGGCCGGGCCGCGTCAGTTTCGGGGTTGGCGGCGGGATTGTTGCGGACTCGCAACCGGCGGCGGAGTACGCCGAAACGCTCGTCAAAGCCGCGGCGTTGCGCACGGGCCTGTCGTGTGGGCGGCGGGAGGTCTTCGGCGGCGAGTTCGATTCGCGGCCTGCGCCGGCCCCGCACCTGCTAGAGTTCTTGCGTGAAACGACCGGCTAATCAAGCCATGTTGTATGGAAGCCTGGCGGCCTCTTGGGCATGGGCCGGGTGTACGGCTCCGCCGATCAAGCCCGATTTATCGTCGGACCGCGCCGCGGCCCGGGTGCCGGCCTTGGTCGAACAAGCTCGCCTCGGCGACGACGCCGACTTCGCCTCGCTGATCCGCGCCCTGGACGACCACGATCCGGCGGTGCGTTTCGCCGCGGCCCGATCTTTGCACACGCTGACCGGCCAAGACTTGGGTTACCGTTTCTTCGATCCGCGGCTTGAGCGCCAAGACGCGGTCGCCCGATGGCAGGACTGGCTGATCCGGCGGCAAACCGCTTTGCCGGATGAGAGCGAGCAGGTTTCGCTGCGATCGGCCCACAGACCCGCACCTTCCTCCGAAGCCAAAGCCCGACCATGAGCCTCGACACCGGCACCCCGTTGATCCCCGAAGCCCGTGCCGAGCAGGACACCTTGGTCTGCAAGCTCGCCGGCGACCTGACCATCGTGAACGCGCCCGAACTCCGGACCGCGCTGGTTCAGCTCATCGTTCAACACAAGCCCGCGCGCCTGCTCCTCAACTTTTCCGGCATCAAATACATCGATTCGGGCGCTTTGGGCGTGATGATCGAGACCCGCAAGGAGATGACCAAGATCGACGGGACCGTGGTGTTGACCGATCTGGGTTCGGAAGTCAGCGGCCTGATCCGGATTATGAAACTCGACGCCGTGTTCGAGATCGCGGACAACGAAGCCGCGGCCCTCGCTTGAACGCGTTCGGAGGCATCGCGGCTCACAAATGGACTGACCCGCGGCAACCGGCCGAAGTTCACTACCGATGCTCCTGCGTGCCCCCATCTCGAAGCTCGGCGACATGACCCTCCGGACGGTGGGCTTCATCGGCGCGATCGGCCTGCTCTTGCGGGACGTCGCGATCTTGTCGCCGACGCTCGTGACCGCGCCACGCGGCCGGCGGATGGCCTGGAGCAACCTGTGGTTCCAGATGTATCGCGTCGGGGTCAAGTCGATCGGCGTGGTCGGCCTGGTGACCTTCTGCATCGGGGCCATCCTTGCGCTCCAAGTCGGCCCGATCTTGCAGGAGTACGGCGCCGCGAGCCAGCTGCCGACCGTGATCGGCATCGCGATGTTCCGGGAGCTCGGTCCGCTGATCGGCGCGATCGTGCTGGTGGGCTTTGCCGGGGCCTCGATCGCGGCCGAGTTGGGCACCATGTCGGTCAGCGAAGAACTCAAAGCGCTGCGTTCTCACGCGATCTCGCCGGTGCGCTTTTTGGTCGTGCCCCGCGTGCTCGCAACCACCATCATGACCGTCTGCCTCGCGACCTTCAGCAACGCGATGGGCATCGTCGGCGGGGCGGCGACCTCGTACCTCTCGATGGGCATGGTCCCGTCGCGGTACATCATCCAGACATTCGACAGCGTCAGCCACTTTGACCTGCTGACCGGGCTGTTTAAGGCCGGGGTGTTCGGCACGATCATCGGGGCCTTGCCGTGCTACCTGGGCATGAACGTCCGCGGCGGCGCGTCGGGCGTGGGCTCGGCGACAACGAGTACCGTGGTCATCAGCATCGTCGCGCTGGTTTGCGTCGACCTGCTCTTCACGTTCGTGTTCTACATGCTTGAGCTTTAGACGAGCGCATGGAAAACGCCCCCCAGAACATCATCGAGTGCGAGAAAGTCTCCGTGTGTTTCGGCAAGCAGACCGTGCTTGACGAGCTGACCCTGGACGTCAAACGCGGCGAACGCCTCGTGATCCTCGGCGGCTCCGGCGCGGGCAAATCCACCCTGCTCAATTTGCTCGCCGGCGAAACCCGCGCGACCAAAGGGCAGGTCCGCATCGACGGCATGGACATCTGCCGCATGACCGACCGGCAGCTCGACGATTACCGCAAAACCATCGGCGTGCTTTTTCAGTCCGGAGCCTTGTTTCAATCGATGACGTTGGGCGAAAACGTCGCGTTGCCCCTGCGCGAACACACCGACCTGGACGAAAGCACGATCGGCACGATCGTGAAAATGAAGCTCGAACTCGTCGGCCTTCGCGAGCACGCCGAAAAGCTCCCCGGACAGATCTCCGGCGGCATGAAAAAGCGGGCTGGCCTCGCCCGGGCGCTCGCGATGGACCCCAAGATCCTGTTCTATGACGAGCCCTCGGCGGGCCTCGACCCCGTGTCGGTGACCGAGGTCGACCAACTCATGATCGGCCTCAACGACACGCTGGGCGTCACCACCGTGGTGATCACCCACGAAATGACCTCGGCGTTCCGGGTCGCCCACCGCTTGGTGCTTCTGGATCAGGGCCACTTCGTCGCCGCCGGAACGCCCGACGAGATGAGACAAAGCGAAGACCCGTTGGTCTATCAATTCGTCAACGGCCTGGCCGATGGTCCGCTCACCGACCGTCGCGACCGCGACGCGTACAAGGCCGACTTGCTCGAGACGCCGACCACCGTTCCATCCCCTTAGGTTCGCAACGCCATGAAACAGGCTTCCGCCTTCAAAGCCGGCATCTTCATCGTCCTCATGGTCGCCCTGGCCATCGGGATGATCCTCGCGATCGCGGGGACCGGCTCGCTGTTCCGCGACGTCAACGAGTACATCGTCGAGTTCGAGTCCGGCGAGAACGTCTCCAACATCCGCCCCGACGGGCAGGTGCGGGTCCTCGGCGTGCCCACCGGACGCGTCCGCACCGTCCGGGCGGTGCCCACCGAAAACGGCGCGGTGGTCGAGGTGCTGATCCAGCTCGACGCCGAATTCAAGATCCGAGAGACCGCCATGGTGCGTGCCTCTTCGTCGCTTACCGGCGACGCGTGGCTCGACATCGAAGGCCTCGGGCAGGGCGCGGTGGTCTCCAACGGCGGGCGCATCGACGGTGAATCGTCCGGGTTGGCGAACCTCATCGACGAAGCGCGAGAGTTGGTGCCGACCGCCCGCGAGGCGCTCGCGAAGATCAATTCCGCCGCCGACGAAGCCGAACGGCTCGTCTTGGCCGCGCGCGAACACGTCGATCCGATCGCCGCCGACATCAAATACATCACCGAGCGCGGGGGCATCGCCGCCGACCACCTCAGCGACCTGCTCGGCGACACGAAGACCGACCTGCGTAGCAGCATCACCAGCCTGCGTTCGACGCTCGACACCGCCGATCAACGGCTACCCGGCACGCTCGACCGGGTGGACCGCACCCTCGACGACACCCGCATGGCCTTCGAGGACGTCACCGGATTCCTCACCGACGCCCGCGCCACGTTCGCTCGGGTCGACCGTATCCTCGAAGAGTTCCAGCCCGCCAGCGAAGACGCCCGCGCGACGCTCGCCGAGCTGCGGCAGACCATCGCCGAGTCTCGGCCCAAGCTCGACCGGACGCTCACGAACCTTTCCCGCGCTTCGGACGACGCCGCGGGCGCGGTGGTGGAGATCCGCGCCGCCCCGTGGCGATTGCTGAGCCGACCCACCGCCGACCAGGACCGCAACCTCGCCCTCTACACCCTCGCCCGCCAATACGCACGGGGTGCCCAAGACCTCGAATCCGCCGCCCGCGCTCTGCAGACCGCGGGCCAGACGGCCGACATCGACGACGCGATGCTCGAAAAACTCCGCCGCGACCTCGCGTCCCGCCACGAACGCTTCGGTCAGTTCGAACAGGAGCTCTGGCAGGCCTTGCAGGACTGAAGTTTCACCGGGTGTGTACTTGCTCTTGCCGCAAAGCGCGGTATATTTCCGGGCTCGATTCCCCGATAGCTCAGTTGGTAGAGCGCGCGACTGTTAATCGCTAGGTCGCTGGTTCGAGTCCAGCTCGGGGAGCTTCCCTGCCGCCGCATCCGTGGCGGTTTTTTTGTAGCCGATCGGCTTTCGCCATGGAGTTCGGATGGTCGTCCGCGTAACCTGATCGCATGGGCCAAACCTTCCGGATGCGATTAAGGAAACGCGTAGGTTGGGCGTCGGCGATCGGCGTTGTCTTGATGTCGCTTTTTGTGGGCGTCGGCCAGCCCGGGTCCGCTTGGGCAGAGATGCACGAGGTCGTGCTCGACCCGCCGGTGCGCGTCACGCTCCGCCCCGACGGCGGCGATCGGCTCGATGGCGACCTGCTGCGGTACGACGCCCGCGCACTCACGGTGCAGCCCCGGCAAGGCGATCCGATCACGGTCGATTGGCCAGCCGTCCGCACGGCACGCGCGGCCTGGGTCTTTGATCGTTCGCTCCGAGCCGACGATGCCCGGGGCTGGTTCGATGCCGCCGTGTTCTTGTTTTCCCGAGACGATCAACGCGGCGAAGGCGAAAAGGCTTTGCGCAAGGCGCTGCGGGCGGACGCGTCGCTCGAACCCTTGGCCGACGACGTCCGCGCGGGCAAAGCGGTGCCGTGGCCCGTGCCGGCCGATGAGCCCGAGCAACCCGATGGCGATCCTCAAGACGCCACCCCCAAGCACCGCGAATCCCATGAACACGGGGCCGCCGCCGGCCCGCAAACCGTCGGCGATATCCAGGCTCAGTTCTGGGGCGACCTGTCGCCCGAATTAATGTCGTCGTCGGTCGAGATGCTCAAAGAGCAGGCTCGGCAAGCCCAAGCCAAAGCCGGCCTCAAGCTCCGGCTCTATGAAGATGACTATTTCCTGGTTTACACCGACCTCCCCGCCGACGAAGCGCGGAACTGGGTCGGTCTGCTCGACGACATGTACGACCGCCTCGTCGAGACGTTCGATCTGCCTAAGGGCCAGAACGTTTTCCGCGGCAAGTGCCTCATCTATATCCCTCGTGAACAAGCCGATTACTACCGGCTCTGTCACGCCGCGTTTGATTTTGACGCCGCCGGGACGGCGGGATTGTGTATCAGTTACGGCAACGGCTTTAATGTGGTCTTGTTCTATCGTCAGCCCAACACGCTCGACTTCGCCCATGTGTTGGTCCACGAAACCGTTCACGCGTTCGTCCATCGATACCGATCGCACCCACGGATACCGTCGTGGGTCAACGAAGGGCTCGCCGAGCACATCGCCCAAAATCTGGTCCAAAACCGCGGCTTCGGCGAAGGCGATTTTGCGACCAACGAACACGACGCGCGACGCTGGCTTCGTTTCCAAGGTTCGATGCGCGGCATGTTCGACGCGCGTTCTATCGAAGCGTGGCAGTACCCGGTGGCCGGAGAACTCTGCGGTTTCATGATCGCGCAGAGCCCGCGGCGCTACAAGGCGTTTATCGACGCCATCAAGGACGGCAAGCCGTGGCACCGGGCGCTGCAAGAAGATTACGGCATCACGCCCGAACGCCTCGCGGAGGCCTTCGGAGAATCCATCGATATCCGCAACCTACGCCCCTGATCGAATACGGTGCGAGCTCGCTTGCTTTGAGCGCGGGGCTTCAGGGCAGCGCCTCGAGGATCCGCGTCACGCCGCGGCGAACCCGGCGGTCCACTTCCTCGGACGTGGGGACGCCTCGGCCGCTTCCTGCCCCGATGCCCCGCCAAAGGACCCCGCGTGTGGCGGGGTCCAGGACGTCGATCGCCAACTCGCCGTCCCGCGTGTGCCGTGATTTCACGGGGACCACCACCACTTCGTTCGCGATGCGCATCGTCCCGGTCTGCGTGACTTCGTACCGGTCTTCCGCACCGACCGCGTAGCGCAGCCACACGTCCGCTGCTTCCGCGTCCGCCGCGACCCAGCCCCGCTCCGCCAACGCGGCGTCGGTCGTTTCGATCACGGCCGCGTGCAGGGTGGCGCGATGTTCGCGGATGACGCCGAGCATCACGTTGCCCGCCGGGTCCCAGGCGTAGGTGCGGACGTCGGCCGCGGTGAAGTCGGCGTCTCGTGCCACGCTCGTGACGTTTCCCGAGACGCATCCGAACGAGACGGCGGTTACCAGAAGAATCAGTCCGGTACGAGCGAGGCGGTGATACATGAGAGGAAGCGCTTTGCGGTGGAAGCGGCAGACACGCGTGCCGGATGTGATGAGTCGTCAGCCTAATCGCAATCGGCCTACGCTTGGTCCTTTTCGGTGTCTCCGGCCGCGGGCTAAACTCGACGCCATGTCAGGCGCCGCGGAAGTTCTCGATCTCGCCCGGTCGTGCAAGCCCGTGCTCGGCCTCACCGGTGCGCCCGGCAGCGGCAAGTCCACCGTTGCTCAGCTGCTTCAGCGGCGGGGCGGCGGGGTGATCGACGCCGACGCTCTCGCCCGCGCCGCCTTCGACGAACCGCGCGTCCGTGAACAACTCCACGCCATCTTCGGCGACGACGCGTTCAACGAGGATGGCGCACCGGACCGCCGGGCCATCGCCGCCGCGGCCTTTCACGATGCTTCGCTCAAGCAGCGGCTCGAAGCCATCATCCACCCCCGCGTCGCCGAAGGTCGCGCCGCCTTGCACCGACGGTTCGCCGACGACGCGGAGATCAAGCTCCTCGTCGAAGACTGCCCGCTGCTTATCGAAACCGGCCTCCACGAAGCTTGTGACCGCGTCCTGCTCGTCGACCGCGCGCGGGACCTCCGCCTCGCGTCCCTCGCCGAATCCCGGGGCTGGACCGACGCGCAACTTGCCGCCCGCGAGGCCCATCAGCTCCCGCTTGACACCCGCCGCGCCCACGCCCATGATGTGCTGAGCAATCAGGGGACCCTCGACATGTTGGCTAGGCGTCTCGACACGCTGCTCCGTGAATGGGGCTGGGTCGACGACTGAAGCCGCGATTCGGGCCCCCGACCGTCTCCGGTACAGGTCGACGCCGCTACCCTGCGGTCACCCGTGAGTTCCCCGCTCACCCCCGGAAGCTCGAAGCCCCCGGATCCTCCGGTGCCCGGCTCCCTCCACGTTTCATCCCGCCGTTCAATCTCCCCCCACACTCAACCCGAAGTCTCTCGCGACTTCCTTTCCGCCCACGGAGTTCCCCCGCATGGCCGCGTCCGACAACCCCGAAACCGCTTCCGCCCCCAAGAAGAAGCGCTCCACCAAAAAGAAATCCAGCTCCCGCAAGAAGGGCGGCCGCAAGCCCGCGCCAAAGCCCGACCCCGGTATCGCCGCCGCCGAGAAGGCCATCGCCGAACACGAAGAAGCCCAGGCTCAACTGCAGGAGGCCCTCCCCGAGGAAGATCAAGCCAAAGCTTCCGCCTCCGACACCTCCGACAAGAACTCCGACCAGGCCCTCGACGACGAGACCCAGGCCAAGTACGACTCCGCCAAGTCCGGCGACCCGGACGACACCCTCACCGTCCGCGACCTCCAGGACCTTTCCGACGCCGAGCTTCGTGAGCGCGCCGAAAAAGATGAGGTCAAAGATTGGGAGAAGCTCAACCGCCGCAAGCTCATCTCCGCCATCCTCAATCGCCACGCCTCCCAACGCGGCCTGATGTATGGCGAAGGCGTCCTCGAAGTCCTCCCCGACGGGTTCGGCTTCCTCCGCTCCCCCGACAACTCCTACTACGCCAACGCCGACGACATCTACGTCAGCCCCAGCCAGATCCGCCGCTTCGGCCTCAAGCCCGGGCATGTCGTCCACGGCACCATCCGCCCGCCCAAGGAGTCCGAGCGCTACTTCGCCCTGCTCCGCGTCGACGCCATCAACCACGAGCCGCCGTACGCGCTCAACGAAAAGAAGTCCTTCGACGACCTCACCCCACTCCACCCCCACGAACGCTTCGTCCTCGAAACGCCCGGCGACGAAACCAACATCGAGATGCGCATCGTCGACCTGGTTACCCCCGTCGGCAAGGGCCAGCGCGGCCTGATCGTCGCCCCACCTCGCACCGGCAAGACCGTCCTGCTCCAGAAGACCGCCGCCAGCATCATCACCAACTACCCCCAGGCCAAGGTCTTCGTCCTCCTCATCGACGAACGCCCCGAAGAGGTCACCGACTTCCGTAACAACACCCCCACCGAGGTCGAGGTCGTCGCCTCCACCTTCGACGAAAACTCCGCCCGGCACGTCCAGGTCTGCGAGATGGTCATCGAGAAGTCCCGCCGCATGGTCGAGTACGGCCACGACGTGGTCATCCTCATGGACTCCATCACCCGCATGGCCCGCGCCTACAACGCCGAGGTCCCCCACACCGGCAAGATCATGACCGGCGGCCTCGACTCCAACGCCCTCCAACGGCCCAAAAAATTCTTCGGCTCCGCCCGCGCGATCGAGGACGGCGGCAGCCTGACGATCCTCGCCACCGCGCTCACCGACACCGGCTCCAAGGCCGACGACATCATCTTCGAAGAGTTCAAGGGCACCGGCAACAGCGAGCTCCACCTCGACCGCCGCCTCGTCGAGAAGCGTGTCTACCCCGCCATCGACATCGCCGCCTCCGGCACCCGCCGCGAGGAACTGCTCATGGACGCGATGGAGCTCAAACTCGTCTACCGCCTCCGCAAGGTCCTCGCCGACATGAACGTCGTCGAAGCGATGGAACTGCTCAAGTCGCGGCTCGGCAAGTACAAAACCAACGCCGAGTTCCTGCTGAGCATGCAGAACGACTAACCGCAACGCTCGTTGATGTGCGAAGTCCCTTACGTGTGCAAACCGGTCGATCGAATGAGTTGCAGCAAATGCGAACGGCTGAAGCATCTCGAAACCATGATCCATGCCAACATCCAGTTGGCTGATGAGAAGGCACGGTTTTTCCTCGGTATCAACCTGATTTCGCAGGGGCTCCTGTTTACCTCTGTGGTCGAGCTGCCCAATTGGGTCGTTGTTTTTCCGAGTCTGCCTTGGGTATGGACGTCTTTCGTGGCATCGTGTGTATCGATTTTGTTCCTAGTGATGGCCATCGTTCCCCACGGCGGCAGGTCCAGCGGTCTCGTTGATGTGATCGATGGGATCGCAAAATTCATCTCTAGCCCCTTCTTATCCGACAACAAGGCGAACGCTTGGGATTTCAATTGGATCGGCCGGCAACGGGAGTTCGATTCGGTGAGCGATACGTTTCCGTCTCTCGATACGTGCGAGAAAGATATTCTCTACGTCGTATGGGATCGAGCGAAAACTAATGCTCGCAAGTACGACTGCATCACCGCGGGCATTATCTGCGCGTTTCTGGGTTGGATTTTGTTTTTAATCGGGGCGATTTTTGCTGCAACCGGCTACGCACTATCAAACTGATCCGAGCCGACCCGAAGAAAACTCTCTGGCCGGGTGCCGCACTTCACGGTCCTCCGTGACGTGTTCGACGGTTCTTTGACTTAATCGCCGAAGTGTCATAGGCGTTGGCGTAGTCCATTTAGTCGGTTCGCGAAGGGCGCATCAGGACGAGGTCTTGGCCAATCACCTTGCCGTCGGCCGTCACATCGCGCGTTCCGACCGCCTCGAAGCCGTAGTCTTGATAGAACGCGAGCGCTCGTTTGTTTTCGCCCCACACGTCGATGAAGACGTGGTCGGATTCTCGGAGGCGTGGGTGGGCGAAGGCTGCGTCCATGAGCGATCGACCAATGCCTCGGCCTTGGTGATCCGCATCGACGTAAAGGGCTTGGACGGCCTGATCGTTCGGGCCCGGCTCGACGCCTTGGAGGTTCGTCCCTACATCGCCGAGTTGGATGTAGCCGACGAGTTGGTCGTCCAGCGTGGCGACCAGGACCGTATCGCGGCCCATCAAAGACCGGAAGTACGTTTCCGACCGGGTTTCTTCGATCTGCGCGGACAGTTCCTCGTTCGTCAGGCTGTGGCCGAACGTTTCCGCGTACGTCTTGGCGGCCAATTGGGCCTGCGCAGGAACGTCGCTTTGTCGCCATTCTCTGATCTTCATGAAGCTCCACCCGCTTAGCACGGTGGTAGGCATTCGGCAGGCCCCGGCCAACCGCGTCCACCTCGACGTGTGATCTCATCTCCCGTCCCCGGAACGTGTCGCGCTGCCACAACCAGCACGGCTGAAGCTTTCCGGGGCAGAGCGAGCCGGGGGCTGCTTCCCGGGCTCTCACGCGGGGAATCAGCCGGTCAACGAAGGTGCGTCGGCCCCGGCGGCATACCGCGGATCACGGGAGGAGGACGCGACGTCGTAGAGGCTGGATGGCCCGAGTTCTTGAATAAGCGAAGCGGTCCGGCTTCGATTTCGTCGCAAACCGAAGGCTGCCGCAAGGACCAGCAACGCAGCGCCCGGCTCGGGGACCACGGTCGCGCGGGCCAGCGGGTCGCCCAGGACGATCGTGTTGCCCGAGACGAACGGCACGGACGCGAACGCCGCCTCGACGAACGTTAGCTCGCCGCTGAGGAAGCGAGCCAGGAGCAGGTCGGCCTCATTGACCCCAAGGCTGAACGGCTCGAACGCGGTGCCCACGCCGAACGTCCCGCCCGCGGCGAGGAACTCGGCGAGGCTGCCTTGGTTTTCGAACTGTGGCAGGCCGCCGAATTCCCGGGCGTTGAAGCTCTCGACGCTGGTGAAGACGGCCCCGTCGATGAACTGGCTTTCGCCGGTGGACGCGTCGGCGAAGGTGAGGATGAAGCCGTCCTGGTCGGCGTCGGAGTGGTTGCCGCCGAACGTGACCAGGGCGGCGACCGGGCCCGCGATGCCGGGGTCGTCGTCGGCCGCGGGGTCGGCGACGGTGCCGTTGGCCCCGACCAGGAAGGCCTCCCCTTCGTCGAAGAGCACCCGCTCGAAGCCGGCGGCGGCCAGGTCGAGGGCGAGCTGGTCGAAGTCGCCGCCGGGGTCGATGGCGCGGACCGCCGGGCTGATGCCGGTGGCGTCGAGTTCGGGTCCCGAAGGCGGGTCGAACTCGTCGATGACGAACGCGTCGGTCGTGAGGTCGAACACGACGTTCTGGGCCCGGCCGATCGAGGCGACGACGTCGTCCACGGTCTTGCCGTCGAGGCGGGCGGTGAGGAAGATCGCCCCGGGATCGAACGCGGCGAGTTCGCCGGTCGGGGCGTCGAGCGCGCGGATCGTCGCGGTCCCCGGGCTGGTCGCCAGCACGGGCGTGAGCGTGCGCGGCGCTTCGATGGTCGATCGGTCGGAGGCCGTGATCGAGACGTCGGAATCGAAGAACGGGTTGATGATCACGTTGTCGGCCCGCGAGTCGAAAGCCCCGCCAGCTTCGCCGGTTTCGAGGTCTTGGAACAGCAGGGTCAGTTCGCTGTCGACCGTGGCGAACGTGGCGTTCTGGTCTTCGAACGTGGACGCCGCGAGGCCGGGCATGTCGCCGATCAGCGCGATGCTCGTGTTCGACGGCAGCGTCTCGTTGAGGTCTGCGATGCGGGTGGGGATGCCCTTGGTCAGCGTGATGACCTGGATCTGCTCGGTCAGGTCCGGCCCGCTTGGAGGCGTGAGAAAGTCACGGATCGGGTTGCGGATGTCGGTGACGAACTGCGCGTACGAGACGTTGCCTGGGCTCAACGCCGATCCGTCGATCACGGTGTTGAGGTCGAATCCCACAACCCCAGGCCGGACCGAGGTGTACGCATCGAAAACGGCGACGCTGTCGGCGTCGGCCGAGTTGTAAACCACCAGCACGTTTTCTTCCGCCAGCCCTTGCGCCTGCCCTCCCGTTGGGCTTGCCGATAGAGCGGTCGCGGCGGCCAGCGAGGTCATCCACTGCCACGGGCGTTTCGTGCCAACGATCATCGTGTCGCCTCCCAAGAATCGAAATGACTCTGTCTGAGTTCGTCTTCTGTGACACAGTTGTAGGCAATCGTGTATTGCAAGTCTTCAAAAAACTGCGCGGTTCAAACCGGATCGCTGACTGCGACCCGGCCCAAGAACAAGATGTATGGTCCGCGATAGGTTTGTGGTGTCATCGTCGGGCACGGCCGTTGGGTCTTGTCGCCCAACGGCTTACGACGCGTTAGTATCGGCTTGTTCAAACGGCTCGAATCCGGGTGGCCACGATGGACACGCAGACTCGTTCAAGCATCACGTTTTTTGTATCGCCGTGCTGTATTCGAGATCGGCTTTGCGGTATGCGATCGCATCGGTGGGCATTGGGCGAGATTTTTTAGGTGGTTTCGAGAAAAGTTGGCGGGTGGCGGCCTAGCGTGCTTATTGAAGTCGGACGGCATTCTTCGTCCGGCGAACTGGGACATATGGCCGGTGAACCGCCGGCGGGAGATAACGCATGCACGGGTCGATTTCGGTTGGAGCGCTTTCGCGTGGTTGGGCCGCGGTGTTGGTGGTCGGCGTCGCCAGCGGGGCGGCGGCGGAGCGGGTCACGGGGGTGGCCACGGTGGTCGGGCCGGACAACGGGTTGGGGTTTACGTCGATCACGGTGGAGGACGGCGGATTCGAAACGACGCTGGCGCCGAGCGATCTGATCGGGATCGAGGTGCGGGACTTCGCGGTGGCAACGACGATCCCGTTCGAGACGGCGCTGGGCGGGACCGTGAGCACGCCGAGCGATCCGAGCGCGTTGCCGGCGGTGGGCTCGCGGGCGGCGTTGCTGGAAGACGATCTGCTGAACACAACGATCAACAACCCCAGCGTGAGCACGGGGCTGGTCTTCGGGTTTGTCGGTGGGGCGGGGGTGTTGAACCGGCCGGGGATCGACCTGCTGGTCTTCGAGATCAGTCCGCCAGCGGGGGTGGAGCCGCCGAGCGGGGGGCCGACGGTGCTGGGCGGCGATCCGTTCCGGTTGTCGGGCACGGGCGCGGCGGCGGGAAACAGCGCCGAGTTTTTCGCGGCGGACTACGAGCAGATCGGGCCCAACGGCACGGCGTCGAACATCTCGTTCTTCGGCCCGGCGGCGGGGACCGATCCGGTCGCGTCCCTGTCCGACTTTGAATCCGTCGAGCTTAGCGCGCTGGGTGTGTTTAGCCTGAACCTATATGGAGCGGGCGTCGATCTCAGCGACTTGGGCTTCGCCGAGGGCGAGACGGTCAGCGAGTTGGTCTTGACCTCGATCGGCGAGACCGGCTTCGGTGCGGACCCGTCGCTGATCGTGGGCCTGGAAGGAAGCGTGTCGACGGCGGTGCCCACGCCAAGCGCGGGGATCGCGGGCATGCTGGGGCTGTTTGGCTTGGCGTTGCGACGGACGAAGGCGAGCGCGGACTGATCGTGCGCTGATCTTGAACTCGCCCGTGGCCTGGCCGCACGATGCATTTACTGCTGCGAGGGGCGTATGCGATCGGCGGAGGCGGTTAGGTGCCGAACGTGAAGGTGCTGAGCGAACGGGGCGGGAGCGTGAGGCGAGGCGCGTTGTCGAGGGCGAGAGGTTCGGGCGCGTCGTATGGGTTTGCGATGATCGCAACGGTTTCGTTCTGAGGCGTATCGAAGGCGAGGGCGAAGGGGCACCACGAGCCGACGAGACCCCGTCGTCGGCTGCCGGGTCGGACAAAGTGGGCGAGATGCTTCATGACGTAGAACTCGGGGTTGCGGACGATCGAGCCGTCGGGGTGAACGCTAGCCATGGCGTTTTGCCGCCAGCCCCAGGTGCTCTGGCCGCCTTGGGGCAACGCCATATTCCAGTAGGTGTAAGCGACCGCGCCGTGGTTGAAGTAGTGGCACGCGAGGCTGAAGACGTAGAAGGCATAAGGCCAGGTGTTTTGCCCGTCGCCGCATTCGTTTTCGGTTTGGATGATCGGCAGTTCGGGGAAGGCGCGGTGGAGGCTTTCGATTAGACCCTTGCCGTCCCATTGGAGGCCGACGCCGTCGACGTAACGGCGAGCGGCGGGGTCCTTGAGGACGGCGTGGGCGAGGTGCGGGTAGGTAAGTTCTTCGTGGAAATCCCAGCCGTGGGTGACGCCCTTTTCGAAGGTGCCGGCCCAGACCTCACAGTCGGATTGGTCGGCTTGGAACACCGGGCCGAGGTGGTCGCGGATAAAGTCGCGCATCTGCGTAGCGGGCATGACGCAGGAAGGAAATTTCTGGTCGGAGCCGGGCTCGTTTTGGACGTGGACTTGGCTGACGTTGACGCCGCGTTGGCGGTAGGTCTCGACAAACTTCTGGAAGTAGCGCGCGTAGGCCGCGAGGGTCTGGTCTTCGTTCTTCAACCGGCCGTGGTTGTAGGCGGCGTGGGTCTTCATCCAAACCGGCGGCGACCAGGGCGAGGCGAAGAGGCAGAGGTCCGGGCGGCGCTGCCGAGCGGCGTCGAGATAAGGGAGCAGGTGTCGCTCGTCGCGTTCGATGTTGAAGTCGCGCAGCGCGAAGTCGCCGGGCGTGGGGGCGTGGTCGTACCAAGACAGGGCGTAGTCGTTCGCGCCGATGGGGACGCGGCAGAACGAAAAAGCGCAACCGTCGTCGGTGAACAGCTCGTCGAGCAGGGCGTCGCGCTGGGCGGCCTTGGCTTGCCGTAGGGCGTGCCAGCCGAGTTCGTTGAAGCAGCCGCCGAAGCCCAAGACGGCTTGGTGACGGTCTTCGGTGATCCGCAGGGTGGAGAGTGTGTCGGAGTTGACAGGGGGCGCGCTGTCGGCTGGATCAAGGGATCGCCAGGGTTGGTCGGGCGTCGTGCAGGTCCAGGATCGGAGATGAAACGGCATCGGCGAACCGTATCAGGACTGGCTCGCGTCGATGTGATTTTCGGGAGCGTTGATCCGTGATTCGGTTGGCGGTCGACGTCGTCGCCATTGTTGGCAAGCGGCGTCGCCGGGAGAGACGTCTTCGCGACAAGCGCGGGGCCGGGCCGCGTACCACCGGCAACGCCGGGCATCGAGGTCCAGCCAAACGCAGGGTTTGGGCTCGCTGCGGTCACGCGATCGTTGGTGTTGCCTTAGCAGGTCGATCGCCTCGGCCGGGGCGGCGGCGAACCAAGCGGCTTGTTGTGGGTCCCGGCGAACCGTCAGCTCGCGGTCCGGGGACTCGGGCAGCAGCGACAAAAAACCCGGAGGGCAGGATTGCTCGATGCAGCAGCTCACGCAGCCGTCGCAGGCGAGGACGGGTAGGCGCACCGGTCACGCTCGCGTTGGCCGCCGGCGCAGGAAGACAAGGCCGGCGACGAGGCAAGACGCGGCCAGCGGTTCCGGGATGGGCGCGGCGGCCGGGGGCAGAGGCACGGAGAAGAACTGCGGGCCGGGGATGGCGGCGAAGTCGATCCCCGCGAGGTTGCCGGTGAAGTTGCCGTTGCCGTCGCCGCCGAGATTGGCGGTGCCGAGCGGGAGCGAGCCGAGGATCTGATTGGAGTAAAAGTTGTGGTTGGGGTTGCCGTACGCGACGTGGAGGTCGATCGCGTCGTGGAGTTCGCCGTTGGGGCCGGCGAGGTCTTGCAGAGCGATCGAGAACTCGAAGCCGGTGGTGACGGCAAGGGCGGCGGCCATGTCGGCGGGCAAAGGGGTGGCCGCGGGAGGGAGCGCGCCAACGCCCGCGACGTTGGTGTTGTTGAAGCCAAAATCGACGGGCTGCGTCAAGAACGGCGTGAGGTTGCGGGTTTCGCCCGTGCCGGTGGAGCCCAGGCCGGCGTCGGTTGGTGCGATCGTGCCGGATTGGATCGCGGTACCGACGCCTTGGCTGGCGGTGTCGCCGTTGCCGAAGATGGTGGTCGACCCGCTGTTGCGGTCCACGAGATCGACGGTGAAGACATTGCCGGTCAAGCCGCCCCAGCGGGCGTAGAGGTGCAGGTCCGCGTCGAAGCCTTCGTCGAAGGTGAGACCGGCGAAGTTCCGGCTGATGTTTTCGAAGTCGTAAGCCGGGTTAGCGGAGAGCGTGTTTTCGCCGCCGGGCCGCGAGTCGATGAAGACGTTGAGCTTGTTGAAATTGTTCTCGAGGTTGCCGGTGATCAGGACGTGCAGGCGGTCGTCGCGGACGGCGGCGTAGGCGGCGTTGAGCTCGCCGCCCGAGCCAATGCCGTTCGACGATTGCGCGTCGCCGAACCCGGTCGGCACGGTTTGGACCGCCAGCGCCGGCCCGTAAACGGCGTCGCGGCTGCCATCAATTTGCTGGCCGGCTCCGACGGGCGTGATCAATGCGGTGAACAGCCCGGCGATCAGCCTAGGCATCCAACCAAAACTAGCGATAGGGGTATCGTTCTCCATCGACCCACCATACACGAAACAGCAGAAAAACCCTTGCCTTTGTATCTGTACCGATCGGCCGCGAGGTTGCTGCTCGGCCTTACGCGGGTCGTAAGGCTTCCAGCCGTACGACGTCTCCGCGCCGTCCGGTGCCGTTCCGTGATCAAGGAGTCGTTTCATCGTTGCGACGTGCCCACGCTCCGCCGCCACGTGCAGCGCCGTCGGTTCGCCGCCCCACATCGGATGCGGCCCCACTTTATCTTTCGCTTCCGGTGATTGCGTCAAAACCTCGGCGACCACCCGATCATCGCCTTCCCCGATCGCGTCCTTCAGCCTCATGCCTTGCGCCTGGGTGACCAGCCGGGGCCAGCTCGGCTACCCGTACGCCCGCGCCGGCACGAGCTACGCATCGGCCAATTTGAAGTTGGCCGGGTCGGCACCGTGATAATGCGCTCCGACTTCGACCACGGCCTCGGCTCGGCCCGCGCGGAACGCAGACAAGAGCTCTTTGGCTTGTCGACGGAGTTGGTCGGGGTCGGGCCGATCGCGGAGGGTGCGGGGCGACGCGGAACGACGGCGTGAAGTCATGATAACTCCCTTTCTGGCCGGTTGGCCGAGTGTGCCCGCTGTCCGCTCGACGGGCGAAAGGAAGTTCATCCAAGGCGTGTTGCAACCATCACATCAGGCAGACGCAGTCTTTTCCGCGGACACGGTGGCCGCCTGTAGGCCTTTAAAAACGTAGCGGGTCCGCTGAACCGATCCAGACCTGGAAGGCGAGATCAAAGGGTTTGTGGAGTTTTACGGGCGGGGCCTTGCTCCCCAGGCTTTGGGGTGCGGGCTTCCGGAAGCTCGCGGGGTCGGAGCGTGACGCCTACGAAAAACGCCCCGGCCGCGCGGGGCGAACGGGGCGTTCGGAGCACCAAATAGGTGCCAGTGGAGCCGGGGGGATTTGAACCCCCGTGTCGAGACAGGCGGAAGCAGGCTTCTACGCGTGTAGTCGGTTCCTGAGTTTCGCGGCGGGCGTGGCTACCGACAGCCGTTCCCGACGCTAGCCGCAGAAAGGTTTAACCCGCGTCCCCTGCGACGCAGGAGTTGGGCGAGCCCGTTGCTTTACGTCTCCCGGCCGCCACGGGCCCAGCGACCGGGAAACGGTGCAGCCTTGCGGAATCGAATCCACTCAGGCGGCGAGACGCATTTGGCCGAAGCCGATGCGACCAGCGATTTCATCGTTGGCATTTATGGGTTTGCATCCTTGGTGACGCGGCATGGATGCTCCGCGACGCGCGACCTCCAACCGGGGTCTGTCCGGTCGAATCCAGTCGGCCCCGATTGTCAAAGAACGATCTCTGAGTATATCCAAGTTTCGGCTCAAGGCGATCGCGGCTTGAGATGGGTGCGGGTGGTGATCCGGCCGTCCCCGAAGAAGTCGATTGTGGAGAGACCGGACGTATGGGACGCGAAACGGGTGATGCCGCGTTCGGCGATCGGGTCGAGCCAACGGTCGAAACGCAGGCGGTCGGGGCCCGAGGATTGGAGGACGATGGTCGGCGTCACGGCGTCGAGCCAGTCGAGCGAGGCGTCGACAAAGCTGCCGTGGTGCGGAAGGTCGGTCACGTCGGCGTCGAGTTGTTCGAGCAGGGCGGGGTTGTTGAGCAGCGCGAGTTTGCCGGTCTGCTGGAGATCGCCGTGGAACAGTGCGGTACGGCCGACAACTTCGATCCGTAGCAGCAGCGAGTGGTCGTTCGAGCGTTTGGCGATCAATCCGCCGGGCGGCCAGAGCGTTTCGAGCGTGGTGTTTCCGAAAGCGTGTGTCCAACCGGCGGTGATCGGTTCGGGGGTTTGGCCGCGTTCGTCCAGCCAAGCGAGCAGCCGTGCGGTCGCAGCGTCGGGACGGTTAGCGGCGTCGGCGAAGACTTCCGGCGAACAAACGATGCGACGCACGGGTATCGCTTCGAGTAGTTCGGGTACGCCGGAAAAATGGTCCAGGTCGGCGTGCGAAAGCATAAGCAGGTCGATCCGGCGGACGCCCATGCTCCGCAGCGCCGGCACCGCGCTGCGTTTGCCGACTTGGTCGTAGCCCTGCGAGCCGCAGTCGAACACCAGCGTTTTGCCTTGCGAACGCAGGACGAAACACGAGCCGTCGCCGACGGCGATCATGCTCAGCGACGCGGCGGGCGGCTCTCGAAGCCAACGCTGCGGCACATCTTGCGTCCACGCGAGCCAGCCCGTTAAGCCGAGGGCCAGCGCCACGCCTATCCACCGTCGCCAGCGGAACAGGCCGCCAAACCACGCACCCACAAATGCCAGCGCAGCGAGTGTCCAAAGCACCCCGCCGAGGTGATCGATCGATCGTGTCAACTGCCACGTGGCGCCCGGCCAATCGACCGCGCGCTCCGCGAGCGTGACCAGCATGTCGATCGACCAGCCCAACGGCCCGGCGAGCAGGAGCCCCACGCTGGGCAGCAGCCAACCCGCGAGCATCTTGAGCTATCCCAGCGTCAGCACGAGGAACAGTGCCGGCCACGCCAGCAGCGACAGCAGGATCGCCCACGGGCTCACCACGCCGAAATGGAACACGATCAGCGGCAGGACCGCGAAGAAGGCGACGATACTGACGGCCAAGTAGTTCACGGCAGCGCGGGCCGGAGCGTCCCAACTGGGCACCCGCCGCAGCGGGACCAGGGGCCGTGGCCAGATCCAGTTGGCTACCGTCGAGGTGTACAGCAAGATCGCCAGGACCGCGACGAAGCTCAGTTGGAAGCCCGGCGTGAACAACTGCTGGGGCTGCCAGAGGAGGATCGCGGACGCCGCCAGGCACAGCGCGTCCCGTCCGGAGATCGCCCGCCCTAGAGCCGCCGGCCCGAAGTACGCCGCGGCCATGATGGTGGCCCGGATGATCGGGACTCGTCCGGGCAGCACCGCCGCGTAGGCCAATACGGCCAGCAGCACGAGCGCCGCGACCAGCCGCGGACGGCTCGAGACCGCGCGTGCCAACCCCCACGCCAGCAGCACCAGGATGCCGAAGTGGGCCCCGGAGATCGAGAGCACGTGCGCAAGCCCGACGCGGCGGAAGGTGTCGCGTAGGTCGCTCAGTCCGCCTTCGCCGCGACCGAGCAACAGTGCTTCGAGCAACGCGAGGCGCTGTGGCCTGCCCTCCATGCCAGTGGCCAGGGTTTGGGCCAGCCCATCTCCGACGCGTCCGCTCCAGCTTCTGAACCCTCCGCCGGTAACGCCTGCGACGGATTCGAGTACCTCGGCGTGTTCGCGGGTTCGAACGGTCAGCCGCCCCCGCACCCCACGGTCGGCGAGCCAGGCCCGGTAGCCGAACTCACCGGGGTTTTTGGTTGGGCCGATGTCGCCGAGCCATCCGAGCATCCGTACGCGATCGCCGCGTTGCAGGGTGGTGTCGGCTTCGTCGAGCTTGACAAGAACACGCCCCGAGGCCGGCTCGCCATGCGGGCTGCCGCGGAAGAGGCGATGTACGTCGAGAATCATGAGCGTGCGAGGCCGCTCGTAGGCAAAATCAGCGAAGAAGCCCTGGGATGGAGCGGCGAGGCGCGGCCGGG
>JBCDDH010000026.1:0-41093 GCA_039180415.1 Planctomycetota bacterium | reverse complement strand
CGGCGGCAACGGCAGCGACGACCTCCCGGCGACCGGCAAGACGGTCACGCCCGCTCGCTCGGCCACGCCGTCGGCCTACGACGTGGCTCGGACGGCGACCGCGGCTCAATAAATAGTTGGGTTGACCCTGGACAACACTTTGCCAGGGCCCTTTGTGTCCCGCCCCTCTTCCGGGAGTGGCGGGATTTTCTATGCGCCAGTGAAAGCCGAGCGAATTTCAGCCGTACTCGAAGGACAGCTTCTGGATTACTTGCCGTCCGTTTTCGGCTTCTTTCCCGTCTTGCGTGTGGTCTTTGCAGCGGCTCTTTGCCCGTCGCCCTTGCCGGGCGGTCCGATCCTGCCGGCCGTGTCGGGGTTGGCGAGTCGTTCAAGGGCTAATTCTGCCGCAACAGGCGGCACAAGTAGATCCAACCCCTTTGCGATGGCGTGTTGGACCCGCGGGTCTTGACGTAGAAGCCACGTCAAGACATTGGTGTCCAACTCGACAAGTGTCCCAGAACCCGCAAGGGATTGATAACTGTCCCACGACTCATCATCGAGGCGCGGTTTTAGTGATCGGCGTGGAGCTGAACTTTTTTTCCGTGGCACAACTAAGACCCTAGCAATCATTTACGTGCCAAAGTGTCCCATTTTGACATATTCTCGAGACAAACCTGTTGACATTGCGTCCCATAATGGGGACATTTTAACCCGTGGACATTCCTGGCACCATCAAGATCACGCGCCAAAGAGCAATTGAACTGGCCTTGAAGCATCGGAGTGGCGACGAGCCATTGCCTGAAACGGTTCAGCGAATACTCGAGCGCTTTGATGCAATCACGTCGTCCAACGTTGGCGCGGCCACCACTTACGACGCGCCACCCGAAGCGGCTATCGGCACTCGCGTCGATGTCCAAACCTGAATTGTCATGGAAACCTCGCTCTCCCTGCGAGGCTGTGATCAACGTATGCCCACCCCAACCCACCGCAAGGACTTTTGTTTGAAACCCGTCCGTGCCACATCCACATCACACGCTCAGCGGGGAGCGCTGAGCCAGCCGCATGGGACGGCGGGGAGAGCTCCGGCGCCGAAGCGCCGGGTGGCGTCGGGCAAACACTCAGCGACCGAGGCCGGGAATACGCAAACCTCCGAAATCGTCGCGGCTCCACCCGCTCGAAAGGGCGGGCCGAGTTTCCAAGGCCGGCTTCTCTCTCCTCCAGGTCCGCTCGCCGTGTTGGCGGGCGGATCTCTTGCCCCCGGAAGCGTCGGTCGGCCGCGTGTGCGGTCTGCGGGCGTTCGGAGGGTCGCGTCATGAAGCGCCCAACTATCATCCGGACGTTGCCGACGCCGCGTGGTCGCGACGTGCTTCAGGCGATCGCCGACCACCATCGCGAACACGGTGGAGCAACGCCGACGCAGCGTGCGTTAGCGAAGCGGCTGGATCTTCCCCAAAGCTCGATAAGCGCCCACGTCAAAAGGCTGGCGGCCTCGGGCTACCTCAAACACGGACACGGCCTCACCGCCTCGCTCAGGTTCACCCCCGCGGCCCTGAAGCTGTTCGAGAACTGCCCCTGCTGCGGCCGGCCGTTTGAAGAAAACGACGACTCAAACCCTCAGCGCAACGCACGGAGCGACGCGTGAACTCGATCTGTCTCTCTGGAACGAAAGGACTCGAACCATGCTGGCCCTCACCCGACGCAAAGGCGAAGAACTCGTCATCGGCGACCCCAAGAACCCCCTCGGCGTGATCCGAGTCGTCGATATCCACGGCGACAAGGTGAAGCTCGCGTTCGACTTCCCTCGAGACGTGGAGGTCAACCGCAAGGAGCTGGCGGAGGACAAGGCAGCGGCGTGATTTGAGTCTGGGCGGTGTGGGGCTGCAGCTCGGCGTTCGGGCGGCGGTTTGGTGCATAGGCCAACGATCAGGAGCTATGCGTGTCAGCGGGAGAACCGTTTACTTGGGGAGCCTGGCTTTCCGCACTCCGTTCAGGGGCGGTGTGCTCGCGTATCGGCAGCGGCGGCGCCGCAAAAGTCCTGAGAGCGATCGAGGTGCACGCCAGCAACGAAGGCTTGTGTTGGGCTTCGGCGACGACGTTGGCTCGCAGTGCCGGCCTCAGTGAGCGTGCGGTGTTCCGAGGGCGCAAGGAACTGGTGAGGGCGGGCATCATCGTCGAAACCGCAGAGCAGGTACGCAAGACGAAGACGTTCCGGCTGGTGGTTCCCGAGCCGGCGGAGGCGTCGCCGACGGAGTCAGACGACAACCGTGTCATGACGCCAGCGTCAGGGCACTGTGACGGGAGTGTCATCACGGATGCGTCAGGGCAGGGTGACGCTAATGTCATGACACAAACGTCAGGCTGTCATGACACCAGCGTCATAGGTGACGCTCCTACCCCTGACGCAGGTGTCAGTCCACCCCTGACAAAACCGGCGCGTAGCCCTGACGCTGCTGTCCCCCAAATGCATGAAAGCGGATTGAAGGCAGTCAGTCAGACGGACGGACGGGCGGACGAATCCGAGGGGGAGGGGGCCGAGCCGCCGGCGGCGGCGTTGCTGCGGGCGGGGCTGACCCAGGGGCAGGCGGACTTGCTGCTCATGCGGCACTCGCCGCCGGCGGAGCTGTGCCGGCGGGTGGCCGACGTGGTGCTCTGGATCGGCATTGAGGCGGCGGCGGGGCGGATGCAGGGCATCACCTCGCCCGTGCGTTGGGTGGAGCGCTGCCTCACCGACGGTGACGCCAAGATGCCGAAGCGGATGCGAGCGGCGTTGGACCGGGCCGCGGCGGAGGAGAGAGAGCGTCTGCGGTCGGAGGCTCAGCGTCGGGTGCAGGAGCAGCGACGGGAAGCGGAGGAGCAGGCGCCAACCCTGACGCCGGCGGAAAAGCAGGCGATGCGTCAGCAACACGAACGCGAACGGGCGGCGCGAAAATCAAAGCAGGAGTTGGCGGCTTGACCTGGGCCTACGAAACCCATGACGGCGCCTGTTGCGCGTTGATGGTGAAGTCTCTACCTGGGGTGAAGGTGCGGCAGGTGCCGCGGGAGGCCTGCTCGGTGCACATGGCTCCGTTGACGCCAGATGCGCTGCATCGGGTGCGGGACAACTGGGCGGCGATGGGCGAGAGCGAGGCTCACCGATGATCGCGCGATGCCCGCACATAAAGAAGAGTTTTATGGATTTGCTTCTGCCTGCGTGCCGGCGAACCGCGCATATGTGCAATCCATCACGGCGCCAGCGGCGTGGGAAGCAGCAGAAACTGGCCGAAGTTGATCACGAATGCGAACAAAGCGATGAACGCCAGTACGCCGTGTACGTAGAGCAGCTTGCCCCAAAAGGTGCCGTTCTCATACAACGCCTCGTGCCTGTTGTAGGCGGCATAAGCAAGGATTGCCGACATCAGTGGGCCCAACGTGTGGAAGCTTGTAAGCTCCCGCGCGTAGCGTATCTCTTTGCGGACGGAGCCAAAATCCACATAAATCTCGAAATTAGCGGGCAAGCCGTGAAGTTTCTCGTACGACTCCAGTTGCTGTGTCTTGAACAGCAGGATCGCCCGTACGCACTGGTAGACAAAAACAAACATAAAGGAGAGCGCCGCCGGCACGCTGACAGACCAGTCATTGCGCCACCAACCATCTCCGCCAGTCAAGATAAATCGAACCAGAGCCCACGCGATGCTTGTCGTCGTCCCCTCTGGGAACGTTTGATCCCCGATGGTTGCCGCGTAGTAACGGCACAACAGGAACCAAAGGTATGGCGCAAGGAACAGCGAGATCAGAAGGGCGTGAGTCAGCCGCCAAAATCCGCTGAATCGCTTTCGCATCTCCACGACTGGATCGTGAAGGATCATCTTCTGTTGCTGAGCGGTTGTGAGACCGCCTCGGTCCGAGCCGAGGCTAGACAGCGTGTATCGGTCGATCGCACACTCTTCAACGTTATGAACACCCAGGAACGAACTTGTGTGGTCTCCTTCACACCTAATGAACTCTGCGCCTTCGAGGTTCGCGTTGGCGAAGCTGACGCCCCGGATATCGCAGCCGCGAAAGAACTCGTAGTACACGTGACGGTCGAACTTGATTCCTGTCAATGGCGACGAGTGGAAGCCCACTCGCCGGCAATTCGAGAGGCACCCCAAAAACTCAGGTTCTGTGACTGGGATGGGTCCCTCAAACGGCATGTTAACGTTAGCAGGCGTTGTTTTATAGGAGAAGCGCAGCTGCCACTCCTTACAAAGCGCTCTAAACGTGAAGAGAGCGCTTGCCGAGGGCACTGCAGGCTTTATCAGTGGTGCGCGTACGTGGTTTCGCCAATAGGTAACAACGTGCTTGAGTCGATCTACGGCGTAGTCTTGAATCGCTTCGTCAAACGCGTAACCGAGAGAGTCAGCCTCAGCTCCGACCAAATCGAATCGAAACGCCGGGTCGGGCAACGCCCATCGCAAAAACTCCTTCCTGGCCTTTCCGCTCACCCGGTGCCGGATTGCGATTTCCTCTTCGGCGGTGAGTTTGCGCAGTGGCCCGGATCGCAGTTCCATTCAATGAGCTTCGCGGTACCACCCGGGCGTGTCAAAGATGCACGCAGGCTGCGAAACCACCCAGGCTCTCGCAGGCAAAGGAGCCAGCGATGCCGCTGAAACCTAAACGCCCTAAACCCTGGATCCCCAAATCCGAAGCGCAACTGCTCGAGCCCCGCTTAACAAAGTGGGCCATGGAGGACGACCTCGAAGTGCACTCCAAGCGAGTCCTAGCTTCCGGCGGCAAACTCTGCGACGTCGTCCTGAAGCGCGAGTCGACGGGAGAAGTTCACGCGTTGGTGGCCAAGCTGAATTTGAGCTTCGAAGTCTTGGCGCAGGCGTTCCGGCACTGCCAGGTGGCTACGAGTTGGCGGATCATCGTGCCGTTCGGCCGGGTGGCGGCGTTGAGTTCAAAGATGGAGTGGTACCGCGCCGTGCTGCTGCGGTGCCAGACGGGCATGATCACGGTTGCCGGCCCCGAACCCCGCCACGTTTCGGTGTGGTTGAATCCGCGGCATGCGGATGGGCCGGCGTTCGCCGACGCCGAGACGGTGGCTCAGGTCGCCGCCTCAATCCGTACCGAAGAGGCGGGCACCCAGACGGCGGGCTCGCCCGGGGGTGGCCGAGAGTCGCCCGAGGCGTCCTTGATGGCGGACGTGCGGAAGATTGCCACGGAGCAACCCGGAACAAAGCTCAATCACATCGTGAAGCAGGTCCGGCACCGCTGGCCGACCGACCGTGCCGCCTGCAACGCCGTGAAGAACCGGCTCAAGAGCAGCAGCGGGCCAACCGGGTTGCGAATGAACCAACAAGGAGTGGTGGAGGTGTTGACCTTGTGATGTGGAGCTACGTCATGGACGAATGCAAGGCCCAGGACCGGTCGTACACCCCAGAGCGATTCCGGAACGATCTTCAGGGTTTGCGCATGACCGCGCGGCAGTTCGCCGCTCAGACGGCGATCGGCAAGCGGGCGGCGTATGCGTTCAGCAAGGGCGGCCCAGTACACCCCACGACGCCCGAGCGGATCTACGCTGAGGTTCTCGCCATGAAGAAACGACGCGCCGAAGAACTCGCGGCGGTCGGGACCACCGGTGACACAAATGTCCCCGGTGGTTGCGCTACGGCAAAGTCGCGTTAGGCTGCGTACATGCGAAGTCGGGCCGCTCGATTGGAGCGCCCGTGTTTTCGCAATCCAGCCCATCATCCACCCGGCTCGACTTCGCATGCGAGCAATCTCCCGGCGGTCGCGCATCCGTGCGTGGCCGTCTTTTTGATCATTGGCTTTCTGCCCTCTCAGCCCCCGCGCCGGAAACGGTATCGGGAGTTGTTTCCTGCCATCACGAGGTGTCGCGATGACTCGCTACCTGCCGTCCGTCACGCTGATCGCCGCCGGTGCCGCACTGCTGGCCGCCTTGACCGTCCTGTCGGGCTGCAACATCGGCGAGTGGATCCCGGTCGAGACGCCCCGGCATATGCAGCAGGAGGTCGGCGTCCCGCACAAGATCAAACTTTCGCAGGTGGACGAACTCCGCGCTGAGTACGTCGCCGCCGGCGAAGCGGAGGCGGCGGAGTTAACCCGGGGCCTCCAAGCGCTGGACGGCAACGCCGCCGAAGCCGCGTTTTGGCGGGACGCGTTGGCGGGGTTCACCGACATCGGCGTGCAGTACGGCACGGTCGCCATCGGCGAGGCTGCGATCCCCGGCGGCTCGCTCTTGTCGTCGCTCCTGGTGGGTGTCGGCGGTGTGCTCCTGGGTCGCCAAACCCGCAAACAAGCCGCGGAGAAGGTGATTACGGAGGCTCAGGCCGAGTTCGAGAAACGATTGAAGCGTGAAACGGACGCAGCTTGGGATGAATCCGGCCGTGAAACCGAACGCAAGATCGTGACCGGGCAGGCGTTGAACACATCCGGACTCGCTGTCCGTGCCGTGGAGTAAATCGTGAAGAACGCTTGGAAGCTGCTGGCCGAAATGGAAATGACGCGGATCGACCCGCGCATCCTCACCGCGTTTCTGTGCGCGACCGGCATCGCGTCGCTGTCCATCGTCTTGGTCAAGCATCCGCCCAAGCAAGGGTTGGTGACGTTCCTAGCGAAGTGCGTCACCTACACGATCGGGGGGATGGCTTGCGGCCTATTCGGTCTGTGGCTCACGGACTCGACGAACGTGATGCTCGGTGGAGCGATCTTCGGCGCGCTGTTGGGGGACACCTTGCTTGCGATCGTGCAGCGAACGGCGGAACGCTACGTCGGCCAAAACGACTCGAAGTGAGGTTTCAACCGAACTAGCCATGCTCACCCCCGACCGTACCGCCTCGGAGACCGTCCGGGCACTGGAGACGTCGCTTGCGCAGGCGCGAGCGGAGCGGGCGGCACTCATCGCCGAGTTAGCAAGGGGGCGAAGAACTTCGTATGGGATCACGGCGGGGCCACCAAGATCCGCGGCGGTGCGCCTAAGTTTTGCGAGCAACCGGCAGAGCGGTTGGATCGGCGGAACGTGCGAAGGCATCGTGTGCATCAACACGGCGATGGCCGTGTCATATTCGAGTTCCGGAGCGGGCGAGCCATGATCGGCCATCACCGCAATTTCCGCATCGGCGTCGTGGCGTTTGAGGGCTGCAATCCGGCCCCTAACATGCGGTTGTAGTATTGGGGGTGTTCGCGGCTGTGCAACCACAACCATTTCGTATATTGTTTGGTATTTTTTAACCTTTATCGGCGCATCGCATCGACGTAAGTGCCTTTAAATCAACGCATGCGGCGGCAGATACCGCTCTCCGAAGACCGGTGCTCTACCCAATTGAGCTACGAGCCCGTGACGGCACCGATCGTAGCGGGTATGACGTTCGGCACGGATAGGTGAAGCGATTGACACGCGCCACCGCATCGTCGGGGCGAGGACCCATGGCCGCAGACCGATGGTATCGATAACTGTCTATAGGAGGATCGGCGATGGCGTGGATGCGGAAAATCGGAACGGCTTGGACGCTGGGCCTGGCGTTCAACGTTGGTTTAACCGGCTGCCAGAGCGTTTCGCCGGCGGTGCGTGGCGACGCGGGGGCATTCACGAGTGTGGCGGACGACCGGCCCGTTGAAAGCCGGCTCACAACGGCAGGGCGGGACTACCGGATCGGGGTCCCCGACCGGGTTTCGGTGGCGTGCGATCGGGTTCGCGGGTTGTCGGTGCGCGACGCGGCGGTGGACGCCGAGGGCTTCGTAACGTTGCCAACGCTGGGTCGTGTGAAGGTCGTCGGTCTCACGGCGGACGAGGCGAGTGAAGCGTTGACCCGGCGTGTGCGGACGGTGGACTCGGAAGCAACGATGCGTCTAGAAGTTACCCGTTTTGCGAGCCGGCACGTGTACGCTTTCGGGGAGATCGGGCGCGTTGGCCCGGTGTCGTGGCGGCCGGGGATACGGCTGGCGGACGTGTTGACCGCGGCGGCCCTGCGTGAAAGCGCAGACGTCGGCGAGATCTCGGTCATTCGGCCGGGCGTTCCCGGTGACGGCGGTGACGCGCCGCGCCGGGTCACCGTCGACTTCGCACGGTTGCTCGAGGCGGGCGACACGACGGTGAACCTTGCGTTGCGTGCCGGTGACGTGGTGGTGGTTCCGGGGGACGGAGATCGGCCCGCGTGGGCTTCGTGGTGGGCGAGCGATCCAGCTGCGATTAGCGAGCGGCCTGGCATGCCGTTTCCGGCTGCAGCGTCTCCTTCAATCGCAACGCCAGTGGCAACGGCTGAATCGATCGAGCCCCGCGCAAACGCGCCCGAGGTCGATTGGGAACTCGGCGCGACGGACACGTGGCCGGTATCAAACCCCAGCGCGACCGGTTTTTCGCGATCGGTTCAAGCCGGATCGAACCCCACGACGGTGCGTACGTCGAACCGAATCGACGCCGGATACTTCGGGACGGTGACACGGCCGGCCGAGACGCGCAGTGGCGTCGTGTTTTGGAACTAGATCGGCCGGGCGTAGGTTCGAGGGGGCGCTTGATCCGAAGCGGCATGCTCTAGAATGCGGCGATGCCCAAACAGGCAATCTTGCAAAACTCAAACGGCCAGCGTGCCACGGTCGCGGCGTTCATGCTGCTCCTTCTGGCGGCGGTGACGGGGCTGGCTTTCGCGGCGACGCTGCGTCCGGCGGTGAACGTGAGCGTTGCGGGATTGGCGGTGTCGTTGCCGGCCGATTGGCGGCCTCTGAACGGCGATCCGGCGACTTGGAATCGGACGCGGGCGGTGCTGAAGAACGAGCGCCGTCCGGCGCTGCGAACGGTCGTGCAGCTCGTGCACGTTGTGGATCAGCAAGGCGAAATTTCGAGAGACACGGCCGGACTTCTGCGGGCGTGGTTCCCACTCATGACGATGGCACCGCCGCCCGAAGATGAGACATTCGACCTGCTGCAGGTCGGCAACCTGGAGGCGGCGTTCTGGACGGGGGTATTGCGGAGCCGGCTCCCGGTGTTCGGGCAGGCGCCGCTGAGCGTTGTGGCTCTCTCGCTGGTCACCGATGGTCAGGGCCGATATTGGGCGGTCACCATGCGTGACGACAATTACCGGCACGAAGACCCGGCGATGCGGGTGGTGGATCACCGCGAACGGTTCGTGGAGGTACTCGAAACGCTCCGCCGAGACCCCGACTCGGACCTCACCATGAACCTCAATACCGACCTCAACCCCGTCTTGGAGGCCACGCCTTGATGCGTTTCGGCTGGCGATCATTGTTTTGGCGGAACGCTTGGCTGACCGGGTGGCTTTGCCTCTTGGCGGCCGCGTCGTCGGCGCTAGATCCGCGGTTGACCGACGAGCGTTTTGAAGAAAACGGGTTCGGCCTTTCGTTTCTCAAGCCGGCCGGGGCCGTGCTGGATCCCCACCCCAGCGACGGCGCGGTGGCGGCCTGGCATCTAGGCGATCGGGCGTCGCTCCGCTTACGGATCCGTCGTTCGGAGCTGATGATCGAAACGTTGGAGCCGCTGGTCGAGCTGACCTGGAAAGACTCGCTTTACGGGTTGACGACGGCCCAACCGAATTCGCTCGAAGCCGAGCGGCGCCGCATCGCCGAACGCCCCGGCTTGGTTCAGATCGTCGAGCTCGTGCCGCAGGCACCGCTGTACCTCCAAGACCACCAACGCGCGGCCTTCGACACCCGGCCGCTTTTCTTTGGGCAGGCGTTGATAAAGCTCGGACCGTTTAGCGTCGCGTCGTTGGAGGTGTACGCTCCTTACGAGTTGCGCGGCGAGGCCGAGGCCTTACTAATCGCGGTACTCGGCAGCGCCCGGCTCGTCCCTCCGCCGGATTTATACGAGTCTCGAAAGGCGAGTTTTCAGACCGCCGCGACATGGCTGGAACAACAGGATTTTGCTCAGCTGGCGGAGCGGGTCGATAACGACGCGTGGTTCGAGCTTCGGCGCAATGGGGAAGCGATCGGCTACGCCCGTGAACGCTGGTGGACAGAGCCCGATGCCGTAAGCCGGCGGGACGTGGCCTTGGCCGAACCGGGCTTTGTCAGCGCCCGATACACCTCGACGCAGCGTCAGAACACCCGGCTGATCACGGAGCTCGAAGCCTATTTCACGCCCGGCGTGGACAAAGAAGTTTGGTCGAACACCTCCACGTTGACCACCACGGTGCAACAGGGCGGCGGCGTATTCGAGGACCGTCGGGTGTCCTCGAAGTGGACCGAAACGGGCGTCCGCAACGACGACGAAATCAGCCTGGTCTTTGAAACGCCACCCGATGCGGACGCGTTGCGCAACGTGTTCGAAGGCGAGTTGAAACGGGCCAAGCAAGAGATCGAACTGGGCATCGGCCCGGGCATGGTTAATCAGAATCTGCTCGAGGGTCACGCCCGCATCGGTTTCATCGAGATCCCTAACCGCCTGCCGCGCAGCCGGCTGGATGGCGAAGAGCCGGTGCCGCCGACGGGGCTTTATCTGAGCCAAGCGACGCTCCCGCTGATCCCAGCGAGCCTGGCGAAAGGGCCGGCGGGTGGTTACGCGTTTTATGCGTACGACTCCGACGCGGGCACGCTCGCGTTGCGTGCATACGAAGTACAACCCGATCGGGGTATCGGGGCCGTGGTGATCGAGCAGCCAACGCCCTGGTCGCCGGTGACGACATACCGTTTCGACGCGCGGGGCCGACTCACGGAGATCGTCCGGCCCGGTGGTACAACCTGGTCGCCCACAACCAAGGACGCGCTGGCTAACCGATTCCCTGAATTACGCTGAAAGCTAGGATCAATGCCTTTGGCCACGGCCGCTTCCCCACGATGTCGGAGCGCTGGTTTTGGAACTGACGATTCAACTGCCGCCGGGTGACGCGGGCATGGGCGTGACCGGCCCGTCGGAGCGGAACCTCAAGATCGTTCGCGAGGCGTTGGGGGTCACGCTCGCCGCTCGCAACGGGGCGCTGCGGGTGTCGGGCGATCCGCGGCCGGTGGGGCAGGCGGCCCACGTGCTCGAGTTGTTGACCGAAGCCGCCGAACACCGCCGACCGATGTCGCGGCAGCAATTGCTCGACGCGATCGCGTTGGCCGCCACGATGGACGCCGAGCGACCCGCCGCCTCCGCGCCGCCCAGGAGCCATTCCACGCCGCGTGCGTCGCCAAACGAAGACCCGCGTTTGCCGCTGGGTGCCGGCGGCCTGGATGTGTACCTGCCGGGCAAGCGCGTCCGCGCCATGACCGAGGGTCAGCGGGCCTACCTCGCGGCGATGCTTGAACACGACCTGACGTTCTGCATGGGGCCTGCCGGCACGGGGAAGACCTACCTCGCCACCGCCGCCGCGACCGCGATGCTTAAGCGAGGTGAGGTCCGCAAGCTCGTGCTCGTGCGCCCGGCGGTCGAGGCCGGGGAAAAGCTCGGCTTCCTGCCGGGCTCGATGCAGGAAAAAGTCAATCCGTACCTCCGTCCGCTCCTCGACGCGCTGCACGACATGATGGAGTACGAACAGCTCCAGCGGTTTATGGCCGTCGACCTGATCGAGATCGTGCCGTTGGCTTTCATGCGGGGGCGGACGCTCAACGACGCCTGCATCATCCTGGACGAAGCGCAGAACACGACCCGCGCCCAGATGCTGATGTTCCTGACCCGGCTCGGGCACGGCAGCAAGATGGTCGTCACCGGCGACACCTCGCAGATCGACCTGGAAGACCCACGCAGCTCCGGGCTGATCGATGCCGTCCGCCGGCTCCGCCGCACCAAGGGCGTAGGCATGGTTACTTTGGACGGGTCCGATATCGTCCGCCACCACTTGGTTCAACGCATCGTTGAAGCCTACGGCGGACCCCAAACCAACGGCCCGTCGGCCGCATCGCTGATGCTCGAAAGCGCCAACGCCGATCCGCCCGCTGCCGGCGCTTCCCCGTCGGGGATGGACCGGTAAGATCACCGGTGGCAAGCCGACGTCCGATCGCGCCGATGCCACCTGAGACTTTCCATGCTCAGCCAACGCCCGAGCAACGCCCGCCGCCGAGAACTACGGCGAAACCGCCCCGACCGCGTCCCGGCCTGGTGGGCCAGGCTGCGCCGCCGCGAGATCGGCTGGTCGGTCTTATTCGTCGTGACGCTCACGGTCATCGGCAGCGTGATCGCCGTTTCGTCTCGGGTGCAACCGCAGCACCGCATCGGCCAACCCGTCGACGAGCCCGTGGTGGCCCGCGTCGCGTTCAACGCCGTGGACGAAGAGTTGACGCGCCGCGAACAAGTCGAGAGCCGCGCCGCGGTACTCGATGTGTACTCGGCCGACCAGCGGTATTTCGAAGAACTCCGCGAACGGTTGACCAGCCTGCTCTCCCTCGCCGAGCGCCCCTACGACGAGCTGACGCCCGAGATGCTCGACGGGACGCCGCTGGCCCGACGCGGCCACGCCTTGCTCGCTCAATATCAAGAAGGCAACGGCGACCAGTTTTCGCCCGAAGCCTGGCAGGACAAGGTCGAGGCCTACCTCCGCGGATACTTCGACACGCCGATCCTCAACGACGCTCAATACGCCGACCGGTTTGAACAAGGCGGACTGATCGACATCCTCAAGCCCGCATCCGTTGAGCTAACCGAAGAGCAGCAGCAACCGGTTCACGTCCGGGCGGCGCTGCGATCGGTGGAGCAGGTCGACGCGATCCGAGATCGCGTCCGGCAGGCGGTCCTCGCCATCCCACCCGACCTACAGGACACGGCCGAGCACCTCGTGATGGCCGAGCTACGGCCGACGTACTACTTCGACGATACGGAAACCGCGACCCGGCAGATGGCCGCGTTCGCTAACGCGCCGATCATCCGCGTGCCGTTCGCCCCCGGGGACTTGCTCGTGTCCGCCGGCGTGCGTTTGACCGAAGACCAGTTCCGCTTGCTCGAAACCGAACGCGCCGCGTACCACGAACAAGTCACGACGTTGGAAACCGTGCTCTCGCGCGCCGCGTTGGCCGGGGTGCTGGCGATGCTCTTCGCCGGGGTTTGGACCTACCTGTTCGTGATCGGTTCCCGCGTCGCGAGCAACCCGATGCGTGGCCTGGCCGTGGCGACCCTACTGCTGTTGGGGCAAGCGCTCGCCGTGATCGCCGAAGGGCTATGGCCCGCCGCGCCCGTCGGCGGCGTCGCCTTCCCGACCGTCCTGGTCACCATCGTGCTGGCCGTCGTGTATTCCCAGCCGTTCGCGCTGGTGCTGGGCACCGCCCACGCGCTGCTGGTCACGCTCACGCTCGACCGCGGCGCCGAGCTCGCCCTCGTGCTGATCGCCGGGGTCGCCGTCGCCGCGTGGCAGTTGCACGACATCCGCAGCCGGTCCAAGCTCGTCGTCGTCGGAGCGCTGGCCGGCTTCGCGATGGCCGCGGTCACCGCGTTGGTTTCGCTGCTCCACCAGCCCGCCATCTCCGTGTCTCAGTGGCAGCGTCTGGGCATCGACGCCGCGGCCGCGGCCGCGTCCGGTTTCGTCGCCGGTCTGCTCGTGCAGGGGATGCTTCCGCTGATCGAGCGGGCCTTCCGCGTCACAACCGCCATGAGCCTCAAAGAGCTCAACGACAACGCCAAGCCCCTGCTCAAACGCCTCGCCCACGAAGCGCCCGGCACGTACCAGCACTCGCTCCGCATCGCCGACATGGCCGAGGCCGCCGCGGAGAGCATCGGCGCCGACGGCCTGCTCTGCCGCGTCGGCGCCATGTATCACGACGTCGGCAAAATCAACAAGCCTCACTACTTCATCGAAAACCAAGGCGGCGGCCCCAACAAACACAGCAAGCTCAGCCCCGCCATGTCGCTCCTGCTCATCGTCGGCCACGTCAAGGACGGCGTCGAAATGGCCCGCGAATACGGCCTGCCCCGCTGCCTCATCCACTTTATCGAAAGCCACCACGGCACCACGCTCGTCGAGTACTTCTACCACGCCGCCAAGAAACAGAACGAAGAAAAGCAACGCGAGTCCACCGGCCACGTCGATCCCGACGATGCCCCCTCCGAATTCGAGTTCCGCTACCCCGGCCCGAAACCACAGACCAAGGAGGCGGCGATCTTGCTCGTCTGCGACGGCATCGAGGCCGCCGCCCGCGCCTGCGAGGAGCCCACGCCCGCCCGGCTCCAGCAGATCACCCACACCATCGCTATGAAACGGCTGATGGACGGCCAGTTCGACGAGTGCAACCTCACGCTCGCCGAGCTGTCCCGTATCGAAAAGGCGATCGTCAAGACGCTCTGCGCGATCTACCACAGCCGGATCAAGTACCCCGCCGGCCAGAAACAGGCCAACGACGCCCGCGGCGTGACCCGCTCCGCGTCGGCCTGATCGCCGGCCCGTGCAACCACCAACCGAATCAAATCGACCCTAGGCGGTGTCGTGTCGCGGCGATATGCTGCAAGAATGCAGTGTTCCACATCGGCGTTCCGGGGCTTTCTTGCGGCGATGTTGGCGGCGGCGCTATCCGCAGCGATCGCGGCTACCGCTTCGGCTGAGCTCCGCCCCGGTGCTCGCAATTGCCCCCCGCTCGAGCCGGTGGACTTCGTCGATCCGGTCGTGCCCGGCCTGCCCAAGCCCGAGGTCATCGGCTACGCCTCCCTCGCGTTCGGCGAGCGTCACGAAAGCGTACCGGTCGATTCGATCGTCATGCACACCACCGAGGTCGATCTCTTCGGCACCCTCGGTATTTTCACCGACCCGAACGCGCAGGTCTCCGCTCACTTCACCATCGCCGCCGACGGCACGATCTATCAGCACGTCGCCACCGGCGACCGCGCGTGGCACGCTACGTATTACAACGGCCGGTCCATCGGCATCGAAATGGTTGGCTTCGCTCACAGCCCAGACACCTGGAACGACGCCAATCTCGACGCGCTCACCGACCTGCTGGCGTGGCTCTCCGTCGCCTACGACATCGAGCTGACCCGGCCCGGCGGCAACGCCTACGACTTCCCGAATGACTACTTCGACGCGCCGGGGGTCGTGGCCCACGGCCAGATCCAACCGTGGAATCGCACGGATCCCGGGCCATACTTCCCCTGGGACGACGTGCTCGCCGAAGCCCAAGCCAAAGCGGTTCCCGAGCCGACGGTGGCGTCGGCGCTGACGCTCGGGGTCGGTGCCTTCACGCTGCGTCGCCGTTCGCGGCGCGCCTGAAACCGCGTTGCTGTCTCACTTGCCGAAGACCGTTCGTAACTCGGCGAACGATCGGCATCTGGCTTCCCATCCGAGCGCCACCTTACGCGTCGATCCAACCACGCGGCCGCTTCAGCGCAAGCCGGAACGCGTACGGCCCCGCCAGCTTCGCCATACGATTTCCGGATGTCCTTTCCGTCCCGCCATGACGCGCTCGTGATCCCCGGCGGCGATCTGCACCCGGCCGAACCCGCCCGACTGAAGCTCGCCACGACGCCTACGCCGCTGGAGCGATGTACGCGCCTGCTCGAAACGCGCGGGCTCAACCCGAACGCGACGCCGTTGCTGATCAAGCGCGACGACCACACGGGCCTGGCCACGTCCGGAAACAAGGTCCGCAAGCTCGAATACCTCGTAGCCGACGCGCTGGAGCAAGGAGCCGACACGCTGGTGACGATGGGCGGTGTGCAGAGCAACCACTGCCGAGCGACGGCGGCGGTGGCGGCCCGCCTAGGGTTGCGATCGCGGCTGATCTTACGGGGCCGCGACCCCCGCGTAGCCGATCCGTCGCAGGCGTGGCAGGGCAACCTGGTGTTGGATGAGTTGTTCGGCGCGGAGGTGTCGTTCCACGCCCCGACCGAGTACACGGGCGACCGCGCAGCGATGCTGGAACGCGTACTCGACGAAGTCAAGAACGCCGGGCGAACGCCGTACTTTTTCCCGACCGGCGGCAGCGTCGAGCTCGGGTCGTGGGGCTACGTACGTTGCGTCTTCGAGCTCGCGGAGCAGCTCGAGCGGGCCGACTTCCGGCGGCCGATCGACCTGTTCTGCGGCGTGGGTTCGTGCGGGACCCACGCGGGCTGCGTGGTCGGCCGGGCGTTGGCCGGGTTAGACGATTGGCGGATCGTCGGCGTGCCGATTGCCGCGACCGCGGCGTATATGGCCTCCGAAACCCGCCTGCTCGTGGACCAGACTTCCGAGATGTTCGGCCTAGGCTTGGAGGAAGCCGAAACGCCCGTGGAAGTTCTCGACGGCTTCGTCGGCCGGGGCTACGCCATGCCCAGCCCCGAAGGCACCGCCGCGATCCGCGACGCCGCCCGGACCGAAGGCCTGATCCTGGACCCCAGCTACACGGGCAAAACGATGGCTGGCGTGCTGCACGCGATCGACACCGGTTTCGTCCGCGACGGCGCCGCGACGGTTTTCCTGCACTCCGGCGGCTCGTTCGGTTTGCTCGGAGCCGCCGCGTCGGGCGGGTGGTCGGACGATTGAGATCAAAAACGATCGCGGCAGGATTCGAACCTGCGACCTGTTGCTCCGGAGGCAACCGCTCTATCCAGCTGAGCTACGCGATCTCGCGGCGGAGATGATACCTCATGCGACCCGCGGTGAGCGAACGCGGGCCGCGAGGCCTCAGGCTTTCGCGGATTCGTGGCGGAGTTGGCCGCAGGCGGCGGCGATATCTCGGCCGCGGCTGGCGCGGATGTGCGTGTTCACGCCGCGCTTGACCAACACGTCCTGAAAACGGCGGACATCATCGGTGGTGGGGCGGTCGAACGGCAGGCCTTTCACCTCGTTGTAGCGGATGAGGTTGACGTTGCCGCGGATCCGCGACGCGACGTCGGCGAGTTCGGCGGCGTGGTGGGGCTGGTCGTTGAACCGACCGAGCAGGATGTACTCGAGTGTGACTTCTCGGCCGGTCGTCCGGAAGTAGTCCTGTCCCGCGTCGATGAGTTCGGGAACCGTCGTGAACTTCGCCCACGGGATGATCTGACGGCGGAGGTCGTCGTTGGGCGCGTGCAGCGAGATGGCCAGCGTGACGGGCAGGTCGAGCTTGGCCAGCTTACGGATGCCCGGGACGACGCCCACGGTGGAGACGGTGATCTTGCGGGCCGAGAGGTTGTTACCCCAATCCGCGGTGAGCGTCTGTAGCGCAGCGGTGACCGCCGGAAGGTTCGCGAGGGGCTCGCCCATGCCCATGAACACGACGTTGGTGATCCGACCGATGCCGTCGCCCCCGCGTGCTTTTTGTTCGTGCAGCATCTGCGAGAGTTGCCAGACCTGCTGAACGATCTGCCCGGCCGTGAGGTTCCCGTCCAGCCCGCCGAGCCCGGATGCACAAAACTTGCAGCCGACGGGGCATCCGACCTGCGAGCTGATGCACGCGGTGCGCCGCTTGGGCGTGGGGATCATCACGCACTCGGTCTGGTTAGCCGGGTCGCCGGATTGATCGAGGATCGGCAGCGACGTGGCGGATGCATCTTCGTCGGCGTTTTCGCCCGGTAGCGACCAGTCGAGCAATAGTTTCTGCGTACCGTCCGTTGCGAACTGATGTTGGACGACCGCGCCGAGCGTGAAATCGAAGTGGTCGGAGATCATCGCGCGGTCGCGGGCCGAGAGGTTGGTCATCGCGGCGGGGTCGGCGACGTGCTTGCGATACACCCAATCGAGCATCTGCGACGCCCGGAACGAGGGCAGGCCTAAGGCCGATAGGCGTTCACGCAGCGTTTCCGGGGTGAGCGCGAAAAAGTGGTGCCTGGGGGCGGACATCGAACGCATCGTACGGGGTGTAGGCTGAACGGATGCGGCGACGCGGAACGGTGAACGATCAGGAGCGTGCGGTGTTTGACGCGTTGCTGGAGACCCACCTGGACGCGTTGCCGCCACACGCGGCCGAGGGGTTGTGCGAGGTGCCGCTGATCGTGGACGACGAGCCGGACGCCGCGACGCTCCGGGAGTTGGGCATGGACCCGGACGATCCGGACGACGACCTGTTCGGCCTGCATACGGGCGTGCCGCTGACCGAGCGCAGCGTGGAGATCAGCGGCGAGGTGCCCGAGGACATCCGGCTGTTCCGCGGCCCGATCATGCGGCTCGTGGGGTGGTCCTGGCCGATCGGGGAGCGGGAGCGGGGCGACCGGGCCGAGCTTGACGAGGAGATCCGCGTGACGCTGCTGCACGAATTGGGGCACCACTTCGGGCTGGACGAGGACGACCTGGACGCGCTGGGCTACGGTTAGTGCGTCGATGGGCCTGGCTGCGGGTATGCTCTGTGGCTCGGAAAGACCTGCCGTCTCCTGGAGAGCGAACGAAGCGCTCACCGGGGCTTGGGAAAGCGATTCACGACATGCTGAAGCTGGCGACGCTGATCCGTAACGTGGGTGAACCCGCGTCCGACTCGCGTTACGACGACCCGAAGGAGTTAGCCGCCCTGGGCTACACCGGCCGGGTGTTCTACGAGAGCGCCGCGATGTCCGGCGTGCCCCGGCCGGACGTGTTGACCGACGCCGAACTCCGCCGCTGGGTCGAACAGCAGCAACAGGACTTGGACCAGAACATCGGCGCCGCGGTCGCGGCCGGGCTGGATGTGTACCTGTCCTACGACGTGCTGGCACTCGCGCAGGAGCTCGTCCAACGCCACGCCGCGGTGCTGACCTGCAAGGGTCGGCCCGATACGCTCTGCCCGGCCAGCGACCGCACAATTAGCCAATGTATGGATGGCTTGACCGCGATGCTCGCCCGCTGGCCGCAAGCCGCAGGGGTCGTGCTGCGTTTCGGCGACACGGACGCGCGTCGCCTGCCTTATCTGACGGGAAACGATCTTTATGCGCCACACTGCCCCCGCTGCAACGCGTTCGGCCGCGCGGATCGGATCGTGCGGGTCATCACCGCGGCGTACGAACGCGTCGTCGAGCAAGCCGGCAAGCGCCTGATCGTCCGGGCCTGGAACGTGCGCCCCGGCGGCATGCACGACTCGCCGGAACTGACGCAGCGCATCGTCGAACGCTTGCCGGCCCCGCCCGCCTCGCCCGACGACGACCGACTTGTCCTCAGCTTCAAGTTCACACAGACCGACTTCTGGCGTTACCAGCCGTGGAACCCCGCTTCGCTCGTCTGCGGCGACCGGCCGGTCATCTACGAATTGCAATGCCAGCGCGAATTCGAGGGCAAGGGCGGCCTCCCGAGTTGGCAGGCCGGGTTGTGGCGTGACGGCTGCCCCGAGATGCGCGAGGCCGACGGATCGGTGAGCGGCCTGGCCGAAGCCGCGGGAAGAATGAACTTCGCGGGCGTCATGGCCTGGGTGCGCGGCGGCGGCTGGGGCGGGCCGTTCGTCAGCGACGAGTCCTGGATCGACGCCAACGTCTTCGCGGCGCCACGCCTCGCCGACGACCCGACCGTCTCGCCCGAGTCGCTGGCCGAAGGCTGGGCGAGGCAGCGGCTGGGGCTCCGCGAAGACAACGAAGTCGCCGCGGTGTGCGGCGTGTTGGAACGCTCGGCCGACCTGGTGCGGCGCGCGTTCTACGTCGAGTCCTACGCCCGCGCCCGGCCCGACGCGTGGCACCCCGCGGCCGACTGGATCACGGACGACCTGCTCGATGTCGAAGCCGCCTGGCGGATGGTGCAAGGCCTGCCCGTCGACCGCCTCGACGCGACCGTGGACGAGAAGCGCCGCGCCGCCGACCTTGCCGCCGCCACCCGTCACGATTTCCAGGTCGCCGTGGGCGAGCGTGGCGGCGTCTGCGAGACGCTGCTGAACACGTTGGTGTATCAGGAGTCGTTCGCCGAAGCCTTGCGCGACCTCATGGCCGGACTGATCGCGTACCGACGCTTGCAGGCCGATCGCAAGGCCAGCAAGACCGCCCAGCGCGCCGCCGCCGACCTCGTGCGCCGCTGCCTGCTCCAGGCCCAGTCGCACTGGAACCACCACACGCAGCGGCACGGCAACCTCCGCGGCACCGCCACGCCGTTCCGCGAATTGGGCCTGTGGGAACTGACCCAACAGATGATGGCCGAGGCCAGCGATCCGGCGTGACGGCACGAGCCGCTCCGTGACGAACCCGGCCCGGCGAGTCTTTATGATCGTTGGATGACCGCCTCGATCAGCGCCGACCCCGCTTCCCCCATCGCCGATCCGCCCCGACACGCCGTGCGTCGCGTGGAAGTCTGGAGCCGACAGGACCGGGACGACGCGCGTGCTCACCTCGCGGCGCGAGAGGCCCGAGACGCCGGCCTACCCGTGGCGTCGGTCCGAAGCGCGGCCGTCTTCCTCATCGCCGCGCCGCTCGACCCCCGGCAGCTCCAGACGCTCGCCGAGGAGTTGCTCGCCGACCCGGTGACCCAGCACGCCGTGCCCGGCCACGCCGAGCCGCACAGCGACGCCCGGACGGTCGAAGTCCACCCTCAGGCCGGCGTCATGGACCCCGTCGCCGAGTCGACCCGCGCCGCGATCCTCGACCTGTTCCCAACTTTGAGCCCGCAACAGCTCACGGTCCGCACCGGCCAACGCTTCGATTTCATACCGAGTTCCTCAACAAGCCTTGACGCCGGAGCGCTCGACGCGTTCGCCAAGTCACACTTGGGTAACCCCGTGATCGAAGACTTTTTCGACGCGCCGTACGTGCCCGACACCTTTCCCGTCGGCCGGCCGTACGAGCTCCAGATCACCCGCGTCCCGCTCCGCGGCCTGACCGACGAGCAGCTCGTCAAGCTCTCGCGCGATGCCCACCTGTTCCTCTCGCTGGACGAGATGAGAACCATCCAGCAACACTACGAGTCCCTCCCCGACAAGCGGGAACCCACCGACATCGAGCTCGAAACCCTCGCCCAGACCTGGTCCGAGCACTGCGTCCATAAGACACTCAAGAGCACCGTACGGATAGCCAGCGACGACGCCGAATCGCTCCATATCTTCAACGGTAAGCCCGGCTGCGAAAGCAACGCCGACGGCTCGGTGACCATCCACAACCTGCTCAAATCCACCGTCGCCGCCGCTACGTTCGCGCTGCGTGACCAGCCCACTGAACAGGGCGGCAAGGGCGACTGGCTCGTCTCGGTCTTCGACGACAACGCCGGCGTCGTGAAGCTCGACGATACGCACGGCGTCGCCATCAAGGTCGAAACCCACAACCACCCCTCGGCCATCGAGCCCTACGGCGGCGCCGCCACCGGCATCGGCGGCTGCATCCGCGACATCATCGGCACCGGCCTCGCCGCCAAGCCCATCGCGAACACCGACACGTTTGCCGTCGCACCGCCCGATACCCCTGATGACACGCTGCCTGTCGGCGTGATCCACCCTCGCCGCATCCTCGAACAAGTCGCCGCCGGCGTCCGTGACTACGGCAACCGCATGGGCATCCCCACCGTCAACGGCGCGGTGCTCTTCCACGACGATTACCTCGCCAATCCGCTTGTCTTCGCCGGCTGCGTCGGGCTCATCCCATTGGATCGATGCTTCGGCGATGTCAAGCCCGGCGACCGCATTATCGCGTTGGGCGGCCGCACCGGCCGCGACGGCATCCATGGCGCGACCTTCAGTTCCGCCGAGCTCACCGACACCCACGCCGACGAGTTCGGGCACGCCGTCCAGATCGGCAACGCCATCGCCGAGAAGCGTGTCCTCGACGTGATCCTTCAGGCCCGCGACCACGAGGCCGGCTGCCTGTTCAGCGCGATCACCGACTGCGGTGCCGGCGGCTTCTCCAGCGCCATCGGCGAGATGGGCGAGAAAGTCGGTGCCGACGTGAACCTCGACGCCGCGCCGCTCAAGTACGACGGCCTGAGCTACCCCGAAATCTGGATCAGCGAAGCCCAAGAACGCATGGTTCTTTCCGTGCCCGAAGCAAACCTGCCCGCGCTCCGGACGCTCTGCGACGCCGAAGACGTCGAACTCGCCGACCTCGGCACGTTCGGCTTGCGGGACGAACACGACCGGCCGCAGCTCCGTCTGAACTTCCGCGGCCAGGCTGTCGGAGAATTGCCCATGTCGCTGCTGCACGACGGCATCCCGATGCCGACCCGCGATGCCACGTGGACGCCGTCCCCGACCGCCGCGACGCCTTCGCTCGACGGCATCGACGTACGCGACACGCTCCTGACGTTGCTCGGCCACCCCAACATCGCCAGCAAGCACTGGGTCGTCCGCCAGTACGACCACGAAGTCCAGGGCGGTAGCGTCGTCAAGCCGCTCGTCGGGCCGATGCAGCTGGGCCCGTCCGACGCCGCGGTGATCCGCCCCAAGCTTGGCTCCGACTTGGGTATCGCGCTCTCCAACGGCGTGTGCCCATGGCTGTCCGAAAAAATCCCGGGCGGCGACTCATACCAGGCCACGCTGCACGCGATCGATGAAGCCGTCCGCAACGCCGTGTGCGTCGGGGCCGACCCCAACCGGATCGCCATCCTCGACAACTTCTGCTGGCCGAGTTGCGACGACCCCGGGTCCATGGGCACGCTCGTCCGCGCCGCCCAGGCCTGCCACGACGGCGCGTTGGCGTTTGGCACGCCTTTCGTATCGGGGAAGGATTCGCTACACAACCAGTTCACGACCGAAGACGGCCGGCTCATCGCGATCCCGCCCACGCTTCTCGTCACCGCGCTGGGCATCGTCGACGACGTGAACCGCTGCGTCACCATGGACGCCAAGCAACCCGGCAACGCGCTCCTGCTCGTCGGTGAAACAAAACCGCAACTCGGAGGCGCGCACATCACCGACGTCCTCGGCGTCCCCGGCGGGCCCATCCCCGCCGTCGATCTGGAAGCCGGGGCACGCAACGCCAACGCCGTGGCTAAGCTCATCGCCGCCGGCCTGATCGCCAGTGCCCACGACTGCTCCGAAGGCGGCCTGCTCGTCGCCGCCGCCGAAATGGCGTTCTCGGGCGGCGTCGGCCTAGACCTCACGCCGCCCGCCGGTTCGTCCAGCCTTGCCACCCAGCTGTTCGCCGAAACCGCGTCGCGCTACCTGCTCGAAATCCGGCCCGACCGCCTCGACGCCGTGCTCAAACACCTCCGTGCATCAGGGACCCCGTTCACGCAGGTCGGCGTCTTTGTGGACCACGCCGACCTCACGCTCCGTTCCCCCGAAGCCGGCCACCTGTTCACGACGCCCCTCGACGAACTGCGTGACGCTTGGCGTCGTCCGCTGGACTGGTGAAACAAGTCGGATTCACTGATCCCGGTAGACCGCGGAATAGAGCGATGTCTCGACGCGTTGTTTCGGGATGAAGATCACCGTTTTCGCTCTCACGCTGGCCGCCGTCGCGGTCGCTGTTTATCTGTTCGCTCAACCCGCAAGGTCTGCGGAAACCGGGGGTGCCGCGCCGCCCGTCGCCGACGCCAAGTCGGCGGCGGGTTTCGCGGTCGTCGAACTCTTTACCTCGCAGGGCTGTTCGAGTTGCCCGCCCGCGGACCGGGTGCTGCAGTCCCTGAGCCGACAGGCTCATGAAGACGGTCTACCCGTCTACGCGTTGTCGTATCACGTGGACTACTGGGACGGCCTGGGCTGGCCCGACCCGTACGCGTCCAAGCAAGCCACCCATCGCCAGTACGCCTACGCGCAAGCCTTCCGCAGCAGCCGCGTCTACACCCCGCAGATGATCGTGAACGGCCAAACCGAGTTTGTCGGTTCGCGTGGACGGCTGGCCGAGCAAGCCGTTCAGTCCGCGCTCGCTGCGGCAGCTGAACAACACTTGGCGATCCGGGACCTTCGGCGTGACGACCAGAACGTCACCGCCCAGATCGAACTCACCGGCGAGACACCGCCCGGATCGACGCTGCTCGTAGCGTTGGTGGAGCCGAACCGCACCAACGCCGTCCCCCGCGGCGAAAACCGTGGTCGCGAGTTGAGCCACACCGCCGTGGTGCGTGACTTCGTGCAACTCGACGCGGGCGCGGCGGCCGAAGCGGTGAAACTACGGATCCCCGAGGACGCCGATGGCCACCCGCTCGAGCTGATCGCGTTCGTGCAGGAAGGGGTCGCCGGGCCCATCCGAGCCGCCGCCAAGCAAGCCGTGCCTTGAGTCGGAAACAACGCCGCTAGCCTCAACCGGCCGGTCGCCCAAGCGGGCCCGGCCGGTTTTTCGAACCGGTACACTCGCGCGATGCCCGCAGACGCTTCCGAACCGCCCTCGACGCTGTACCTGATCGACGGGCACCACCAGTTCTTCCGGGCCTACTTCGCCATCCGCGGCGGCATGACCAGCCCCGTCACCGGCGAGCCGACCAACGCCGTGTTTGCCTACACGGCCATGCTGCTCAAGCTGTTCAAGGACTTCCGGCCCACGCACGTGGCGCTCGTCATCGATACCCCCGAGCCCACGTTCCGCGACGAGCTTTACCCGGAATACAAAGGCCAACGCGACGCCCCGCCGGACGACTTCGAACCGCAGATCCCCCGCATGATCGAGCTGACCGAGCGTTTCGGGATCCCGGTGATCGGGCTCCCGGGGGCCGAGGCCGACGACGTCATGGCCACGCTCGCGGTGCGGCTTACGCAGGCCGACTCCGACCTGCGTGTGCGACTGGTTTCGAAAGACAAAGATTTGGACCAGGTGCTCAGCGACCGCGTGTCGCGGTTCGACGTGCAGGAAGGTACGGAGATGGACGCCGTCGGCCTTCAGGAAAAAAAGGGGATCACCCCCGAACTCGCGGTGGACTACCAGGCGCTCATCGGCGACACCGCAGACAACGTGCCCGGCGTCAAAGGCATCGGACCCAAGACCGCCAGCAAGCTGCTCAATGAGTTCGGCTCGCTCGACGCGCTCGTCGCGGGTGTCGAGCGGCTTAAGGGCAAGCAGAAGGAAAACCTCGAAGCCGGCATCGCGTCGGGGCAGCTCGAGTTGTCGCGCAAACTCGTCACGCTGATGCGCGACGTAGACGTGGATTTCAACATCGGAGACGCCGAGGTCAGCGTGGCCGGGATCGACGCCAAGCAACTCGCCGAGGACTTCCGCAACCTCGGGTTCAACCGGCACCCCCGCGACTTGGCGGAGTTGGTCGGGCAAGCCGCTACCACGAAAAAAGAGGAGAAGCCGGCGAAAGCGACGGAAGACACAGGGGACGTCGCGGGGTTCGGCCTGTTCGCGGCGTCGACCGATGCGGGTGAGCCAAAAACAAGCACGCCGCAGCGTGACGGCGACTACCGATGTGTCCGAACCCTCGACGATCTCGAGCAAGCGGTGGCCAACATCCGCGCGGCGGGTTTTGTGGCGGTCGACACGGAGACGGTCGGGCTGGGGCACCGGGCGGAGCTTTGCGGCGTGTGCCTGAGTTGGAAGCAGGGGCAGGGCGTGTACGTGCCGACCCGCTCGCCCGAGTCGGAAGCGCACCTGACAACGAAGCAAGCGATCGACAAGCTGCGCCCCCTGCTGGAAGATGCGTCGATCGCCAAATACGGTCACCACTTCAAGTACGACCTGCACGTTCTGCGCCGCGCGGGCTGTGGCGTGAAGGGGCAGCTCTTCGATTCGATGATCGCGGCGTTCCTCTGTAACGCGCCGGGCATCGGGATGGACGACTTGGCGTTGGCCGAGCTGGGCTACCGGGCCGTGCCGATCACAGACCTCATCGGCCCCAAGCCGCGAAAAAAGTCAGACCCCAAGCAGAAGACGATGGACCAGGTCCCGCTCGACGCGGCAACGGTGTACTCGGCCGAGGACGCAGACCTCACGCTGCGGCTGTGCCGCCTATTCGAAGAACGATGCGAACAGCTTGGCGTGCTCGACCTCGCGCGAGATGTCGAGATGCCGCTCGTTTCCGTGCTCCACCGCATGGAAGCCGCGGGCGTCCGGGTCGATCCAGAGGTTCTCGACGAGCAGCGAGCCAAGCTCGACGCGCGGGCGCAGGCATTGCGACAAGACGTGCTCGACCGAGCGGGACACGACTTCAACCCGGATTCGCCAAAGCAGCTGGGTGAGCTGCTGTTCGGCACGCTCAAGTTCCCGGTGCAGAAGAAGACCAAGACCGGGTACTCCACCGATGCTGAAGTCCTGGAAAAACTCGCCGACCTGACCGACGCCGAACTCGCGGGCGTCCCGGAAGCCGCGCGACGGATTCCGGCCTTGATGGTCGAGTACCGCATGCTCACAAAGCTGGTGGGCACCTACTTCGCGCAGCTCACCGAGGCGATCGAAGAAGACGGTCGGGTCCACGGCACGTTCCACCAAACCGGCGCGGCAACCGGTCGACTGAGTTCGTCGAATCCGAATCTGCAGAACATCCCGATCCGCACGGACGTGGGGCGAGAGATCCGGCGCGCGTTCGTGGCCGAACCGGGTTGCGTGCTGATCGCGGCGGATTACTCACAGATCGAGCTGCGTATCCTCGCCCACCTTTCGCAAGACCCGGCGTTGCTCGAAGCCTTCCGCGAAGACCGCGACATCCACCGCGCGGTGGCGGCCGAAGTCTTCGGCGTTCCGCTCGATGAGGTCACGGGCGAGCAACGCGGCCACGCAAAAATGATCAATTTCGGGATCGTGTACGGCATCACCGCGTTCGGGTTGGCGCGGCGGGTCGAGTCGTTGGATCAGAAGGCCGCCGCCGCGATGATCGCCTCGTACAAGCGGCGTTTCGCCGGCATCGAGTCGTTCCTGCAAAAATGCATCGCGGAAGCGCGGGAACACGGGTTCGTGCGAACCATCCTCGGGCGTCGTCGGGAGATCAGCGAAATCGACACCCGCAATCCGCAGCGGCGGGCGTTGGCCGAGCGGCTGGCGATCAACTCGGTGGTGCAGGGCAGTGCGGCAGACCTGATCAAGAAAGCGATGGTGACTTTGCCGGGCCGGCTGGACCGCGAGCACCCAACCGCCAAGCTGCTGCTTCAGATCCACGACGAGTTGGTGGTGGAGTGCCCGGAAGCGAAAGCGGACACGGTGCGGGAAGTCGTCGTCGAGACGATGGAAAGCGCGATGTCGCTGGACGTGCCGCTACGGGTAGACGCGAATATCGGAGCGGACTGGTTCGCGGCGAAATGAGGCTTGGAAGCTCCTGCCCCCACGCCGCAGCTTCGCCGCGACGGGCCGGCGTGGAGACCGAGACGATGTAGGATTCCGGGTCCGTGACGCACGCCATCGCCCAACTCGTCGAGTCCAATCCGTTCAAGCGGGTGGTGCTGATCTTGATCCTGTTCGCCGCGGTGCTCGTGGGCTTGGAAACGTCCGAAGCGCTGATGGCCGACAACGGGACGCTGCTCAAGACGCTCGACCGCGTCGTGCTCTGGGCGTTCGTGCTCGAAGCCGTCTTGAAGATGGCCGCGCACGGGCGGCGGTTCTACCGGTACTTCCTAGACCCGTGGAACGTCTTCGATTTCGCGATCGTGGTGGTCTGCTTCTTGCCGGTGCAGAGCCAGTACGCGGCGGTGCTGCGGCTGGCCCGCGTGCTGCGGACGCTCCGGCTGGTTTCGGGCATCCCGAAGCTGCAGTTGCTGGTGGGCTCGCTGCTCAAGTCGCTGCCCGCGATGGTTTACGTCGGGGCGCTGCTGGGGATCATGTTCTACGTCTACGCGGTGCTGGGCGTGTTCCTCTTCCGCGCAAACGACCCGGTGCACTTCCGCGACTTGGGGAAAGCGTTGCTGACGCTGTTCCGCGTGGTCACGCTCGAAGATTGGACCGACGTGATGTACATCCAGATGTACGGCTCGGACACGTACGACTTCCCGCCGCAGGACCGGGCCCGCTTCACTTTTGAACCCAAACCCCAGCCGCTGGTCGGCGCGTTCTACTTCGTGTCGTTCGTGTTGTTCGGCACGATGATCATGCTGAACCTGTTTATCGGCGTGGTGATCAAGTCCATGGAAGAGGCGGAGGACGAGCAGAACCGGGCTCAGCGGGAGAAAAGCCTGGACGCGGACGGGCATCTCACCGAAGCCGAGGAATTGGTGCTGCTGGAAGAACGGCTCGACAAGATCATTTCCCAGGTCCGCTCGGTGCGGCACGAGGCCGAGAAACGGGAGCGGCGAGCGGCGAAGCGCCGGTGAATCGAGGCGGGGCCCGGTTATTCGGCGGTGAAGAACCGCTGGTCGGTGCCGCCGGGGCCGATGGCGGCGCGGGTTTTCGCGCCGCACTTGGGGCAGTGGCCGACGTAGGCGTCGCCGGCGGCGTTGCGGTACAGCCGGGCGTAGGTGCGGCAGCACTTGTAATGGACCGCGATCCAGGGGCGGCCGACGGCCCCGGCATCGGGCTTGGTGCGATCCGCGTCCGTGGGTCCCGGTGGCGTCATGCCGGCGATGTCCACGATGTAGTCGCGCTGGTCCACAAGCAAAGGATCGGACGGAACGGGCGTGGGGGTTGAGGCGGGGCGGAGTGAAACCCGTGCCGCGGCGTCAGGGCCGCGGGCTTTCGAGGTCAATCGAGCAAGGCGTCGGCGAGTTCCGCGGGATCGGTATCCTCGCCGAGCGGGGCGGCACCGGTAATCGCCAGCATCCGGTCGAGCGCAACACGGGACCAGCGCCGGGCTTCGGGGTGTACGGTGATGCGATTGACGATCTTCCCTTCCGCCAGCTGATCGAGGACCCAAAGCAGGTGCGGTGGGTCGATGCGGATCATCGTGGTGCACAGGCACTGACACTCGCTGAGGATGCGAGCCGTGACCCCCCGTTTGGCGGCCTGGTCGCAGAGGCGTTGCACGAGGTGAACTTCCGTGGCGATCGCCCATCGGCTACCGGGCTCCGCGTTCTCGATAGCGCGGATGATGCCTTCCGTGCTGCCGGTGCGGTCGGACTTGCGGCAGACTTCGTAACTGCACTCGGGGTGGGCCATCACGGTCACATCGGGCCACTGGCGACGGATGTCGTCGACGTGTTCGGGGCGGAAAAGCTTATGAACCGAGCAGTGGCCCTGCCAGAGGACGAAGACGCTGCGGAGCAACTCGTCCTCGGTGGCGCCGCCGAGCTCGTCGGTGCTGCGCGGGTTCCAGACGCACATCTGAGCGTCGGCGGGGGGGTGGCCGGTCACGTCGAGCGGGCGGTCGGGTTTGAACCCGGCGTCAACGGCGGTGTTCCGGCCCAGGTGCTGGTCCGGGATGAACAGGATCTTGACCCCTTCACCTTCCGCGAGTGGTTCTTCGCCGCCGGCTAGCGCCCAGTCGAAGACTTTGTCGCAGTTGCTTGACGTACAGACCGCGCCGCCGTGCTCGCCCACGAAGGCTTTGATCGCCGCGCTGCTGTTCATGTAGCAGATCGGGATGATGCGAACCCGTTTGTTGTGCCGTTCATAAAGATCGGTGAGTTGCTCCCACGCGTCGACGGTCTGATCGTAGTCGGCCATGTCCGCCATCGAGCAGCCCGCGCCCATGTCCGGCAAGATCACCGCCACGTCCGGGTCGGTGAGCACGTCGGCGGTCTCCGCCATGAAGTGCACGCCGCAGAACACGACGTGCTTGGCCCCCACGGCCTTGACGCGCTCCGCGGCCAGCTGGCTGAGCTTGAAGCTGTCGCCGGTGAAATCAGCATGGGCGATCACGTCGTCGCGTTGGTAATGATGCCCGAGGATCACGACGTCCCCGGCCAACTCGGACTTGCGGCTTTCGATCGCCGCCGCGACGTCCGCGTCGGGGATTGTGACGTAACGATCAGGGATCGGGGGCTGCCAAAGCATGCCCACAGTTTAGTGATCGTCGCACCGCCATAGACGAAGAAAAGCCAAAGCCGCGGGAATGATCGGGTTGAATCGCGGGTAATGTAAGCATGCACTTACAAACCCTGTGACGGAGACCCCAGATCGTCCTAAACCGCCTTCCCCGACCATCCCGCTCGCTTCCGTCCCCACTTGGAGGTGAAACCGTCGCCCCGACCGCGTCCGCGCGGCCGGGCGGCGGCTTAACCGCCGCTGAGCTTGCGCACCGTCACATCGAAGTTCTTCACCATCGCTCCGATGAGCGCGTACACCATCGACCCGTACACCGCCGCCGCCGCCGCCGCGCCGACCCACAACGACGCCCGGCCCACGCCCGGTGACGCCGCGAAGCCCGCCACGTTCCCGTAAGGGTCCACCAATACCGGCACGCTCGTCGACGGACTGAACGCGTTAACGATCGCCCCAACCACGCCCATGTTCATTGCTGCCGTTCCACCGCATAACCCCAACACCGCCATCGCCCCCCCCAGGATCAATACCGTCGGCACCACCGCGCCCAGCACGCCTTTGCTCTTCAAACTCCACGACATGCCCGCCGTGACGCACAGCGCCACGAACGGCACCAGCCCCAACGCTAGCAACAGACCCGCCTCCGGCAACACCACCCAGGCGTCCACGATCGCGCCGCCGGAGGCCACGCCGCCCGTGGCCGTAAACCCGGACTGCACGACGTAGGCGTGCGCGTACGTCCCCGCCCACCCGTCGCCCAATTCACCGATCGCCGCGTAGCCGCCCACCAGCAGCAGCGTCCCGACCGGCACCGCGATCATCACCGACAAGAAGCGCACTAGCCCCCGCAACTTCCCCCACACGTACTCCCGCGGCCCCACCGGCGTCGTCAGCAAGATGTCCAGCGTCCCGTCTTCCCGCTCCTTGCTCACGCAGCCGGCGCTCAAGTAGATCGCGACCAGAACCACCACCGCCAACTCCAACAGCAGCAGCACCGACAACAACGCGTGCAGGGAGCGCACCTGATCCATCGCCCCGCCCCGCGCCCCGCCCGTCGCGACGCCACCGGTGATCCCCGCGATTACGGGCAGCGCTCCCGTGTGGTAACCCCACAACAACCCCGAGGCCGCGCCGAACCCCGCCACGACAAAGCCCCACTTACTCAAAATGCCTAACGCAACCTGGCCACGCGTGTGCGCCTCGCGCCAGGCGATCGGGTTGCCGTGCACCGCCCGGGCGGGCCGAGTTCTTTCCCCACGCGACAGCCGCAACGCCCGGAGCACGCCCGCCGGCAACGCCGCCACGCCCGACGCCTGCGCAAACCCCTGCCCCAACGCCCGCACGAACAACGAGCACCCCACCAACAACGCCACGCTCACCCCGAGCGTCCATAACACAAAAGCCTCGAACGGATCTCCCCGCCACCAGGCCACCCATCCCGTCCCCGTCCCGGCCGCCGTGTACGTCGACGAAAAGATCACACTCTCCAACACCAACAGCGGGTGCGCGGCCGTCAGCCACGTCACCCCGCCCCCCGACAGCTGCCGCAGCACCACCACGTCCAAGCCGTATCCCCCCACCAGAAAACCCGCGATCGCCACCACGAACGCGAACACCGCCTTCCGCCCACCGACCCGCAGCACGCTCAGCGTCACCGCGATCGCACCCACCAAAACCGCCGTGCACGCCGCGATCGCGAACGCCTCGAACACCGCGCCGCCCCGCACCCCGCCGAACACCAGCAGCACCGCGAACAGCGGCAGCCCGGAAGCCAACATCACCAAGATCAACACCAACCGGCCCAACAGCGAACCCAACACGATCTGCAGGTTGCTCAGCGGCGTCGTCAACAGGATGTCGTACGTCTTGCCCGACTGCTCCGAGCTGATCGCCCCGGCCATGAACAGCGGCGCCAACAGGCACACCCCGATCACTTGCCCGTACGCCAACACCGCGAACACCGCCGACCCCGCCTTCGCGAGATCGCTCATCGCCACGCTCGCCTCCAACGCCCCGCCCGTCAGCATCGTGAACACCACCAGCGCGACCAGCACCGCCACGTACCCCATCCGAACCCAGAAGTCCCGCCCCCGCCGCGACGACCCGTGCACCGTCCGCAACGCCATCGGGTTGCTCGGCCCCAACCGCAACAAGCTTCGCAGCAACGCGTTCACACCCGGAAGATAACACCCTCGCAAGTCAGCGCCCTCGCCTTGGAAAGTTGTAAGGCGTGTTCCTGCCCGACCACAGACGCCCACCCGGCTTAAGTCGCCAGGCGCCGCACCGGTTCGACGTCTTCGCGGGGCACAACCTATTCAATCCGCCGCGACGCCTCATAGACCCCGCCTCCGTCCGCATCGATCAGGTCACCCGGCAGCGCCAACAACTCCGGGTCCACGGCCACCGCCTCCAATCACCGATCCCGCATCTCGCGGACGCAGCCCAACAACTCCGGGCCGCTCTGCTTTTGCGACTGCTTGACCGCAGCGGCCGCCGAGGTCCGCACCCGGCGGTGATGCTTCAGCCGGTCATAGCCCGTGGTACTCACGCTAAAACCAACCGGTCACGCCGAGAGCGAAGCCACCCGGCGGCGAAGCCGAGCAGCCCCGCCACGGCGGCGGTTTCGGAACTGGCGAAATCCTACAGGTCGGGAGCTACAGAACTACCCCAGCTGTTCAGTACGCGGTTGAGTTGTTCCTGAATAACAGCCGCGGTGGCGTTCGTAACGCTGAATGGCGGCGTGAGGACGCGGCACCAAACCACTTGACCGGGCCGGGGTTGGGCGAGAGCATTGGTCGAGTTCCGGGCGGAGTCGGGTTTGAACGCGAAAAGAGCTAGAGATGCAGCGTTGGTTGAAAGCGGCGCCGAGTGTGGCGCTGGGGGCGGGTGTGTTGCCGGCGGGGCGGTGCTGCTCAGGCCGACGAGGCAAGCGGACCTGACGTTTGCGTTTGACTTTGTGGCCGCGGGCTTGACGGGGGACTACAACGGCAGCGGCGCGGTGGAACAGGGCGACCTGAATTTGGTGTTGAACAACTGGGAGCAGGCGCGGCCGTTTGATTCGGTGGGCGATCCGCTTACGACGCCGACGGTGGATCAGGAAGAGTTGAACCGCGTATTGAACAATTGGGGCGCGTCGGTCGCTCCAAGTTTTGCGGGCTTTGACGTCCCCGAACCGGGGATATGGACTGTGGCATTCGTCGGCCTGTCCGGCATGGTCACTCGGTGGCGTTCGCGGCGTTAATCCCGCGTAGGGATAGGCCGGATCACTTCGTCGAGAATGCACGAGTCGCCGAGGGCGAAGGTGGTCCGGCCAGCGTGCGCACGATCAGATCCACGAAAAAGTCTTGTGTTTCTGGAGCGGGTCCTTACCCTGCGTGCTGGTGATATCTGCCTATGGAGAGAGGACTAAAGATGTTGGGTGTTTCTTGTCGTGATGCGGCCTTCGCTGCATGGGTGGTCTCCGCGGTGGTGTCGACCGGCTCGGCTCAGGTCAGCACCTGGGACGGGTCGGAGGCGGACGATTTCTGGTTCACGGCCGACAACTGGGACACGGGGCTGGTGCCCAACGCGGTGGGCGAGGCCGCGGTGGTCGGCGGACCGTCCCCGACGATTTTGAACGGCGGGGCGCGGATCGATTCGCTCACCGTGCTGGCCGGGGGTGAATTGGTGTTCGATGCGGGGCGGAGCCTGGTGTTGGACGATGAGCCGGGCAGCTTCCTGAGCAACGCCGGTTCGATCACGACGGGCGGCAGCGGCAGCATCTTCGGCGTGCTGAACACGCTGGACAATTCGGGCGCGATCACGGTGGTGGGCGGCGCGAGCTTCAGCGACCTGCGGCTCGAAGACCACGCCACGCTGACCGGCGGCGGGACGTTAACGCTCGACGGCGAGCGGGCGCGGGTCACGGGCATCGCGTTGGGGCTCCAACTGACGATCGAAGATCAGACGATCCAGGGCGAAGGGTCGCTGGGCGCTAACGCCCTGTTCATCGCAAACGAATCGGGCAACGTGATCGACGCGAACGTGTCGGGTGGGACCCTGCTGCTGGATGTCCGGGCCAACGGATTGCCCGGCGAATCGGGCTTCACGAACGACGGGACGCTGCGTGCGTCGAACGGCGGCTTCCTGGAGCTCTCGGGAAACAGCGGAGGCGAATTCGACAATAACGGCGGCGTGATCGAGGCGTTGATGGGTTCGGAAGTGCGATTCGATGACAGCAGCGCGGTCCGGGGCGGGCTGATCCGCTCGGTGGGCACGGGCGTGATCCGGGCCAACCCGGAAGGCAATGTGGCACGCACGTCATTCTTTGACGTCACGTTCGACGCCGATGTGGTCGCGGAAAACGACACGTTGTTCGGCATCGGCGGCACGATCGAGAATCGCGGCACGATCGCGATCCAGTCGGCCGGCAACGGTACCGAACTCGAAATCCAGGACGGTGGGGCGACGCTCACCGGCGGGGGAACGGTTGTTTTGGTCGGTCCCGACGCCCGCGTCGTCGACATCACCGGCACGCAAACCCTGACGATCGCGGATCAGACCATCGAGGGGCAGGGCGCTTTGGGGAGTAACACGATCAAGGTCCAGATCGAAGCGGACGGCTTGGTACACGCGAACGCCTCGGGCGGGGTGCTGCTACTGGACCCGGCGAACGTGGCCGGCGAGGGCGAGTTTTCGAACGCGGGGACGGTCCGCGCGTCCAGCGGTGCGCGTATTGAGTTGTCGAGGTCGGGCAGCGGGAGCTTTGCGAACAGCGGCACGATGGAGGCACTGACCAACGGTGCGATCACCTCGGACGCAGACCTGGTCAATACCGGCACGATCCGAGCCGAGGGTAACGGAACGGCTACGTTCACCGGCGGCACATTGGACAACCAGGGCGCAGTCGAAGCCTTCAACGGCGCCATCGTGACCGTTCAATCCGGCGCGGACCTCCCGCAGTTGGTTGACTTGCCCGGTGCCAATCTATCGGGGTTTGCGCCCGACGGCGAAATGATCACGGGTGGAGAATGGCGGGCGATCAACGGGACGTTGAACGTCGCGCCGGCGCTGTTCGACGCGACCGTCAACCGTGGCGACATCTACTTGGCGGGGACACAGACGGTGGTCGACCTGTTCCGAGAGGGCACGGCCGGTCGGTCCGCGTCGCGGGACTTCGTCTTTAATGAAGGTTCGTTCGTGATTGACGACGGCTTCGACTTCGTGGCCGGGCGGGTGTTTGGTTCGGGAAGCGTGCCCTTCGGCGACAACATGGAGTTGTTGGTAGAGGGCATTCCTGTCTTCGAGAACGAAGGGACGCTTTTAGTCGGCGACGGTTCGACGCTTGAATTTCAGCAGCGGTCGTTCACGTTTCAGAATCTGTCCCCGCCGCCCGAACTCGCCGACGTCAATGTCCGAAACGTAGGCGTCATCGGCGGCTCGGGCACGCTGCTGGGCGACATCTTGAACGAGGGCGGCGTTGTTGCACCCGGTATGCCCGACGACCCGACGGCCACGCTGACGATCGACGGCCGGTTGCGCCTCCAGGCCAACGTTACGCCCGGCACGCTCGCCATTGATATCGCGGGGCCGGGCGACCACGACCAACTCGCCGTGCTCGATGATTTGGTCTTGGGCGGTCTGCTCGAAGTTGATCTTGCCGACAACTACACCCCGGGCTCTGGCGACCAGTTTGCCATCGCGACCGCCACGAATGGCGTCTCTGGTGTTTTTGCTAATGCCGCCGATGGCGATACTGTGCTCACGGAAGACGGGCAGACTCAGTTCGACGTCGCGTACACCGCGACTCAAGTCATCCTTTTTGCTTTCCGACCTTTCTTGCCTGGCGATTTCAACGACTCAGGTCAGGTCGAACAAGGCGACCTCAACCTCGTGCTCAATAACTGGGGTGGCCAGCGTGGCTTCCCGAGCGGGGACGATTGGGCCAACGCAATCGGCTTTGCCACCGACCTGGTTGATCAGGAAGAACTGAATGCAGTGCTGAATAATTGGGGCGATACAAATGCCCCAAGTCTCCAAGGTTTTTCGGTTCCCGAACCGAGCATCGCCCCATTGGCGGCGATGGCGTTGGGCTTGTTGAATCGCCGCGCTCGTTGAGTGGCGTAAGCAAGGGAAACCCACCGCTCGCCGGAACGTCAAGCTCCGATCGCGTCGTCGCCGAGCAATCGAACGACCTCGTCGAGGTCTTTGTCGCCACGGCCGCAGAGGTTGAGGACGAGGACGTGGTCCTCAGGAAGATCGGGAGCGATCGTCAACACATGCGCCAACGCGTGGCTGGGTTCGAGGGCGGGGAGGATGCCTTCGAGCCGGGAAATCTTTTGGAAGGCGTCGAGGGCCTGCTTATCGTCGGCGACGGCGAAGGTGACGCGGCCGGCGTCGTGCCAGTAGGCGTGTTCGGGGCCGATGCCGGGGTAGTCCAGGCCGGCGGAGATGGAGTGGACCGGGGCGGTTTGGCCGTCGTCGTTTTGGAGGACGTAGGAGAGCGAGCCGTGGAGGACGCCGGGGCGGCCGTAGGCGATGGCGGCGGCGTGTTGGCCGAAGGAGGTGCCGGTGCCGCCGGGCTCGACGCCAATGAGCTTCGTGTGGTCGCAGGCCGGGTCGGAGGCGAAGGGGTGGAACATGCCCGCGGCGTTGGAGCCGCCGCCGACCACGGCGACGACGGTGTCGGGGAGTTTGCCGATCTGGCCGAGGCATTGCCGCTTGGTTTCCTTGCCGATGACCGACTGGAAGTCGCGGACGATGCGGGGGAAGGGGTGCGGGCCGACGGCGGAGCCGATGATGTAGTGGGTGTCGGCGGAGGTGGCCATCCAGTCGCGCATGGCGGCGTTGGTGGCGTCCTTGAGTGTGCGACTTCCGTCGGTGACGGCGGTGCAGGTCGCGCCCATGAGCTGCATACGCAGGACGTTGGGGCGTTGGCGGCGCATGTCTTCCTCGCCCATGAAGATCTCGCACTCGAGGCCGAACTTGGCGGCGGCGGTGGCGGTGGCGGTGCCGTGCTGGCCGGCGCCGGTCTCAGCGATGATGCGTTTCTTGCCCATGCGGATCGCGAGCAGGCATTGGCCGATAGCGTTGTTGATCTTGTGGGCGCCGGTGTGGGCGAGGTCTTCGCGCTTGAGCCAGATCTGACAGCCGCCGGCGAGTTCGGTCAGGCGGGGCGCGAATTGCAGCGGCGTCGCCCGGCCGATGTAATCGCGGCTCAGCGTATCCATCTGCTCTTGGAACGACGGGTCGGCGAGGGCTTTTTCGTATTCCTCGGCGAGCTCGGCGACGGCGTGATGGAGGGTTTCGGGGATATAGGTGCCGCCGAATGAGCCGAAGTAGCCGCGGGCATCGGGAACGGTAGAGGGAGAAGCGGTCATGGATGGGAGTGTAGAGCGGAGCGGCCCGTGTTCGGCGAACGCGGGCTCCGAGGTTGAGGTTCGAAGGCGTGGTTCAGCCCGCGTGATTCCGGGCGAACTCACGCAGGATCAAAAGGTGACGGGCGAGCGCGTCTTCCCCCAGTTCATCGTCGGGAAAACGTCGCAGCAGTTGGTCCAATGATTGCGCAGCGGCCCGGAACCGGCGCGACTCGAGCTTGCCCAACGCGTCGTCGTAGCGACGACGCAGGTCTTCCGCGAGCTGCTGCTGCAGGTCGAGGTAGCGTCGTTGTAGCAGCGGATCAGCGAGGCGGTCGTCGGGCAGATAGCCGGCGGCTTTTCGGTAGGCGTTCATCGCGCGCCAGGGCGCATCGGGATTGACCTGCCGGAGCGCGTAATACGACGCGGCCCGCTCCAGCTCGCGCTCGGCCCGCAGGTCGTCGGTGGGTACGTTCGGCGGGTCCCGGCGGATCTTCGCTTCGAGCTGCGCGGCGTCCAGACGGGCGACCGGCAGGACGAGTTGGCCGCGGGCGTCGACGGTTTCTTCGCTGAACAGCGGTTCGAACAACAACAGCACGCCGAACAGCGCAACCCAGAACGCGGCCACGCCCAAGAGGACCCGGGTACGGGTCGGCATCTTGTTGTGGCGGTGCAGCGGGTCGTCGTCTTTGGGTGCCTTAGGCTCGGCCTGCTTCCGGGCGAGCGCGGCGTCGAGATCGAGCGACGGCACCGACTCTCCGGCGCGGCGGAGCTCGATCTGTAGAAGCGCGGCGTCGCCGATGGTGATGGACGCGTTAGCCGGAAGAGGCGCGGGTTTTTTCGTGACGCGCTTGCGGCCGAGCTTCAGGCCGTTGGGCGAACGATTAACCACCACCCATTGGCCGTCGCTCAGATCGAAGTAGCCGTGGTCACGGGAAACGGTCGCCAAGTCGAGCAGCAGCGGATGAGAAGGGTCGCGACCGAAGGGCACCGGGCCTTTCGTAAAGCGGAGCCGGGTGGCGGCGTGACTGCCGGCCAGCACGGTGACGTCGAGCACCGGCGCGGGCGCGGCGTCGAGGGTCCGGCTACCGATGGCGGCGGGCTCGTCGCGGGGCGTGTTCATTGCAGCAGTTCCCCGCGTGTGTACCGGATCAGCACCGGGCCAAACACCACCAGCACGACCGCCGCGAGGATCAACATCGACGGGATCAAGATACGCAGCGACGCCGAGGCGGACTTCTTCTCCGCCGTGACCGCACGAAAATTGCGAAGCATGTCGGCCTGGGTCTTCAGGATGTACGCCAACGGCGTGCCGAGCTGGTCGGCCTGGTTGATCGCGGCGATCACGCTGCGCAGCGTCTCCAACGGGATGCGGTTCGCGAGGTTTTCCAAAGCCACCGCTCGCGGCGTGCCGAACTGCATCTCGGACAGCGCGAGCTGCAGCTCTTGGTTCAGATCGTCGTCGGGGTCGTCACGGATCAGAGCCTCGACGGCTTCGTTGAAGCTCGATCCCGCCTGCATCACCAACGACACCAGATCGAGCGTGTAAGGAAGCTGCCGCGCGATTCGGATCACCCGCCGCTGCCGGGCGTTGGCGAGCAGCACCAGCGGCAGGGCGAAGCCGACGCACAGGAAGAGCGGCACGACGATCAGCAGCAGGCCGCCCCCGAGCAGGATTTCGCCCCCTCCCGCGATCACGCACGCCGCCAACGACGACACGACGCACAGCGTCAAATACTGCTCGACCGTGTAACCCGACGCGTTGCCCGAGCCGTCGAGGTCCTGACGGATCTTCGCCCGGACTCCCGGCAGGTTCAGTTGCCCGGTGATCTGTCCCGCCGCCGCCAACAGCGGACCGAGCACCGGCCGCTCAAACACGGTTGGCGCGTCTGCCCCCATCGCCCGGGCGATCCGGCGGTGCACCGGCGGCTCGGTGGGCATCGGATGCCGGAACAGCACCCAAATCGGCAGAAATACCCCGCCGAACACCGCCAACGACGCGAGCAATTGGAGCAGCCACAGGGGCATCACAGCTGCACCCCCATGATCTTCCGGATCCACAAATACGCCAGGCCGATCATCACCGCCGCCGTCAGCAAAATCGCCCGCCCGGCCGTCTCCGTGAACAACATCCCCACGCCGTCCGGGTCGATCCCCCAGAGGATCAATAGAAACACGATCGGCATCGCCGCCATCATGTTCGCCTGGCTCCGCCCCTGCGCCGTCAGCGCGTCGAGCTTGCCCTCGAGCTTCTTGATCTCACGCACCGACTCGGCGATCCGTTCGAGCGACTCGCCGGCGTCCCCGCCTTGACGCCGGTGCATTTCGATCGCCGTGAACGTCAGCCGGTACAGGGGCGAGCCGATGCGATTGCTCGCCGTCCGCATCGCGGCGTTGAGGTCGCTGCCCAACTCGTACTCCCGCAGCAGCGCATCGAACTCCTGCCGGATCGGACCGCGATGATTCTTGACCACCAGTTCCATCGCCTGCACCAGATTGAGCCCCGCCCGCACCGAGGCGCTCAGCGTCGTCAGCCCGTCGGCCAGCTGATCGTCCAGCTCGATCCGCCGCTTGGCCTCCAGGTGTCGGATCACCAGCGTCGGTAAGAAAATCGCCAACCCTCCGCAGATCAGCCCGACGAACGGGTTGTTCGTGATCAGCAACGCCACCAGGAACGCCACCCCGATCCCCGTGAGCGCAAGATACACCGCATGTCGTGGCACGACGTCCATCATGAGCTGCCGCCGCAGCACCCGGTCGTAGGCCATTTCCTGCCGCGCAAACCAACGTTTGGCCGGACCCGGGCCGAAATATATCGCGAGAAATACCGACAGCCCCAATAACAGGCTCGCGAGCAACAGGATGGCGGGGTCGTCGATCATGCGGCGAATACGCCCACTATTTTAATCTTTTGCCGTCCGTGGGTCCGACACACGTCACGGCCAGGTGCGAGCATTCATCAAGAAGATCGCTGGACCTCGATACGCCATGATCGAGAATCGGCCCGGCTGGTTTAGCCGGGCCGGCGATTTGCGGTTGCGTAAATTGCGTGGATGCTCACCAACTGTTGGTGTTGACCGTGACGTTCGTGGTTTGGGTGTAGTCGTGTAGGTAGGGGTGATCGATCGGTTCTGCAAGGTGTTGTTGTTGAAGGGGACCCGGCCCACCGGGACGCCGAAGTTGGCGACGGAGTTCAAGGACCGGGCGACCGAGGACGCAAAGACCCGGCTAATCAACGATCCGTGAAACAGCGGAGTGCCCCCGTGCGTGATTACCGAGAGGCATATCGACGGCGGAAGATGCGTTACACCGATTACAGAAACACGTCTACATCGAAGTCGCCGCGTTGGATCATGGGCTCGGCGAAGGTGGGGAGATAGCCGGTGTGGCGGAGGCGGGGCTGATCGGGGTCGCGGAGGACGAAGATGTCTTCGAGGCGGATCTGGCCGGACTCCGGGTCGAGGCTGGTGACTTCGGAGATCTGCGTCACACGCCGGCGGCCGTCGGCGAAGCGGGCGACCTGAACCACGAGGTCCAGCGCGGTGACGATCTGTTCGCGGATCGCGCGGATGGGCATGTCGACGGCCATGAGCACGAGGGCTTCGAGGCGTTTCATCGCGTCGGCGGTGTTGTTGGCATGGACGGTGGAGAGCGAGCCGTCGTGGCCGGTGTTCATGGCCTGGAGCATGTCGAGGGCTTCGGGGCCGCGGACCTCGCCGATGATGATGCGGTCGGGCCGCATCCGTAGCGCGTTGCGGACGAGGTCTTTGATGGTGATCGCGCCGCGGCCCTCGACGTTGGCGGGCCGGCCTTCAAGCTTGACGACATGCGGCTGAGGCAGTTGGAGTTCGGCGGACTCTTCGACGGTGATGATGCGTTCGGCCGGCCGGGCGTAGGCGGACAACACGTTGAGCAGGGTGGTCTTCCCAGAGCCGGTGCCGCCGGAAATGACGGTGTTGCTGCGGCCCAGCACCGTGCCTTGTAAGAAGCGCGCGACCGGTTCGCTCAGGGCGTCGCGTTCCACCAGGTCGTCCATGGTGAACGGGACCCAGCCGAACTTGCGGATGGTCATCACCGGGCCAACCAGGGAGAGCGGCGGGATGACGACGTTGACGCGGGAGCCGTCGGCGAGGCGGGCGTCGACGAGCGGCGTGGACGTATCGACACGCCGGCCGACCGGGGTGAGGATGCGCTCGATGACCGAGAGCAGGATTTCTTCCGAGAAGAACGAGCGGGTGGACGGCTGGATGACGCCGTTCTTTTCGACGTAGATGCGGTCGGAGCCGACGACCATGATTTCGGAGACCGAAGGCATCGCGAGCAGATCGGTGAGCGGGCCGAGGCCG